>CAJKQE010000009.1 GCA_905201915.1 uncultured Lachnospiraceae bacterium
CCCTATAAAAAATAGGGACACCCGCTTTTAACAAGTATCCCTATAATCTATCAATGATCTGATAGCTCTCTATTCATTTTCATATTCAAGATTCTTTGTGTTCCCCGTCCCGAGGTCTAACGCAACAACAACGGTTACTTTCTTCACAAGGCTCTTTTCTTTGTGATTTTCACCTATTTTTCTGAAACTGAAAAACTCTACAAAGTGCGTAAATTCAAGGATTTCTACATATTCTTCCTTTGTAGCAACACCACAGCCTCCACGTGCACACTTCCCGGAAACATATCGCACACAGCCACCTTCTCCACCTGATATTCCTTCTCACACAGCACTTTCAAATCCCTCGCCAATGTAGCCGAGTCACAGCTTACATACACAATTCTCTCCGGTTTCATAGACAACATGGTTTCAATCAGAGCTCCGTCACAACCTTTTCTTGGAGGGTCCACTACAATTACATCTGCATATACACCATCTTCTTTATATTTTGCAGGCAAAACTTCTTCTGCCTTACCCACAAAAAATTCCGCATTGTCAATGCCGTTAATCTCTGCATTTTTTCTTGCATCTTCAATAGCTGCCGGAACGATTTCCACACCATAAACTTTTTGTGCCTTCTGTGCCAGAAACAGAGAAATCGTTCCAATCCCGCAATATAAATCCCAGACAATTTCTTTTCCTGTAAGACCTGCGTATTCCAGTGCTGTCCCATAAAGTTTTTCTGTCTGCACAGGATTTACCTGATAAAATGAAAGAGGAGAAATCTGATATTTTACCTCTCCAATATAGTCTGTAATATACTCTTTCCCCCATAAAGGTAAAATTTCATTTCCTAAAATCACATTGTTTCGCTTTGTATTTACATTTAAAGTAATGCTTGTCATTCCGGAAATATCTTTCAGTTTCTCTACCAGTCCTGCCGCATTTGGAATTTTCCTTCCATTTATAATAATACAAACCATAATTTCCTTTGTTTTAAATCCATACCGGATTAAAATATGGCGAACAAGCCCTTTACCGGTAACTTCATCATAAGGCTCAACATGATTTTCTCTCATGTAATCCAGCACTGCATTTAAAATTTCTTCGTTTACCTCAACTCCCAAATAACAGTTAGTATTCGGAATAATCGAGTGTGTCCTTCCTGCATAAAATCCTGTAATCAGATTTCCTTCCTTATCTTTCCCTACCGGAAACTGTGCCTTGTTTCGATAGCGCCATGGATTTTCCATTCCTATTACTTTTTCGACTGGAATATCAGAAAATCCGCCTATCCTCTCCAGATTTCCTACCACTTTATTTTTCTTAAATTCCAACTGTTTTTCATAAGTTAAAAACTGTAACTGGCAGCCTCCACAGGCTCTTGCCACAGAACATTTCGGCTCTGTTCTGTCTTTGGAAGCCTCTAACACACGTACAAGCCTTGCATACCCATAATTTTTCTTCATTTTCATAATTTTAGCTTCTACCACATCGCCAATTACTGTGTCTTTAATAAACAGAGTATAACCCTCTGCCTTTCCAATTCCTTCGCCGTCATGCCCCATATCTTCGATTTTTACTGTTACCAAATCATTCTTTTTAAATTCCATAAACTCTCCTATCTGAAAAGAAGGAGTTGCTGCATGAAAAACTCCATGCAACAGCTCCGCTTTAAAATTACTCGCAACTTGATTTTCTAAAATTAGACTCGAACAACCGATTATATCCCAGCCATTCCTTCTGGTTTGGCGCTGCTGCAAAAATTTCTGTCAAAGTTTCCATTTTTGCGTCTGTATTATCTGCCATATTAAGAGCAACTGCTTCTGCAAGTGCCGGTTTTTTCGGTGATCCGTATTCCAGTTCTCCATGATGTGCCAAAATACAATGTTTTAATTCACTTTCCATTTTATACGGAAAATTAGGAATTTCCTTTGCCTTATCATGAATCATCTCTGCACCAATCATAATATGCCCTAAAAGCTGTCCGTCATCTGTATAATCATTCATAGGAAAAGCGCTGAGTTCTTTTGTCTTTCCGATATCATGAAGAAGAGCTGCCGTAATGAGCAAATCTTTATTTAAAATACTATAAGTTCCGCAATAGTAAAGACACAGCTTTGCCACGCTGACGGTATGCTCCAAAAGTCCGCCTATAAAACCGTGATGGACACTTTTCGCTGCCGAATTTCCTTTAAATGTTTTCACAAATGCTGCGTCCTCCTTAAAAAATGCCAAAAGCAACTGATGAAAATATGGATTTTTTACCTGATTGATAATTCCCAAAAGCTCCTGATACATTGTTTCAATATTTTTACTGCTCACAGGAAGATAATTTCCCGGTTCATATTCTCCCTCAGAAGCTTTTCTGACTCTTTTAATGCTTACCTGAAGATTTCCCTGAAAGCAGGTAACATCTCCCACTACATCAATATAATCCAAAGCATCAAACTCATCAATTCCAAGAGAATTTGGCTCCCAGATTTTTGCATCAATCGTTCCTGTCTTATCCTGTAAAATCACATTTTCATAAGATTTTCCATTCTTTGTCACTGCTGCCTGTTTATGTTTGCATAAATAAATCCCTGAAAGTTTTTCTCCTTCATGAAGTTCGCTGATAAATCTCATTTTCCTATCCTTCCTATCTCGCCTGCAGCGTCACATCAAAGTCCACTTCTACATATCCCTCTGTTCCCTGACGCATGGCTTTTACTTTAATTGTCTGTCCTGCTTTACAGAATTTCAGCTGATGCCGGTAACCTTTTACAGTTTCTATTTTTTCACCATTCAGCTCTATAATTACATCGCCATTTTGAATTCCCACCTGCATTGCCGGAGAATCTACCTCTACCTGTTCTACAAAAACACCAATCGGTATCCCTTTCTTTTCAGAAATATCCTTGGTAATACTTTTACCTGTGATGCCCAAATAAACAATATCTTTTGTTTCATCGGACAAAATCTGTATCATCTCTTTTACTTCCGAAACGCCAAGTCCGGTTACAAGATTTTGCGTATCTTCTCTGGCAAAAGACTGCGCAATCAAACCAATCACTTCGCCTTCTAAATTCAACAAAACGCCGCTTCCCAGACTGCTGCCTGCAATATCTGTAGTCAAAATACTATATTCTGCATCTGTTTTTGATATAGTATTACAGGTTGATGTAATAATTCCATATCCAACAGAGTCACTATACCCCATAGGGCTTCCAATTGCAAGAACAGGTTTGCCTTGTTCTACTGCATAGGACTCTCCCAATGGTGCTATAGTAATTACTTCTTTTGTCTCAGCTGAAATCCCTGCTTTGGGAACTTTTAAAATAGCAAATCCTGTATTGGTATCACCTTTTAAAAATCTGGCATCTGTAACTGTCCCATCATAAAACACAACCTGTATTCTGTCTACGTTTTCTACAATTCTGTATTCTGTCAGTACAAAAAGCTCCTGTCCACTTTCTGCCACCAGCAAACCTGAAATTTCACTTTCATAAGGTGTCTGAAACCATTCTTCATCATTTTTACTTCCTCTTACTCTTACCATAGATTTTTTAGCTTCTTGGGCAGTGGCAAAAACGTCTGCAAACAATTTCTGATACTTCTCTGGTGTAAGTTCTTCTTCTGCAGCCGGTTGCGAACCAGCTTCGGAGTTTTGTTCTTCTGGTATATTATTTTTTGTGTTTTCCTCGCTGTTCTCTGTATCAGATGGAAACTGTATTTGTGACTGTTCTTGTTTTCCCTCTATGTTTTTTCTAATTTCCGGGGCTGCCAATAATAAAACTGCCGATGCTGCCAGTCCAAAAAGTCCCCCGGATGCCAAAATCCTAAGAATATGTTTCATTATTTTCTTTTTATCAATGGGTTTTTCTTTGATCGTTTCTTTTAGAAATTCATAAGATTTTTCATTTTTCTTTTGCTCCATGTCACTCACTCCACATAAAACTATATTTTATTATAACAAAAGTTTATGAACTTTTCATGAAGATTACACAAAAAATTCTAATACTGTCCCTTTTCTTTCTTCTTATTTTAATGTAAAATAGGACATAACTTCCTATTTTTTCTAATAGAGATGTTTTATCAACTATAATGGAATTTAAATAAGGTGATTTTTATGAATGAAAAAGCTTTAAAAACTTTAGAATATAGTAAAATTATTCAAATGCTGGAAAACTTTGCCACATCTTCCTGTGGAAAAGATTTGTGCCGAAGTCTTATCCCTTTGGATAATTTAAATGAAATTGAAATTATGCAGCAAGAAACTGCTGATGCATTAGCAAGAATTTATCAAAAGGGTTCTCTTTCCTTTGGGGGAGTAAAAGATATCAGAGGTTCCTTAAAACGTCTGGAAATCGGCAGTACCTTAGGAACAGGGGAGCTTTTATCCCTTTGCAGCCTTTTGGAAAATACCAATCGTGCCAAAGCCTATGCAAGACGGGAAAACGCAGAAGAAAATCAGGACTCCTTAGACAGCATGTTTGAAATTCTTCAGCCTCTGACACCACTGGCTTTGGAAATCCGCCGCTGTATTTTGTCAGAAGAAGAAATTGCAGATGATGCCAGCGCCGGCTTAAAGCAAATCCGCCGTTCTATGAAGAATACCAATGATAAAATTCACAGTCAGCTATCTTCTTATGTCAGTGGTTCTGCCAGAACTTATTTACAAGATGCTGTTGTTACCATGCGAAACGGTCGCTACTGTATTCCTGTAAAAGCAGAGCACAAAGGACAAGTTCCCGGTATGATTCACGACCAGTCTTCTACAGGCTCCACTGTTTTTGTAGAACCTATGGCTATTGTAAAGCTAAATAATGATTTAAGAGAATTGGAAGTAAAGGAACAGGCTGAAATTGAAATTATTCTTTCTAATCTAAGCCAATATGCCGCTGAAAATCTGGAAGCTATTGAAGATAATTTAAAAGTCATGACACAGCTTGACTTTATTTTTGCCAGAGCTCTTTTGGCAAAAGCACAGAATGCTACAGAGCCACGCTTTAACACAAACGGAATTATTGATTTAAAGAAAGCTCGCCATCCTCTGATTGACAAGCACAAAGTCGTGCCTATTGATGTTCGTCTGGGCGAAGATTTTGATCTTCTTGTTGTAACAGGTCCTAATACCGGCGGTAAAACTGTTTCCTTAAAAACAATCGGTCTTTTAACTCTCATGGGACAGTCAGGACTTCATATTCCTGCTTTTGACAATTCACGACTCAGCATTTTTAAAGAAGTTTACGCTGATATCGGTGATGAACAAAGTATTGAACAGTCTCTCAGTACCTTTTCTTCTCACATGACAAATGTAGTACGTTTTATTGAAAAAGCAGACCGTGACTCCCTGGTTCTCTTTGATGAGTTAGGTGCAGGAACAGACCCTACCGAAGGCGCTGCGCTTGCCATTGCTATTTTATCTCATCTTCATGCACAGGGAATACGCACTATGGCAACCACTCACTACAGTGAGTTAAAAGTATATGCACTCTCTACTCATGGAGTTGAAAATGCTTCCTGTGAATTTGACGTAGAAACTCTGCGTCCTACTTATCGTCTGCTTATCGGTATTCCGGGAAAAAGTAACGCTTTTGCAATTTCCGGAAAGCTTGGACTGCCTTCCTATATTATCGACAAAGCGAAAGAGCAAATCAGTCAGGAAGATGAGTCCTTTGAAGATGTTCTATCAACTTTGGAGCAAAGCCGAAAAACCATCGAAGCCGAAGAAGCCGAAATTGCCCGTTATAAAACAGAAATTGAAAGTCTGAAAAAACAATTAGAAGAAAAACAGGATAAACTTGAGCAGCGAAAAGAACGTATTCTTCGTGATGCCAATGAAGAAGCACATCGTATTTTGCGAGAGGCAAAAGAATATGCAGACCAAACCATGAAAATTTTCAACAAAGCCGGAAAAGAGTCTATGTCTGCAAAAGAATTAGAGCAAAAACGTTCTGAACTTCGTAAAAAAATGGATCAGACAGGCAAAAAAATGGCTCTTAAAACACCAGAAAAGAAAAAGTCTACACTTACTGCCAAGGATATTTCTCTGGGAGATGCAGTAAAAGTATTAAGTCTGAATGTTAAAGGAACCATAAGCTCTAAACCGGATGCAAAAGGAATGGTTTTTGTACAAATGGGAATTCTTCGTTCCAAAGTACATTTATCAGATTTGCAATTAATTGATGAACCGGTTATTACCGCACCATCATTACAGCGTACCGGTGCAGGTAAAATACGAATGAGCAAATCTGCTTCTATCCGCACAGAAATCAACCTTCTGGGAAAAACCGTAGACGAGGCTATTGCAGAATTAGATAAATATTTAGATGACGCCTATCTGGCTCATTTAAACAGTGTCCGTGTTGTTCACGGAAAAGGTACCGGTGCACTTCGAAAAGGCGTGCATAACTATTTAAAACGCTTAAAGTATGTAAAAGATTTTCATCTGGCAGAATTCGGTGAAGGTGATGCCGGTGTTACAATTGTAGAATTCAAAAAATAAGGGGGAGTATATATGGTAACTAAACAGAAAATTCTTATCGTAGACGATGATAATAATATTGCTGAATTGATTTCTCTGTATCTGACAAAAGAATGTTTTGATACCCATATCGTCAATGATGGAGAAGCAGCTTTAAATGCTTTCTCCTCCTTTGCCCCAAATCTCATCTTACTTGACTTAATGCTTCCGGGCATGGACGGTTATCAAGTATGCAGAGAGATACGGCAAAAATCTAATGTCCCCATTATCATGCTTTCCGCCAAAGGAGAAATCTTTGACAAAGTATTAGGTTTGGAACTGGGTGCAGACGACTATATCATTAAACCTTTTGACTCTAAAGAACTAGTTGCCAGGGTAAAAGCTGTATTAAGACGCTATCAGCCAAATGTAGCTCCGGCAACACAACCTTCCGGAAAATATGTGGAATACCCTGACTTAGCAATTAACCTAACGAACTATTCTGTAATCTATTATGGAAAACAACTAGATATGCCTCCAAAGGAATTAGAGCTTCTCTATTTTCTTGCAGCTTCTCCTAATCAGGTATTTACAAGAGAACAACTTTTGGATCATATCTGGGGATATGAATACATTGGTGATACTCGTACTGTGGATGTGCATATTAAACGTCTCAGAGAAAAAATCAAAGACCACCCTTCTTGGGCGCTTTCCACCGTATGGGGAATAGGATATAAATTTGAGGTCAAAAATAAATGAAAAAATTCCTTTTTGTAAAATTTATTTCTGCTATGATTGTTCTCGGTATTCTCGGATTTACTACAATTTCTCTGGTAGGAACAGATTTAGTAGAAGACCATGTAGAAAGTGTATACAGCGGACGTTTATATCGGGAAGCATCAAAAATAGCAGGACAACGTGCTATAAAATATTATCAAAACATAGACACCCCTACTGAGTTTTATGATTCTCTCTGTTCTTCAGTTTATGAAAAGGAAGAAATTTTACTGATTAGTCCAAAAGGAAAAGTTCTGATGGATACCTCTCAAAAATTCATTGCAGAAGACTTTCCAGAGTTAAAATCCTTTGACCCTGGAAAGTCTAGCGGTTCTTATTATCAAATAGGTGATTTTTTCGGATATTTTCAGGAAGAGCAGTTAAGTGTTATGGTTCCCGTTACCGTCAACATGCAGGTAAAAGGTTATGTTTCCATGCATTTACCGATGTCTGTTCTTTGTCATCAGAGGGATAGCCTCTTAGATACTATTCATATTTTATTTCTATTGTTTCTGGGAATTATGATGCTTATTATCCCTATATTTTACATTATGATTAATCGTCCTCTTAAAAAAATCATACAAGGAGCAAACACGTTTGCATCTGGAAATCTCAAATACAATATTCCTTTAGATAAAGAAGATGAGCTAGGATATTTGGCAATGACTTTAAATTATATGTCTGATGAATTGGATATGACAGGAAATTACCAACGAAAATTCATCTCCAATGTATCTCATGACTTTCGTTCTCCTCTTACTTCTATAAAAGGTTACACAGAAGCAATTTTAGATGGAACAATTCCTCCTGAAATGCAGGAAAAATATTTAAAAATTGTCGTATATGAAACAGACAGACTTTATAAACTCACACAAAGTATGCTTACATTAAATAACCTGGATGAAAAAGGCCGTCAATTAGATTATTCTGATTTTGATATTAACCGCACAATCAAAACTACCGCAGAAGCCTTTGAAGGAATTTGTCGTGACAAACGTATTTCCATTGAGCTCTTTCTTACGGGGCAAACACTGTTCGTTCATGCTGATATGGGACAAATTCAGCAGGTTTTATACAACCTTATTGATAATGCTATTAAATTCAGTTCTCCTGACTCCATTATTAAAATAGAGTCTACTTTAAAGCATGAAACCGTTTTTATTTCTGTAAAAGATACGGGATGTGGAATTCCTAAAGAAAGTCTTACAAAAATTTGGGACCGATTTTACAAAATTGATTCCTCAAGGGGAAAAGACAGAAAAGGCACAGGTCTGGGGCTTGCCATTGTCAAGGAAATTATCAACTCACATAAACAGAATATTAACGTCATCAGCACAGAAGGTGTAGGAACAGAATTTATCTTCACCCTGCAAAAGAGTGTTAGTGAAAATTAAAGGAGGCTATCGCTTTTGATAATGTTCAAAGCGATAGCCTCTCTTTATCATTTTATAAAAGAAATTTACTTCCATTCATATTTTGTCAAATGGCCTTCTAACCTCATGTGATCAAAGTTATTTTGACGCAATGCCTCATACAGCACAATAGCAACGGAATTGCTTAAATTTAGAGAGCGAATATCTCCTATCATAGGAATTCGGATAGCTGTTTCCTGATTTTCCAACAAAATTTCTTCCGGAATTCCTGCACTTTCCTTACCAAACATAATGTAGCAATCTTCTTCATATTCTACATCTACATAAGTCTTCGGTGCTTTTGTAGTTGCCATATAAATCTTGGCACCGGGATTTTTGTCCAAAAAGTCCTGATAATTAATATATGTTGTCACATCTAAATCTTTCCAATAATCCATTCCTGCTCGTTTTATTGCTTTTTCATTTAACTGAAATCCTAAAGGCTCAATAAGATGTAATCTTGTTCCTGTTGCAACACAGGTTCTTCCTATATTACCTGTATTCGCCGGAATTTCAGGCTCAAATAATACAATGTTTAATTTTGCCACTTTTCTTTCCTCCCAATGTCTTCCACCTACTGATAAATTTTATATAATTCATCACTCTGTGGTTTATCTAAATAACGGGTATCTTCACCGTTTCTTAAAATTCTGTCATTTCCATCCGTTGCTTTGCCTACTACAGCAGCTTCAATCCCTGCCTGTTTTAACTTTCTCACAAGACCATATCCGTCTTTCGCGGCAATCATCATAGAACCACTGGACATCAAAATATAAGGATTTAAGCCTAATACTTCACAGACCTCTACGGTTTCCTGACGAATAGGAATTGCTTTTAAATCAATATCAAGTCCCACACCGGAACCACTTCCCATTTCCCATAGAGCGCCGAATACACCACCCTCTGTAATATCATGCATGGCAGATACGCCCCACTCACCTGCAATTTGCGCCTCTGGAATTACAGACAAATACTGATCAAATTTCTTTGCAGTTTCTACAAAAGACGGTGCAAAGCTTTCCAAAAGCAAGGTTTCTTTTTCTTTTGCCGCAATAGAAGTACCTTCCAGTCCAATCCATTTTGTCACTACAATATCATCACCTGGTTTTACAGATGCTGTGGTAAGCACATTTTCCTTTTTCATCTTACCTACACCTGTAAGAGAAACTAAAGTCTGTTTTACTACATCTGTAACCTCGGTATGTCCACCTAAAACTTCCATATTTAACTCTTTACAGGTTTTTTCTACATCCTGCATCATCTCCTTCAACTGCATTTCCTCAGTATCAGGGGTTAAAAGTATTGTTAACATAATTCCCACCGGCTCTGCACCTGAAGCCGCCAAATCATTTGCTGTAATGTGTACGCTATGCCCTCCAATATCCTTGGTAGTTCCTGTAATCGGATCAGAGGATAACACAAAAACCTCTCCTTCACAAAGTTCCATAACTGCACAGTCCTGTCCTACGGCAGGTCCTACTAAAACCTCATTTCTACGATGCCCCACCTGTTTTAAAACAGAACGAATTAATACAGGTTCCGGCAATTTCCCTATCTTCATGTTCTGACCTCCATTGCTGTATCATACAAACTGCATCATCCAAAAGCATACATTGCCATCGGAATTACCATTGCCAAAACAATAAGTATTGCAAGTACTGCTGCAAATATTTTCTTCCTTTTTGAGTTTCTCATATTCATCATATTTCTTTACCTCATTATTTTCCCGTAGGTACTCAATATCTTATCGATTTCTCGAGATGCCTCGTTTTTTGTAAGACTGTCTATTTCCACATTCAGCTCTATTCTATGATATTTTATTAAATCCTGCAAGTAGCGTTTTTGCGCTGCTGTTACAGGGCTCTGCTTCTTTACTTTGTAGATAAGTTCATTTGGCACAAAAAGCTTTGGCTGTTTTTCTTCAAATTCTTTTCGTAATCTTTCATATAAAAGATAGGTAGTCCTGGCATCCTCTAGCGCTCTATGGGCATCTTTTTGAGAAATCTCATAATATATACGAAGATTTTGTAAACTTCTGCTTGGAAGCTCAGGCAAAAGCACTCTTGCCAATTTCAGAGTATCCATGCCCTTTTTCTCAAATTCCATCCCGGCATTTACCGCCTGATGCTTGACAAAACTATAATCAAACATCAAATTATGCCCTAAAAGAGGTAATCCCTCGCAAAAATCCAATAATTCTCTCAACACTTGGGTTATGTAAGGCTTCCCCTTCACCATATCATTGGAAATTCCCGTAAGCTCTGTAATTCGCTGTGGAATTTCCATTTGAGGATTTATCAGTGTCCCATATTCACCTATCACTTCTCCGTCTCTTACTTTTACAGCGCCGACTTCTATAATTCTGTCCTTAGAAGGCTCTAAACCTGTGGTTTCCAAATCCAGTGCAACATATTCTATCATAACTTTTTCCTGCTTTTCTTTTGTTTTTCCTTATATTCCTTACAATATTCCGTTAAAAAACACTCCTCGCACTTTGGTGAACGTGCAAAGCAAATCTGCCTTCCAAAAGTAATAATCTGAATATTATAAAGTATCCAGTGATCCTTTGGCAGAACTTTCATTAAATCCTGCTCTATTTTTTCAGGGTCTTCCTCTTTGGTAAATCCCAGCCTTTTTGAAATTCGTTTCACATGAGTATCCACTACTACACTTGGCTCATGAAAAATATTTCCTCGAATTACATTTGCAGTTTTTCTTCCCACTCCCGGAAGACTGACTAAATCCTCCAATCTGCTGGGAACTTCACCACCATACACCTGACAAATTCTCTGGGCACAGCCAATAATATTTTTTGCCTTATTATGATAAAAACCCGTAGGCTTAATATCCTGTTCCAACTCTTTTAAATCCGCCTGGGCAAAAGCCTTCATATCAGGATATTTCACAAATAAATCTTTTGTCACAATATTAACTCTGGCATCTGTGCACTGTGCGCTTAACATGGTGGCAATTAGCAGCTGCCCTGGATTTTCATGGTTTAAATAACATTTATACTCCCTTGTATAAACTTCATCCAGTTTATCCAAAATTTCTTTTGTTCTCTTTGTCATAAATCCTCCATTTCCTACAAGCTTACTGCGTACATAGCAGCGTCATTGGTCAGAGGGCTTCTCTTTTTATAATCGAACAATACAGGATAAATTCCTTTCTCCGCTTTTTCTCCCAGTACGTTATAGGAAAATATCTCCAGATGAGTCATCTTTTCCAACTGTTTGGGTTGATATCCTGTATAATCCTGTAAAAATTCCGGTGTTTCTGCTTCTTTTTTATAAAATTCCTGTATCTTTTCCTTATATGGTTTTCTGTCTGCTGCCCACATTGGTCTTGTCTTTAAGTTTTCTCTTGCATAGAGGTCTAAAATCATCAATTCCTTAAAATAGCAAATATTTTCCACTTTCTGTTCCTCTAAAAATTCCATAAGTATTTCATATCTTCTTATTCTGGAATGAGAAATGCCCTGATATCCTTTTTGTTCATAGAAATCTGCCAAAGCTTCATACATAGAAAATACATTACAAAAATGCCTCTCTACTGCTTTCATTGTATGACTGAACTGTCCGCTATTATAGTATACCTCTACCATATCCTCAATTCCTTTTAATCTACAGACTTCTCCGTAAGATAACCATTTTGTTTTCAACACTTCATAAGGCTCTTTCCCCTTACATACACATTCATAGTCTTCGGCTTTCTCATGCATATAAGAACCCTTTAACAGTTTTAAAAATCCAAGCTGAAGCTGCTGAGGCTGTAAAGCATACACATCGCAGAAAGATTTTTTAAAACTTTCATATCCCTCATAAGGAAGTCCGGCAATTAAATCTAAATGCTGATGAACATTTTTTCCTTCCTGTACTTTTTTTACTTTTTCTGAAATCTTCTCAAAACTGGTCTTTCTTCTAATTTCTTCAATGGTTTGCGGATTAGTAGACTGCACCCCAATTTCCAGCTGAATAAGTCCCGGACGCATAGTTTGAATAAGCTGAATTTCTTCATCTGTAAGCAAATCTGCTGCAATTTCAAAGTGGAAATTCGTTATACCATTATCATGCTGCTGGATATAGTTCCAAATTTCAAGAGCATGTTCTTTTTTACAGTTAAAGGTTCTGTCCACAAACTTTACCTGTGGAACTTTTGCATCAAGAAAGAACTGCAATTCCTCCTTTACCAGAGAAAGACTACGAAATCTCAGCTTCTTATCAATAGATGATAAACAATAACTACAGGAAAAAGGACATCCTCTGCTGCTCTCATAATAAATAATTTTATGTTCAAACAACGAAATATTTTTATATGGAAAAACTAATTTATCCATATCCATAATTTCACGGAAAGAATTTCTCACAATTTCCCCATTTCTTCGAAATACAATCCCTCTGATATCTGATAAATCAGTTTTCTCGCCTTCATTCACATAATATTTCACCAGTTCCAGAAAAGTTTCTTCGCCTTCCCCACATATTACTCCAGTAACTTCAGGCATCTTTTGTAAGAATTTTTCTGCATCATAAGAAACTTCAGGACCTCCTGTCCAGATAATTGTTTCAGGTAAAATTTTTTTCAAATCATAGATAAGCTCTTCCACAAAAGATATGTTCCATATATAGCAGGAAAAACATAAAATATCCGGCTTCTTCTTATAAATACTTTTTAAAATCTCATCTTTTTGCTGGTTAATTGTATATTCCCCTATTTCCACATATTTTTCATATTCTCTGCAATAAGCTTTCATGCTGTATACTGCCAAATTTGAATGTATATACTTTGCATTTACTGCCGCTAAAAAAACTGTTTTCATCCTTTTCTCCTTCTAACAAAGGAGAGTTGTGCATTAAAATTTAATGCTACAACTCCCTCCTTTTTATTTCTTATCTTTTATTGTTACATATCGAGAATGTTCTTTTTCCATCTCCTGATCATATTCTTCCAGCTGTTTTATTAAATCGCTTTCTACAAAGTCCTTATTTTCATCCTTATGGTCTTTTTCACCAAAAGTCATTTTTAAAAGAATTGGTGAAATAATCGTAGTAATTACTACTACAATTACAATAGGGCCCATTAAGTCAGCAGAAATCAGTCCAATAGCATTTCCCTTTGCTGCTACAATCAAGGCAACTTCACCTCTGGAAACCATACCTGCGCCAATGCGTACACAATCTTTATTACTATATTTGCAAGCCTTTGCACCTACCCCACAGCCTACGACTTTTGTAAGTACTGCAACCACTACTAAGGCAACTGCAAATCCTATAATCATTGGACTCATGCTTGGAAGGTCTACCTGCAAGCCAATGTTTGCAAAAAATACCGGTGATAAAAGGATATAGGATAAAATTCCAAATCGTCTTGCAATATAAGTTGTATGTGTTGTTTTTGTAATAATCAATCCCGCAAAAAAAGCACCTGTAATATCTGCTACTCCAAAGAACTCCTCTGCACAGTAAGAAAACAATAAACAAATAACAAATGACAAAATAACAAAACGCTGTAAATCTCTTTCATATCCTTTCACCCATTTCTGGAAAATAATATGAAGCAGATATCCGCCTACTCCTACAAAAATAAAGAAGCCGATAATCTTAATAAACACCATAGCAACATTCACAGATGAGTCTGCTAAACTGGTAATAATTGTCAACGCCACGATACCCAGTATATCATCAATGATAGCAGCTCCCAAAATCGCATTACCTGCTTTTGTATTCAGTTTTCCCATCTCTTTTAAAGTTTCAACAGAAATACTTACAGATGTAGCAGTAAGAATAACACCAATAAATACATTCTGTAAAATTAGACTTACATCTGCTGTGGGTTCTAGCATACCAGGTCTGTTAAAATATGCTGCCACTGCAAATCCGCCCAGTAATGGAACAATAACACCTAATAACGCAATAACAAAAGATGCTTTTCCGCTTTTCTTTAATTCATCAATATCTGTCTCTAAACCGGCACAAAACATCAAAACAATAACACCGATTTCAGAAACCTGATAAATAAAATCTGTCTGATGCAGTATGCCTATACACGCCGGACCTAAAATCAAACCTGCTAAAAGAGCACCTACTACCTGCGGCAGCTTTACCCTTCTTGTAATAAGACCAAATACTTTTGTACTCAGCAGGATAAGTGCCAAGTCTAACAAATATCCATACGATTCCATACTTTTTATCCCTCTATTTCCCTAAAATTTTTATAAAATCAAAAAATATGGTATCACAATTTTTTCTAAAATGGAATAAAATATTTTAGAAACATACCAAAAAGATACAAAAAAGAAGACATTCATCAAATTTAGCCAAAAGCTATTTCATGATATCTTCTCTTTCGTAAAAAATCTTATAAATTATCTTATTTTATAACCCTTACATAGACTTACGCTCTGCAATTTCAGCCATCTTTGCTATATTTAACCGAGTATCTCCATGCACACGGCTATAGGATAAATAACCATTCATTCTGTCAATCTTTGTTAAATTAGTGGAACCGCATACCGGACACACATCCATTTCTAATTCTTCATGTCCACAATCATCACAGTATGCAAGAGAAAGGTTTACACCTTCATAATATCCTAAATCCATTGCTCGTCTGACCAGTGCACGAATTGCATCTACATTATAGCCAATAGGGTAACGTACATACTGTATTTTTCCCCCGTTACAAAGCTCCCAAAATCTTCCTTCACAGTCCTGCTTTTCAATCGGTGTAATGTCTTCCGTTACATGACAATGAAAACTGTTGCTTACATAAGGTCTGTCAGAAACGCCTTCCACGATGCCGTATTTTTTTCTAAACTGCTCTACCTGCAATCCACAAAGACTTTCTGCCGGTGTTCCATAAATTGCATACAGATTACCATCTTCTTTTTTATACTGCTCCACTTTTTTATTGATATACTGAAGTACTTCCAGTGCAAATTTTCCATCTTCACGAATAGACTTTCCATTATACAATTCCTGAAGTTCATTTAAGGCTGTAATACCAAAAGATGCTGTCATAGGCTTTAATAATGGTTTAATCTTGTCAGAAGGCTTTAAATTTCCACCATAAAAGCCGCCCTCACAATAAGCAAGCGGATTGGTAGATGCTTTCATTTCACCTAAATAGTCGTAAGTACGAATATGAAGATTACGAATCATTTCCAGATAAAAATCAAGAACTTCATAAAAATCTTTATCCTCTGAACGTGCCTTTGCCAAAATCATAGGCAAATGAAGACTAACTGCACCCACATTAAATCTTCCTACAAATACAGGAGCATCGTTATCATCTGCAGGTGTCATACCGCCTCTTTCATACCAGGGACTTAAAAACGCTCTGCATCCCATAGGGCTAATTACCTTTTTATATCGTTTATACATACTGGATATATAACCCTTACCACTTAAAGACAGCCAGTCAGGATACATGGTCTTGGCAGAACAGGCAATTCCCGCTTCAAAGACATCTTCTCCTTCTTTCCCTTCTCCATGAATATTCTCATCATATAAAAATACAATTTTAGGAAACAGTACAGGCTTTTTATGGCCTTCTTTTCCCTGCCCGTCTTTATGTACTTCCAGAAGAGAAATACTGCACATTTTCTCAAACCGTTCCATTCCAAGTCCTAATGTCACTGTTACAAAAGGATAATCACCTCTGGAAGAACCAACCGTATTTAATTTATATTCAATTCCCTGCCATCCCTGATCAAAATCGCGGCGAACTTTATCCATAGCATACTGATGTGCTCTCTCTTTTGCCGGCGCCCAGTCAGGTTCTACATATTTTAAAAATTCTTCACAATATTTGTGATAACTCTTTTCCGCATAAGGTGCAAGAATTTTATCTACTTCCGGTACGGTAAAACCACCATACTGCTGTGCAGCTGTACTTAAAATAATGTCTCCCATAACATCAAAAGCAGTATCCAGTGTCTTTGGCTCATTGTACCATACATTACCCATTTCAAATCCGCCTCTTAACACATTTGCCACATCAAACAGACAGCAATTCATAGTATCAAGACGTGCAGACTGATCATGAATATAAATATATCCATCTTTACATGCCTGAAGCTCATTTCTTGTCATAAAAAATTTACGGTATAATTCTTTATTCAATTCATTGAAGATAAGACTTCTTTTTGTAGCAACAAGTGCACTGTCTGTATTTGCATTACTCTTATCTCCTATATATCGAATAGACTGGCTCTTTGTATAAACCTCATCCATCATGTGAATAAAATCATGTTTGTAATTGCGGTAATCACGATAGCTTTTAGCAACTGCAGGATTTACCTTTTCCAGTGCGCCCTCTACAATATTGTGCATATCCTGAATAGAAATTTCATCTTTATTTAAAGACTGCGCTTTTTCCTCGGCATATTCGCAAAGAAACTCAATTTCATCTTTTTTAAAGTTATACATAATTCTGGATGCAGATTTATTCACTGCACACACAATTTTTTGAATATTGAAGTCCTCTTTCGTTCCGTCTTTCTTAATTACATACATCATCACTTTCACCTCATAAACTTTTGTAACACTATATCTGGTATTTCATAATATTTTTTCGCTTTTGTTTTTACAACATTTTGTATTCCACAGTATACCATTTTTTTCTCTGGAAAGAAAGGGGAAATATTGCACAATTCTTTACCATTTATATCCACTTTCCTCTTCAAATCCACTATTTAACGTATTTTTAACACCCTGGAAACGATAAAATTTTTTTACTTTTCCGTAAAAAACACAAGTTTTTGAGATTATGGAAACCAAACTTAATTTTACATTATCCAAAGTGCACAATTTTCTTTTTGTCAAGAGCATTTGATAAAAAAGATTGCGTTGTTACACAATTTCCTATGAAACAAAAAATAAGAGGTTTCCCCCTTATTTTTATCGTGTCACATTATTTAACCATTTATAAGTTTTATACCGATATATGGAAAACGGTATTTTAATAATTTCATCACTGCACAGCAGAATATACACCCAAGGCATTGGAATTCCAATGACAAAAGCTCCTACTGCTGCTCCCAAAATAGAGCACAGCCACATAACGCCTACATCCAAAACAAGTCCAAACCTTGTATCCCCGCCGGCACGGAACACGCCTACAATCAATGTAGTATTAATGGATTGTCCTACTACATAATAAGACATAATAAACATCATGGCTGTTAGATAGCTCTTTGCCAAAGGCGTCAGGTTCAGCATACTTCTTACAAACGGAGAAATTGCTAATATGAGCAGCCCTCCGCCAATACCACATACAATGGCAATCTTCACGAATTTCTTTCCGTATTCTCTCGCCAAATCTTCTTTTTTCTCTCCGATAGCTTTTCCAATCATAATTGCCGTTGCACTGGAAATACCAAAACCTATTACCATAGAAAGCTGTCTGCATACCTGTGCCACAGAATGAGCGGCTACTGCAGAACTTCCCAAATGCCCTACAATAGCTGAAATCGCTGCCATTCCTGCTCCCCATGCAATCTCATTTAAGAGTACCGGAAAAGCATAGGTAAAGAAATCCTTTGCAAGTGCTTTATCCTTTACAAACCAGTCTTTAAACCGTATTTTCACCACATGATTAATTTTCACTGCATAAAAGACTACAATAGCCACTTCAACAGCACGAGAGCAAAGTGTTCCAAGTGCTGCTCCTGCTGCTCCCATAGCCGGTGCTCCAAAAAGTCCAAAAATAAAAATTGCATTTAAAATAATATTTGCTGCAAGAGAAGTTCCATAAACAATAGTTGCAATCACAACCTGTTCAATACTTCGTATAATATTCAAGTACACATTTGTAAATGCAGATAGCACATAAGAAAATGCCACAATTTTTAAGTAACTGATACCTGCTGCTATCACAGCTTCATCTGTTGTAAAAATACGCATGAGCTGATATGGGAAGAAAAATGCTGCTGCTGCAAATACAATTCCCGCCAAAATGGAAATTCGAAATGACATTCCCATTACCTTTTCAATGGTTCTCGTATCTTTTTTCCCCCAATACTGTGCAGTAAGAACACAGGCGCCGGAAGTCAGCCCAAAATACAACAAAGATAAAATAAAGTAAATCTGATTTGCCAGCGATACTCCTGACAAAGCAGTCTCCCCTACTTTCCCCAGCATAATAACGTCTGTAGAAGTTACCCCTACGTTAATCAAATTCTGTACTGCCATAGGCATAACCAGACGAAATACGTGGGAATAAAATCTCTTATCCTCAAGACTCATCCTTTTTGTAAAAATCATTCCCTTTTCAATCCTTTTCCTAAATTTCTATTTCACCTTCAAACACAACCTCTGCCGGCCCTGTCATATATACAAGATTTTCTGTTCTGTCCCAGAAAATTTTCAAATCTCCTCCCAAAAGTCTTACCGTTACCTCATCTTCTGTATATCCATTTAAAACAGATGCTACTGCCACAGCACAAGCTCCTGTTCCACATGCCAGAGTTTCACCGCTTCCTCTCTCCCAGACACGCATTTCTACTGTTCTTCTGTCAATAACACGAACAAACTCTGTATTTACACTTTCCGGAAATGCAGGATGTTTTTCAAATTTGGGGCCGATTTCCTCCAAAGGCAAGTTTTTCACATCCTCCATATAGACCACAGCATGAGGATTTCCCATAGAAACTGCTGTTATCTCATAAATATCCTGTCCTACGTTGAACGGCTGACTAATTACTCTTTCTCCTTCATAAACCATAGGAATTGATTTTGGCTCCAATACAGGCGCTCCCATATTTACACGAACCAACTTAACTTTTTTATTTTCTACTGTTAAATCCAAATATTTTATACCACTCTTTGTATCCACAGAAATACGCGTTTTATCTGTAAGACCATAATCATATACATATTTTCCCACACATCGCATCCCATTTCCACACATTGCTCCCTGACTTCCATCAGCATTATACATTTCCATTTCAAAATCTGCTTTTTCTGAAGGTTTAATTAAAATTAAGCCATCCGAACCAATCCCAAAATGTCTGTCACTAATCCTTCTGGATACCTCTGAAGGATTTTCTATATTCTCTTGAAAACAATTTACATAAACATAATCATTTCCAATTCCCTGCATTTTTGTAAACTTCATATCTTATGTCCTCCTCATCTCTTTTTCTTAGTAAAACCATTCTACCACAAAAAAGCAGGCTCTAAAAGAACCTGCTTTTTATTTCATCTCTAAATCTGTATGAATTCACGCTTCTTCTGGAACAAATTCATCTTTTCCCAATCCGCAAACCGGGCATACCCAATCTTCTGGAAGGTCTTCAAATGCTGTTCCTGGTTCTATTCCGTTATCTGGATCTCCCAACTCCGGATCATACACATAACCACATGGTTCACATACATATTTCTGCATAATCAATTCCTCCTATTAATTTTAATTTTCATATTTTGATTAATTTTATACATATTATACTGCGAATAACTCTTCGTCTTCGCTTCACTTATTATAACACACTCTTTCCAAATATTCCAGAGTATTTTTGTATAGTTTTGTATTTTTTTATTGTATAGGTACAATTTTCTGTTCAAAAAGAACCTGCTCCGCAGGCGCCGGAACAGGTTCTTTTCGCATGACATCCAATAGATGATTGCAAATCTATTGTTTATATAAACTATGATGGGTGCCCTGATTATTCGAACATCCATGACTCAATCTTATAAGAACTGAGCTGCAACAATTGCTGCAATCATTAATGGGATATTAAAGTGTAAGAATGTCGGTACACAAGTATCCCAAATGTGATCGTGCTGACCATCTGCGTTCAAACCAGATGTAGGTCCAAGCGTTGTATCAGAAGCTGGTGAACCAGCATCGCCGAGAGCTGCTGCTGCAGACATCAGAACGATTGTAGCTGCTGGTGAAAATCCAACCTGATGACATAATGGAACGTATAATACTGCAAGTACAGGAACTGTACCGAAGGAAGTACCAATACCCATAGTAACCAGAAGACCGATTAATGTGATTACTGTAGCAGCAATCCATTTGCTTCCGCCCATAAGGCTTACAGAACTCTTAACTAATTCATCTACTGCACCTGTATCTTTGATAACCTGTGCAAATCCGCCTGCTACTAACATAACGAATGCGATAAATCCCATAAGTTTAATACCTTCCTGGAACTGTGCATCGATATCTTTTGGTTTAATAGCACGGAAGATAAAGATTACTAAAAGTCCGCCTAATGCTGCAACTGGAAGAGAACCACACCAAATCTGAATAGCTACAACAACTACTAATGCAGCTAATACTACCCAGTGTTCATATTTCAGAGTTAAATCTCCAGTTTCTTTTACACCTTCAATCTGAACATCTTTGTAATCACGAGGTTTTCTGTATGTAACAAACAGAGCGATTGCAAGACCGATTAACATAGCAACTGCAAGAATCCAGTTTACTGCTGTAACATCACCCATTGTGACTTTATCCCAGCCCCAGTCTTCTTTTACGTTTAAGTTGATATTATCACAGATAATACCCATGAAGATTGCTCCAAATCCGAAAGGAATTGCAATGTATGGTGCTTTATGACCAAAAGCGATAGTACATGCTACACCACGTCTATCCAATCTCAATTTATTCATAAGTACCAATAATGGTGGAACCAGAATTGGAATATATGCAATGTGGATTGGAATTAAGTTCTGTGATAAACAAGCAATAATTAATAATGTTAAAATCATAACCCATTTGTTTCCACCTACAACTTTTGCAATTTTCTTTGACAAAATTTCTGTGATACCTGTTGTTGCCATACAAGCTGCCAGTGTTCCTAACAGAACATAAGCAAGCGCTGTTTCACCATTTCCGCCAAGACCGGCTAAAAGAGAATCTTTAATTTCTACAATACCCATGCCGCCAATAAGACCTGCTACAAACAGAGATACAAGCATGGATAAAAGTACGTTAATTTTCAGTAAGCAGAGTACGCATAAAAGTACAACCGCAACTACTACAGGATTAAGCAAATTTTGCATAAAATAAACCTCCCTCTTTTTTTGATAGTTACGACTGGCAAAGGGGTCCCTCTCCAAACACAGCCGTAACGCACCCTCTTTAAATTTTTATATTATCTTGTTTCGATTGCTGCGCCAATCGCTTCTTCTACTGCTTTAATTAAAGAACCATTTTCAATGATTTCTTCACAGTAGTTGATATCTCCGTACAATTCACGGTCGTCATCTAAAGTAGCAACCTGTTTACGAACTAAATCGTAAGCAGCCTGTGTACCTTTACCAAGACCTTTATTGCCTCTCATATCAATACCCTGGCATGCAACCATCAATTCCATTGCAAGAACACGTCTTACGTTCTTAGCAATCTCTCCAGCTTTTCTAGCTGCAATTGTACCCATAGATACGTGGTCTTCCTGACCTGCTGATGAAGGAATACTGTCAACAGAAGCAGGATGTGCCAATACTTTGTTTTCAGATACTAATGCTGCTGCTGAATACTGTACGATCATAAATCCTGAGCAAACACCACCATGAGGTGTTAAGAATGCAGGTAAATCGCTGTATGCCGGATTTACCAGACGTTCAATACGTCTTTCAGAAACGTTTGCCAGTTCAGCTACACCGATTCCAAGGAAGTCAAAGCTTAATGCCATTGGCTGACCGTGGAAGTTACCGCCTGAAATACCTGCACGGTCTTCCTTAAAGATAATCGGGTTATCTGTAACAGAATTGATTTCAATATTAACTTTATCTAATACGTAGTTGATAGCATCTTTACTTGCGCCATGAATCTGTGGTGAACATCTTAAGGAATAAGCATCCTGTACACGGATTTCACCCTGACGTGTAGTATTTTTGCTGCCTTCCAAAAGTTTTAATAAGTTTCTAGCTGTTGCTAACTGTCCGGAATGTGGACGAACATCATGTACTCTGTGGTCTAATGCATCTACAACACCATTCTGTGCTTCGAAGCAAAGAGCATCTGCAATATCAGCTACTTTCAGTAAATTCAATGCATCATATAATGCTAGAGAACCTGCTGATGTCATAGCCTGTGTACCATTGTTTAATGCAAGACCTTCTTTTGCAGATAATTCAATAGTAGGAATACCTGCACGTTTCATAGCTTCTGCACCTGGAAGGAGTTCACCTTCATAATAAGCCATACCAAGACCTAACATAGGCAGAACCATGTGAGATAATGGAGCAAGGTCACCGGAAGCTCCCAGAGAACCTTTTTCCGGAATAAACGCTGTAACACCTTTGTTCAGCATATCCACCATTGTCTGTACTGTTTCTAATCTGATACCGGAAAATCCTTTTACAAGGTTATTAATTCTCAGAAGCATAATTCCTCTTGCAATATCTTCTGAGAAAGGATTTCCTGCACCTACCGCATGAGTGATAATCAGATTTTTCTGAAGTGCTTTACACTGATCCTGAGAAATCACCACGTCACTAAATTTACCAAATCCAGTAGTAATTCCGTATACAACCTTTTCTTCCGCAACTAAGTCATCTACTACCTTTCTGGATTCGATGATGTTCTGCTTTGCTTCTTCTGCAAGTTCAATTTTTGCATGTCCTCTACAGATTGCAGCAATTTGTTCCAGTGTTAAGTCTTTACCAGTAATTATAATATTACTCATATCGCACCCTCTTTTCCTCTTTATATTATATGTGAAATTATACATTATAGGTGTCAAAAAAGCGTCAATAAATGTCATTTTGCATAATCTCTTTTTAGACGTTTTTAAAACTTCTTGTATTTATCTACATATTCTCTTCAAATTCTTGAATTAGCTCCATTGTTATTGGGTTCTTTATTTTCTCTGATATCTGCTTGCTTTCCTTATAATAAGCTTGTGCTTCTTCAAGACAATCCTGACGTTTTAAAAGCATTGCCATATAAATTTCAGCTCTTTCCAGTCCCCAATAATACCCATGACGTTTCAGACAGGCAATTGCCTTTTCCAGATATTGCTGTGCTTCCTTATCTTTATTCTGAAGATATAAAATCTGCCCCATTCCGGAATAAAACTGTCCTAATCCATTTGTTACAACTTTTCCTTTACCCATTTCAATAGCTCGCTCATAATACACTGCAGCCATTTCCAAATCACCCTGGCAGCGACTTAAATCTCCCAGATATCCCTGACAGGCAGCAATACTCATATTGAAGTGTTCTTTTCCTTTTGCACATTCCCGAAAAATCTTCATAGCTTCAATTAATGTCTTTTCCGCCTTTGTATACTCTCCTTTATGAAGAAAATAACAACCCAGCAGTCGCATAAACACGCCTCGTTCTTCTGTTATCTTTTCTTCTTTTTGAAGATAACACAATCCCTTCTGAACATATTCCTCCACCTGTACAAAATCTTCTACCTGAATACCATAAAAAATCATCTGTTTGAAATTATTAAGGAGCATCTTTTTTTCATTTAATTTTTCTGCCAACTGCATACTTTCTGTAATACACTGAATACCTGTATCGTATTCTCCCATGGCAATTTTATAACGCCCTTTTACATAATACATTTCCATTTTCATTTCCTGTGCCTGATGAGAGTTTTCTTCCAGACAAATTACTTCTTCTGCCAAAGCAAGCATTTCCTCTGCTCCCTTTGTCACGCCGTATTCGTCATCGCCGTATTCCATCTCCCAATGAAGGACAGGAAAGTTTTCATTAATAATCGTATAGTATTCCTTCAGATATTTAATCTTGTATTCATAAGTTTTCACCTGATTGCGGCATCTCTCATAATGGTGAATGATCATTGGAAGACAGGAAAAATTTTGCTTTGCCTCTGCCTGTTTTTCATAATATTGTGCAAGCATCTGGTGGTACATTCGTCTTTTTCCCACACTCTGATGCTCATACAAGTATTCTCGAAATATTCGATGAACAAATTTATAATAAATATTCCATCCGACTAAAATTTCTTTAATCAAGCGGCGTTCCTGAAGCTTCTCTAAAATACGAATAAGTGTCAGTCTGTCAAGTTCGGGAAGGAGAAATTCCAATTCTTCTATGCTTATCTTTTCCGGGAACAAAGACATACAGTATAAAACTTCTGTTTCTCTGTCTGGCAGCCCTGCAAGCCTTGCCTTTATAAGGTTAGTTGTCTTTGGAGATATTTCCAGAGTATAGCCCTTTTCTTTAATCAAATTCATTAATTCCATTAAGAAAAAAGCATTTCCATCTGTCATCTGATAAATATTTTCCTTTTTCTTAAGTTCCTGATCAAGCTGTGGCAGATGACGATGCAGAATTTCATTTGTTTCCTCTCTGGTAAAAGAATGAAGATTAATCACCTGAAGACAATCATTTTTCACCAGTTTCTCCAAAGCTTCCATAACTTCTGTATCATTATCCTGATTAAAGGTGCACATAAGCAATATTTTATCTGTACCTATAGTAAGTAAAATACGGTTAAGAAGCTGAAAACTCATTTTATCCAGCCATTGAATATCATCGAAAAACAGAACCACTTTATGGCGTTCTACAATTCTCCGAAACATTTCCAAAACAGACTGTTCTAAAATCTGATATGTCAGTCTGCCCATTTTTTCCTCACCTTCTGTAAGAACACCTTTTAAAATTCTCTTTATCTGACCTTTTTCATCTTCTATGATTTCCTTTTCCAGAATTCCATTTTCCACACACTGCTCAATTTCCCAGAAAATATCGTTCCAAGGGCGAAGAAAGAAATCAGACTCATCACGATAACAGGCAGCATTTAAAGGTATCATCTGGTATCCCCGCACCATCTGTTTTGCTTTATCTAAAAGAGCAGATTTACCTACTCCTTCTTCTCCACTAATGGCAACACACTGAGGATTTCCCCATCTTCCGGTACCTACCATACATTCACTGATACGATAAATTTCTTCTGTTCTTCCTGTAAAAGGTAAATTCCAGCTTCCATTATCTACTGCTACATTTCCTTTCACGTTAAAAATCCTATGAAACAGTTCTGTAATTTCCCCGGAAGGCTCTACTCCCAATTCTTCATCTAAAACCTTTTCCAAATCATAATACAACTTAATTGCCATATTATAATTTCCACTGGATGCATAAATTTCCATGATTTCCTGATATAGTTTCTCATTATAAGAATCATGTTTCAAAAGAATATTGCTATATTTTTGTATCTGAGCCATATCCTTTACAGCATTGGCATCATGAAGACGTTTTCGGGCACATTTCAAAAAGGACTGGTCATATTGGTCCTGCATGGACTCAATCCACTCCTCAAATTCATAACTGTTTTTAATATGAAAATGTGATAAAAACCCTTCTTCTTCATGCTCTAAAATATTTTCTTCCGTGATGAAATCCCAATCAATTTCAGGCATACATTCCGGATTTAAAGAAATACTGGTATGTCCCGCTGTAACCAGAATTTCTTTCCCAAGTAATTTCTTTATCTGATAAACTGCTTCCCTCAGATTTTTTCTTCCCACATTTTCATTATCCGCACCCCAAAGAACATAAATAATTTCTTCTCTTGTTGCGTTCTTTTTCACACATAAATAGTAAAAAAAGCCTTCTGCTTTTTTATATGGAAAATTTATTCTTTCTCCATCTACTTCTACATACGGTCTTCCTAAAAGATGCACATTGATTCTGCTCAAATTCTATCCCTCACATTCTATATTCTCTAAGTATACTAATGTCTCTCCTTAATGTCAACTAAGGGAAAGAGTTCCCAGTTCTCTCTCTTATGGTTCTTTTTATTGTTTCTGAAAAATACAATAGAAATAAACAGGTTCTAAGGAGTCCCAAATTGTTTAAACGCTTTTTAAACACCATATTTTTGCTGGCATTCGCCGGACTTCTGGTCTTTTCTGCTGTATCCATACTTCCTGATATAATCTCTGTAAGCAACACAGTTGGAGGTAAAGAATTGCCTATTTACTGTGTAGAAACGGAAAAGCCTCAAATTTCCATCAGTTTTGATGCTGCCTGGGGAAATGAAGACACACAGACTATTTTAGATATTTTGGCAAGCCACAATGTAAAAGCAACTTTTTTCATGACAGGGGGATGGGTAGAAAGCTATCCTGAAGATGTAAAGAAAATTTATGAAGGCGGACATGATTTAGGCAACCACAGCGAAAATCACAAACACATGCCTCAACTAAGCAACGAAGAAAAAACGCAGGAATTGATGACGGTACATAATAAAGTAAAAGAACTGACCGGATTTGATATGTTTTTATTCCGTCCGCCTTATGGAGACTACGACAATCAAGTTATCCAAAATGCCAAAGAAAATAATTATTATCCAATTCAATGGGACGTAGATTCTCTGGACTGGAAGGATTATGGAGCTGAAGATATTGTAAAACGTGTAACAGAGCACAAAGCCCTTGGAAACGGAAGCATTATTCTATGCCATAACGGCGCTAAATACACAAAAGACGCACTTGATACATTAATTACCACATTACAGGATAAAGGATACGAATTCGTACCTATTTCTCAACTGATTTATAAAGACAATTACCACTTAAACCACGAAGGACGACAAATTCTAGATAAGTAGAAATGAGACGCAATTTCCTATGAAAGAACAAAGGGCACCGGTAATTTCTGCCGATGCCCTGTCCAAAATTCAATTATTTAATAATCATTTCTCCGAAGCATTCTTTACCTGGTGCTAAAGCGTTTGCTTCATCTGTATCAATATGAGCTGCTGTTGCATAAGATGCACTTACACGAACAACTACATCACCAAATGTTAAAGATCTTCCGTTTGGAGATTCAATAGCTAAATCAACGATCTGTTTGTCAGCTACACCTGCTTTTTCAGCATCTTCCGGTGTCATGTGTACGTGACGTTTTGCAGCGATTACACCTTCTGTCAATTCAACTTCACCTGCTGGTCCAACAATCTTACATGCACCTGAGTCTTTAATATCTCCGGATTCACGAATTGGAGCAACTACACCGATGCTTCTTGCATCTGTTAAAGAAACTTCTACCTGTGTATCATTTCTTACAGGTCCTAAAACAGACATTTTCAGGCTGCCTTTTGTTCCGATTACTTCAACTTTTTCTTCACATGCGAACTGTCCAGGCTGGCTTAACATTTTTTTCACTGTTAATTCATGTCCTTTACCGAACAGAACTTCTAAATGCTCCTGAGATAAATGTACGTGTCTTGCAGATGTTTCTACTAATACTTTCATTTTGAAATCCTCCACTTTTTTGAAATATTCATTACCTTCAATTATAACTTTTTCCCTGTACTTGTCAACTTATATTTAAACACTTTCTTCCTTAGGAAACTTATTTTTTAAATAATCATATTCCTCCATGATGCTTCTGGTAATTTCATCTTCACCAAAACTATTATCTGGATGATAAATTCGAAGAAGGGCATAATAGCGTTTTTTCAGTTCTTCCTGACTTTTAATCCCTTTAAAATAATGAATATGAAATCCAGCATCATCTGTTTCCTTTCCTTTATATCCGCCCTCAAAAGCAGACCATTGATAGTCCGGTCTTTTATAGAAGGCTTTCCAATTATCTGAATTTCCCATATACCATTTCCAAGTCCAGCTACATACTGCCTCAAGTACTACCATTACCATAGCAACTCCTGTAGCCGGAATATACGCTAATCCTCCTGCAGCTGCCATTGTCAGAATAATTGCCGGAATTCCCGGCCCATTTCCATTTATCTGCAATACAATTTCAATCAAAACTCCTATGGACAGCATTACTGCCGAAACAATACACACAAAAGAAACTACCGCTCCACACATTTTTAAAAAGAATTGAATTCCTCTTACTACTATAAATATAGCTGCCAGTGGGATTGCCAGTACAATCTTTAATAAAATAAGCAACGCTTTTCCTATCTTTTTCTTATCTATTTCTCGCATCTTTTTCCCTACATTTCATCTACTGTTTTTTTTAGTTTATCACATTTGATAGAAATTTCACAGAAAAATTTTACATGTTACCAGCTAAAAATATACTGACAGCAATACCTGCGATGGTTGCCAGCAACGCTCCCACAACAGTATATCTTGTTTTGTTTACGTTCGCTGCTATGAAATAGACCGAAATGGTATAAAAAATTGTTTCCGTACAGGACATCATAATTGATGCAATCAAGCCAATATAGGAATCTGTTCCAAATTCCTTAAAAATATCAAGAACCAGCCCCGTTGCCGCACTTGAAGAAAACATTCTGATAATAGCAAGGGGAACCAGTTCTGAGGGAAAACCGATATGTGTTGTAAAGTTGCCCAGTAGGTATCCCAGCATATCCAAAAATCCTGATGCCCGAAGCACTCCCACCGCCACCATTAACCCTATTAGAGTAGGTAAAATTTTAACAACTGTCAAAAGACCATCCTTTGCCCCTTTTACAAATTCTTCATATACATGGCATTTCATAAGAATACCAAATCCCACAATATAGAATAATATTAAAGGTATACTTATCTCTGATAAAAAAACCAAAAACTTCATATATACTCCTGATGCCTTTTGTTCTATATTTACGCTGAATTTGCAAAAAAAGAATTGCCTTTTATATTTTCCTGTGCTTTTTTAAATATCCTTTTTTTCTGAAATAACACACCTCTACTGCAATAATCGCAATCGTAATCAAAATCACCGTCAGATATCCATATTTCCATCTTAAAAGCGGCATATTAGGAAAATTCATACCATACCATCCTGCCAACAGCGACAATGGTAGAAATACTGTGGTGACAATGGTTAAAATTGTCATAATTTCATTTTGAGAAATATCAATCTGTGCCTGATATAATTCATGAAGCTGCAAAAGATTTTCCCGAATGTTCTCTGTATAACCATGAAGGCGAGACACACGGCTTGCCAGCATTTTCCATCCTACTTTCAGCTCTTCTGACAAGCACTCACCAAAATTTCCCTGTATTTCTTCTATCACATCTAAAAGCTGTACATAAAATCCGTGAAGACGTGTCATTGCCCTGCGGAACCTCATTAAAACCTGAGGAAAATCTCTTGGCGGCTGAGCAATTAAAATATCTTCCAATTCTGTAATCCTCTCTTCTATCCTTTGCAAATAGGGCACCTCATCTTCAATCAACCCATTAAAAACCATCAACAATATCTGTAATTCCTGTAATTCTCCTGTACCTTCCATATCCTTTAGTTTCTCCAGCACAGGATAAATAATCCCCTCTTCATCCAGAAAGAGCACTTCTCCCTTCCACACATAATATGCTGCAATCAAAAACTTCCCCTGAAGATTTCTCTTATCCGGTATTTTTAAAATCCCAAACATGCCATCTGGAAAAAATTCTGTTTTACAATATGCCGCTTCCTCCAGACTTTTCATAAAAAGTCTTTTATAAGGATATTTTACCGGAGAAGTAAGAAATTCCTCTTTGCTCATAAAGTTCACCTTCATACAATCTCCTCCTGCTTTTTTACTTTAAGAAATTCTATAATCAACCGAAATCCTCCTGCTTCTCTGTTTTCGGCTCTGCATACAAGCTTCATATTTTCTGCCATTTTTTTCACAAGATACAGTCCTATTCCCGTAGACTTCTTGTTTTCCTGTCCATTGCTGCCTGTAAATCCCTTTTCAAAAACAAAAGGTAAATCCACCTCTGAAACCCCTTTTCCATTATCTTCTATACTAATATAAATCTTTTCATCCTTCTCATAAGCTGAAAAAATAATCTGCCCGTTTTTTTCTTTTCTATACTGAATACTATTGCTCACAACCTGAGATACTATAAACTCCAAATTTTTCCTGTCTGTAAAAATTTCTTTCACTTCTAAGTTTTCCACTATAGAAATTTTACTCTCTGTCAATAAATATTCATACGCCTCCAACACGTAATCTATACAATCCTGCAGATTCACCCACTCCATAATTTCTCTCTTATGGTCATAAGACAAACGGGAAAAATATAAAATTTGTGACACATATTCCTGTAACTGTACATTCATATATTGAAGCTTCTGATACACTTTAGGACTCATCTCATCCTCACGATTTTCTAACAACAAAGTAAACCAGGATATGGGTGTCTTTATTTCATGTACCCATGTTTCCACATACTCTTGCTGCTGTCCAAGTGCCAGAAACATATCTTTCTTTTCTGCCTCAATATTCTCTATTTTTTCTCTTAACTTTTCTATTATCCACTTTTCTTCAAAAGATAATAACTCGGTATTTAATTCTTTGCTCAGATTGTTTTTATCACTGAAAAGCTCTTGAAAATAAAGAAATTTTTTATTTTTCTTTTTCATTTTGTCCAAAAAAAGGAATACAAAAATCACACCTGTAAAAAGTATGAATATAGCTGCCAGTTTTTCACTTTTTCTATTATCCAGCAGCCACAAACAGAAAAAACAAAAACAATCGAAAAACAGCAGAGCAACAAAGAACCATGTATTTTCCTTGCATACTTCTCCTGCTGTCTGCCATTTTCTTTTTCTATCATTCTCCATTCCAGAGATACCCCCTTCCCCGAACAGTCTGTACCATGTTTTCTAATCCCAATGTATTCAATGTTTTACGTAACCGTGTCATATTCACCTGAAGAATATTTTCATCTACATAGACTTGTGTTCCCCACACTTTCAAAAATAAATCTTCTTTTGAAACAATTTCTCCCCGATGCTCTAAAAGCACCTCCAGAATTTTTCCTTCTTTCTCCGGCAATACCTTTGAATAGTTTTCGGTATAAAGTGTATAGGTATGCCTGTCCAAATAAAACCCGTTGCCCTTTAGAATGCCTTCAAAACTGGAAAAACGCTGTAACGTATTCTCGATACGTGCCAAAAGCCGTCCCTTATGGTACGGCTTTGTCAAGAAATCATCGGCTCCCAACTTCAGCCCATGAATTTCATCTTCAATCTGTGTCCGTGAAGTCAGAATAATCACCGGATACAGATTTTTTTCTTTTAATTGTTTGCATATTTCAAATCCTGATTTTTGGGGCAAATTAATATCTAAAAGCACAAGAGCCGGTTTGCTTTTCTTAATTTCTTCATAAACATTCTGAAAATCACAAATTTGCACGACTTCATAGCCTTCCTTTTCCAGAATATCTGCCAGCTCCTCTCTCATAAAAATATCATCTTCCACTATGGTAATTCTGCTCATAAACCCCACTCACTTTTCCTATTCATCTCTTTTTCGTTCTAATAAAGCATGAATATTTCTATCACTGTTTTTCATCACCGCTCTGATATATACCCATTCTACCACAACAATGAGAATTACTACAACAAAAGACATCACAATCATACTGCTCTGCTGTTGTTCATAATAAGAAGCCAGAAGTCCATTTGTCATTGCCCAAATTCCAAAAACAGAGCTGACAACAGCCACTGCTACCGGAAGGAAAAAGTACCAACACACCTGTGCTCTCCCTGACTTTGAAGCCTTTGCAAAATCTGCTCCAAGAGCAAACAAAGTCTGATAACGTTTTCCTGTTTTTCTTTGGTACATAAGAAACTGTGTGCCAATTGCCGTATTGCCTATAATTAAAAATACCACTCCAAGATAAACAGATAAATACGTTTCTGACACCATATAGAATAAATATCTTCCCATATTTTCCATATAGCTTTCATACTCTATTCCTGTTTTTGCCAGTTCTTTATTGATATCTGTGAAGCTTTTAATCAAGCCTTCTTTCTCGATTATCTTGTTATCCATTACTGCATTCCAATAGCACTGCGTACTGTCTTTTTTACACAAAGAATCAAATATACTATCTTCTACAATCAATGCGTCCATAAGCGTGATTTTATCATCCGTCACCACATCATAGGACATAACCTTTTCTTTCATAAGATAGTCCTGTCCGTCAATTTGCAGACGCACACCTGTTTTCAAGGCTTCTTCTAATATCCCTATACTTTCTTCATCTCTTAGTTCAGGATCTTCATATAAAACCACTTCATTTTTTTCTAACTGTAAAGGTTCTTTTCCCGCTGACTCTAAAAGCTGATTATAACTGGATAACCTCACCATATATGGGCTGTCTGAATATTCCAGATTATTGATTATATTATTTCTGACATCTGATATGGGTAATTTTTCCAATGCCGCTATCATCTCTTTATTGGAAAAGGTATGTTCTCCTTCAAAGGTAGGCATAAGTGAAATCTCCATTTGATAGAAGTTCTTAAATTTATCCATAACACCTGCTCTCTCCAGCTTCTCTTTTACCCCCCCTTCTTCGCCGACAAAGGTAAAATCTATAAAGCGTTCCGGTTTCTGTGAAAATGCCGCAGAAATCCCGAAAGAAAGACAACAAAATGCAATCAAAAGCAAAAGAGAACAGGATGCCAGAAATCCGCTTTTCAGAAAAACACTTTCCTGTAACTGCCGAAGGGTAAAGGTTCTAAGTCCTTTTGATTTCTTTTTCAGAGCTCTCTGAAAAAGGAAATAAAAGCCTTTAAACAAGAAATAAGTTCCTGCTATTCCAAAGAGCAAAGTCCATAAAAGAGAACGCATCTGCTCCCATAAGCCCTCTCTCAAGCCCAGTGAATATGCTATTCCAAGAAAAATAAGACCAATAAAAAAGAAAAAACACGAGGTCAGTCTTTTTGTTCTCTTTTTCTCACTTTCATCTGAATTTTTCATTAAGACATAAGGATCTTTATTCACTGTTATTCCGCTTAAAATGCTTATAATTACAATCTTAATCAGAACAATTCCCACCACAGTCCACAAAACAGCCGTCCATGCAATAATAAAACGATGTCCTAAAATCCCCAGACCAATCACTCTTGATACTGTAAGACTGATAATTTCTGTCAATAAAATAGCAATGGGAAAGCCTGCCAGAAAAGCAACTGCCGTATTTACCATATCTTCTGCAATAAGCATAAAAAACAGGCGGCTTCTCTTCATCCCCATCATCAGATAAAGCCCTAGTTCATGGCTTCTTCGCTCCAACTGATACCGTGTTGTAAAAAATACCAAAAAGGACAGGACAAAAAGCGAAAACACATAAAATATCGGAATAAGAAGCAAAAGCTTCTGAACAGCATCACTTTCCATACTCTTTATGAATTTCATTACATCCTGATTTTCTATGGATAAAATCACATAGAAAGCTACTACGGAAATCACTAAAGAGGCAAAATAAAGGCTGTTTTCCTTCCTGCCCGATTTGCTGTTTCTCTTAATCAGATTACAAAACATTGGCGCTTCCTCCTCCCAGTGCAGCTGTTACCTCCAATATTCTCAGATAAAAATCAGACTGGCTTTCATTTGGAAGCTGACGCCGAAGTTCATGAAAAATAACTCCATCCTGAATAAATAAAATTCTGCTGCAATAACTTGCCGCATTGGCATCGTGAGTTACCATCATTACCGTTGTTTTAAAATCTTTACACACACCATTTATTTTTTCTAAAAGCTTTTTGGCGCTGTGGCTGTCCAAAGCTCCTGTAGGCTCATCCGCCAATAAAATTTTCGGCTGGGAAATAAGAGCTCTTGCTGCCGCTGCCCTTTGCTTTTGACCTCCTGAAATCTGAGAAGGAAACTTATCTAACACATCCTGCATCTCCAGATAGTGTGCCAATTCCATACATTTGTTTTCTGCCTGTTTCTGGCTGTCGCCATGGATGGCAGAAGGCAGGAGAATATTTTCTTCTACTGTAAGGTTATCTAAAAGCTCAAAATCCTGAAACAGGTATCCGATTTCTTTGCCTCGAAACTGTGCCAACTTTTTTCCTTTAAATCTACCAATATCTTCTCCCGACAGTAAAATTTTCCCTTCTGTCGGCTTTAACATGGTTGCAATACAGTTCAAAAGTGTAGTCTTTCCAGAACCGCTGCTCCCCATAATTCCCAGAAATTCCCCTTCCAGAACCTGAAAAGAAACTCCGTTTAAAGCTTTTGTCTCTCCTGCTTTTCTTCCATAACTTCTCTTTAACCCTTGTATTTCTAATAATGTTTTTCCCATATACTCCTCATCTCCTTATCTAAGATACCTTTATTATAAAAGATGACAGATGGAAAAAACACTTACATCTTTTGTAAGAATTCTTACTCCACACTCTTTAAAGACTCTACCATATCAATTTTCTTCAATTTAAAGTACATCACTGCATTTACAAGGAATGAAAACAGGCAAGTTAATGCAGCGCTTAGCACAAAACTGATGTTTTCAATAATTCTCGTAAACATAACGCTGTCAATTTCCACTGTGACAATTACAAAACGATGAAGCATACTTCCTAACACAACTCCTACTGCCACACCGATGATGGTAAGCAAAATATTTTCTCTGAACACATAAGCAGAAACCTCTTTGTCATAAAATCCCAAAACTTTAATGGTAGCAAGCTCACGCTTTCTTTCTGTAATATTAATGTTATTCAAATTATATAAAACCACAAAAGCAAGAAGGCCTGCTGAAATAATCAAGACTACAATAACAATATCAAGGCTTTCCAACATATCGTCCAGTTGATTTTGTATGTTATAAGTATAAGTTACATTTAAAGCCCCGCGTTTACTTAAGATATTTTCACCAATTTCTTTCAGACCTTTTTTATCAAAGTCTTTCATCTTAAAGTAAATGGTATTAGACTCCATATTTTCTCCGTAAATTTCTCTGTAAGTTTCCGGAGAAATGTACAGATAATGTTCCATATAGTTTTCACATATATCTGTTACACGAAGCTCTGCTTGTTTCTCATCTTTATCATCAAGCATAATCTTATCGCCTTTTTTAACATCTAAAAGCTGTGCTGCCTTTTCTGTCAAAATTACAGAGTTTTTCTCCATTTCAAATTCTTTCTTTGTAATACGATTTCTGAAAACCTGAAACTCTTTATTTTTCTCAATGTCAAACGGCACACTTAAATAAACTTCCTGTTCTTCTTTCCCCTTAGAAATCGTAATCTTCTTTGAATATCCTTCCATAATATCAGAGACAGCTTTTTCTGAAGAAAGATATTCTATAGGCTCTTTTTTATCTTCTTCCTCTGCATCCGTATTAAGAATAACCATTCCGTCATATAATTGAAGCTCTCCGTACTGCAATTTACCAATGGCAAAAATGGAGTCACGAAGACCAAATCCTACAATCATCAATGCCATACAGCCGCCAATACCAAAAACTGTCATGAAAAATCTCTTTTTATAACGAATGAGATTACGAATCGTAGATTTCCAAATAAAGCTTAAATGTTTCCAGATAAATGGAATTCTTTCCAGAAAAACTCTTTTTCCTTGTTTTGGTGCCGGTGGTCTCATAAGTACAGCCGGTTGAGAAGCAAGCTCTTTATAACAAGCCAAAAATGTCGCCAAACCAGTACATAAAATTGCTGCTCCCGCTGCCATAATTCCATATTCACAGTTGTAAGGAATTACCACATCCGGAACATGAGTATACATAATCTTATATGCCGTCACAATAATATAAGGAAAAACTTTCTCTCCAAAAAGCACTCCAAAAATACTACCACCAACCGTTGCCAAAAGGGCATAATTTAAGTATTTTCCTGCAATGCTCAGCTTTCCATAGCCCAAAGCTTTTAACGTTCCAATCTGAGTTCTCTGTTCTTCTACCATACGTGTCATGGTTGTCAGGCTGATTAAAGCTGCCACAATAAAGAATAAGATAGGAAAAACTTTTGCTATGGCACGAATACGATCCGCATTATCTCCAAATCCCACATACTCTGGTAATGCACTTCTATCCTGTACATACCACTGGGCATTTTCAATCTTATTAATTTCCTGCTGGGCATCTTTTATCTTTTCCTCACCGTCATGAATTTCCTGCTCGGCATCTATTTTCCCCTGCTCATATTCTTCTTTTGCCTGTGCAAGTTTTTCTTCATTTTCTGCAATCAAAGCTTCGCTTTCTGTTTTTTCTTTTTCCCCATCGTGAATTTTACTCCAGCCTTCATCAATCTGCTGCTGTCCTTTTTTTGCCTGTTCTTCACCGGAAATTAGTTTTTTTCTGCTTGCTTCTAATTGCTGTCTTCCTGCCTCAATAGCTGCCTTCCCTTGTTCTAACTGTTTTCTAGCCTCAGCAAACTGAACATCTGCTTCCTGCTGTTTCTGTTCCAAGGTTGCTTGTGCAGCATTCATTTGCTGTCCGGCTTCCTGCAAAACAGGTTCTTTTTCTGCAATCTCCGTTTTTAGTGCCTCTGCCTGTGCCTGTATCTGAGGTACTTGTTCCGGTGGCAGAATTCCGCTTTCCAAACTTGCTAAAAGTTCAGAAAGTATCTCTTTCGCCTGTGCAAGTGCTGTAACACCTTTATCGTACTCTTCCTTTTGGCTGTAAAAGGCATCCCACGCCTTAGTAAGTTCTTCTTCTCCTTTCGCAATTTCTGCTATTCCTGCATCATACTGCTTTTTAAAATCAGCTTCTTGTGCATCAAATTCTTTTTTTGCAGAATTATACTGATTCCAGCCATTAGAAATTTCTTTTTTTGCTGCATCTACCTCTTTCTGACTGGCGTATAACTTATTTTTTCCATTTTGCAGCTCTTGATTTGCTTTTTCAAGCTGTTCTTTTCCTTCCTGAAGCTGCTTTTCTCCATCATCAATCTGCTTCTTTGCTTCTGCAAGCTTTTCTTCAGCTTCCTTCTTACCCTTATCTAACTCCTCCTGAGCATCTGCAAGCTCTGTTTTTGCTTCATCACGAATTTCATCCGCTCTTCGCTTCCCCTGCTCATCAGCAATTCCTTCAATATTTTTCTGTACTTTCTCTACTTTCCCATTATACTTAGAAGTAAATGCTGTCAGCGCTTTTGCATCTTTAACAGATACATAACATTCTGTATATGCTTCCAATCCGAAATCTTCTGGAATTACTCCCAGAAATCCACTGACTTCACCATTTCCCACTGTACTGCTGCCTCTGGCATAAGTAAAATACATGGAACTGCTGCCGCTTCCTACAATTTCAAAAGTCTCCGTCTTTAAAGTGTCTGTAACCGCATCCTTCGTCCCGCTGGAAAGGAGAATTTTGTCTCCGATTTTAAATCCATGAGCCTTGAGAAAGTCTCCATCCATAAGACATTCTCCTGATTTTTCAGGCATCCTTCCTTCTTCCACCGTATACTTATTCATGTTATCCAAAATAGAAGCAACATGAAGAACCTTATAATTTCCTTCCACATTTAACAGCATATCAACAGAATATCCCGGTTCTACCGACTCTACTCCCTCTGTCTTTTTCAATGCTTCTACATCTTTTTCTGTTAAGCCTAAAGTTCCTATAACGCGAAGATCCATAACATTATTTCTGTCAAAATATGCATCTCCGGAATATCTCATATCCGGTTCACCTGCCCGAATACCAGAAAAGAATGCTACACCCATTGCTACAATAAAGAAAATAGATAAAAATCTTCCCAAACTTCTATGTATCTCTACATAAAAATCTTTTCTTATCGCTCTTTTTTTCATACCTGCTCATCACCTACCATTCAATGGTCTCTACCGGAACAGGATTTGGATTTAATTCCATACCTGACACTTTTCCATTTTTTATATGTATAATCCTGTCAGCCATAGGCGCAATAGCTGAATTATGAGTAATAACAATCACTGTCATACCTTTCTGGCGGCATGTATCCTGCAAAAGTTTCAAAATTGCCTTTCCTGTATTGTAATCCAACGCCCCCGTAGGCTCATCACATAGTAACAGCTTAGGATTTTTTGCCAGTGCTCTGGCTATCGAAACCCTCTGTTGCTCTCCACCGGAAAGCTGTGCCGGAAAATTATCCAGACGATCTCCTAATCCTACATCCTCCAAAACGCTCTTTGCATCTAAAGGTTCTTTACAAATCTGAAGTGCCAGCTCTACATTTTCCAGCGCTGTCAAGTTAGGTACTAAATTATAAAACTGAAAAACAAATCCAATATCATCTCTGCGATACCCTGTAAGCATTTTGGGTGTGTATTTCGCCACATCTTTTCCGTCTACCAACACTTTTCCCTCTGTGGCTGTATCCATTCCGCCTAAAATATTTAAAACAGTTGTCTTACCTGCTCCACTGGGACCTACAATTACTACAAATTCACCCTTTGATATAGAAAAATCAATGCCATCTGCAGCACGTATTTCTACTTCCCCCATTTTATATACCTTTGTCACATTTTCTAATTTTACATAATTTTCCATAATTTATCCTCTCCTAGCTTCCTCTAATGCTCCTTGTATTCCTCTTGTTAAAAGCTTAGCTGTAAGCACTGACATCTTCTGAGGGCTTTCTTTAAAATCATGCTCCATCCAGTAACGTACAATCCCCATGGCTCCGGTAGTGCAATAATAAAACTGTACCTGAAATTCCACAGATGCTTCATCAAAAGTATTTGGAAAAGCATTCAAATATTTTACAAAAATAGACTCTACAAGCCCTTTTCCGCTTGAAACGCTTCCTCTATATCTCATAATCAGTCCACATTTTTCCCTCTCCTGATAAAGATACTCAAATACTCTTTTTAAAACTACTTCCAAATTTTCCTTCAACTGAGCCGGCTCCATCTCATCTGTCATTTCTTTCACCTTTCTGCACATATCCTCCTCTACTTCTGCCAAAATATCGTATATATCTGTATAATGAATGTAAAAGGTGTTTCTATGTATATGTGCAACCTCTGTAAGCTCCCGAATAGAAATTTCATTAATCTCCTTACGCTGCAGCAATACAAGCAACGCTTTTAATATATTCGCCTTTGTCTTTTCAATCTTCTTATTTCTATCTTTTTCCATGATTTTCTCCTATGCATCTGCACATTTCCTTACTTAAATTTTACTGTGCATCTGCACATTTGTCAATAAAAAGAGCTGTTGCTTACGCAACAACTCTCTGCCGAAACATCTATTTCATTTTTTCTCCAAAAAGCTCATAATAAAAAATATACTGTTGCAGAACTCCTTCAAATCCCTTGTATCTACGTCTTGGAAATCCTCGTTTATAATTCTTTTCCAATGCCTGATTAATATGAGTATCCACAGGAAATGCCTCTAAATGATGAAGCCCAAAAAGACAAATACAATCTGCTACCTTCACTCCTACACCAAATATTTTAAGCAGCTCCTCTTTTGCCTCTTTATACTTCATTTTCTCAATAGCCAGCAAATCAATTTCACCGGAAACTACTCCTTTTGCTGCACGAACTACATATTTACTGCGGTATCCTAAATTACAGGCTTTCAAATCATCTTCTTCTAAACTGGCTAAAACTTCTGCCTTTGGGAAGGTATAATACTTATCCCCTGAAGCTGTTACTTTTCCTTCTCCATATTCCCTGCAAATATTCTCAATACACTTTCTAATTCTCACAATATTATTTTGTTGAGAAATCAAAAATGAAACAATCATTTCCCATAAATCCTGTTTTAAAATGCGAATTCCCTCACCTGACTTGGCTGCATTTAATAAATACATATCACGCGAGTTAATCTTCTCTATATAAAACTTATAATCTCTCTTTAAATCAAAATATTCTTCCCATACTTCTGTAAATTCTTCAGAACAACAATAAAATATACTTTCTCCATCCTTTTGATAAATATCCAGATATCGTGCACCGACAATTATTCTGTATTTATTTTCTTCCAGCTTTTTCATACGAAAACACTGACCTGAATTACAAATTTGCTCTAAATCAAAGTTTTCTATTTGTTTTCTTACCATGTTTTTCTTCCTAATATTTAAGATTTTACGAAAGCCAGTTACTTTCCATGAGAGGATTATACTGAAAATAAAATGGAAATTCAATATGGATTAGATGATAGTTTAATGTTATAATGATTTTCAAAAAATATGTTAGGAGATGAAATCGTGCACACCGAAAGAAAAGCACAAAAAAAAGAAAAGAAAGCAATGAGTGTTTCCTTATATGGGAACTTGTTTTTCGTCATTGTAGAATTAGTGACAGCTATTATCACAAGCTCTCAGGCTGTTTTGCTTGATGCTGTTTATGATGGTATAGAATTTTTCATGCTTTTACCTTCTATTTTTCTAATACCGTTATTATACAAACCATCCAATGAAAAACATCCCTTTGGTTATATGCAAATAGAAACTCTTTTTGTTGTAGTCAAAGGAATTATGATGACAGCTGTTACTATTGGCTTAATTACTAACAACTTAAACCTGATGCTTCATGGCGGCCATGTCATTTCTTTTCAATCTGTTGCTTATTTTGAATTGTTTGCCTGTATTTTAGGTATTGCTGTATCTCTATATTTAAGAAAAAAGAACAAAGCAATGAATTCTCCTTTGTTGGAAACGGAAAGAAAAGGCTGGGAAATCGACAGTATTGTATCTTTGGGAATGACTGTGGCATTTTTGCTTCCTGCCTTTTTATCACACACACAGCTGTCTCCCATTATTCCTTATATTGACCAGATTATCACAATTTTTCTTTCTATATTTATGCTCCCAATGCCAATTAAAACAGTAATTACAGGCATTCGAGACTTAATGTTAATACCACCGGAACAAGAAACCATTGAGGATATTAAAAATACCGTTGAACCAATTATTGGTATTTACGGACATACACAGCTTTATTATGATATTGTTCGAACCGGACGAAAACTATGGATTAGCGTTTATATTACCTTTGACAAAGACACTATTTCTCTTTCACGGTTTAAAATTATTCAAGCCAGATGTATTCAAGCCCTTACAGAAAAATATTCCGATTTTTACTTTGAATTATTACCGGATATCGAATTTACAGGGACTGAAATTGAAAAATTAGAGGTTTAAATATACAGTTAGAAAATAAGTTTCTTCCAAAGAAGATCAGGTATCTGAAACACTGATTTTCCATGGGAGAAACTTACTTTTTCCTACAATGGAAAACTATCCCCTAAACACAGTACCCCATATCCAATACGATTATTAGGATATTCCCCGCCTAAAAGCGGTCTTGCTCCTCTTCTTAAATATGCCTTTACTTTCTCTCCGTACAAGAAAGGATCATTTCCTTTTATAATTCCCCATTCCATCATAAGTGCTGCAGCCCCCGTAACAAAAGGCGCTGCAAAAGATGTTCCTGTTCTGTTATCATATCCTCCACCCACTGCTGTTGTACGAATATCCACTCCCGGCGCTGCCAAATCCGGTTTTACTGCCTTTATCACTCTTGTATAACCCCTTCCTGAAAAATCCACATAGGACATATATCTGGAATTATATGCCCCAACAGAAATTACTCTTCCCGCCGTTGAAGGAATTGTCAGCGTAGTTTCCGGTGTAGGAAAAGAAAATCTTGTTCCTTCATTTAAAATTCCTCCTCCCGGAAGCCACAAGTCATAAGAACCATCCACAACTTTTGAAGGTATCAGTTGAATTTTCCACACACCGCTGTCAATATACTGACTTTTAGGAAGCATATCAATATAAATTTCCTGAGAAATACTGTATGGGCTGGGCTCTCCATAATATATCAGCAGTTCCGTATTTTGAATAGTAAAACGCTGTGGTCCTAATATCTGCTTAAAAATTCCTACCCTCTCTCCATTTGGATGTATCATTGCAAATGTCATCTCATCCACATAGGGTTTCCAAATCTGTACACTTATTCCCGTTTCATATTCACTAATATATAAAGAAATCTCATCTGTCTTTCCTTCTTCAAGTTGCCCGGAAGTATGAATAGCAGCGCTTCCCTCATTTCCCACGCCTACACAGATTGATGTTTTTCCAGACAATGCTGCGTTATCCAAATAAGTTTCAATAAGCGACTCCCCACTGTGAGAACCATAATTATTTCCAAAACTAAGATTTAAAGCCAAAGGCATCTGCAAATCAATTGCCTGACGAATGGCATAATCAACCCCCTGCATAAGTTCTGTGGTTCTGGGAAATCCGTCTTCCAAAGGTGCACCCAATTTTACAACCAATAAATTACTCTTATAAGCTACACCTCGATAAACTCCCTGAGAAGCTGCCCCATTTCCGGCTGCAATTCCCATCACGCCGGTACCATGTCCGCTTAAATCACGACTGGGAACAATTTTTTCCATTTCCCTTTTATTTTCCTGCTTCAATGCCTCATCAATCTGCTCCTTTGTATATTCCGTTCCTATAAAATAGCCTTTCGGTGGATTTCCCTGTATGGTTTGATCCCACAGACGTAATATTCTGCTGCTCCCATCAGAATTACGAAAATCAGGATGGCTATAATCAATGCCGGAATCAATACATGCAACCAACACGCCTTCTCCTGTCAGCGCTTCTCCCAAAGGCGAAAACTCACTTTGTACTGCTGTCATGCAGGAAGCACTTTTTCCTTGATTTACTGCAAAGAATAAACGCTTTGGTTTCTCTACGAACTCTATCTGCGGATTTCGTGATAATTCCTCTATTCTGCTTTCTGGAATGCGTATAATGGCAAATTGATTTAAAAGTTCTACTTTTGGAATATCTTCTCCCAGCACTGCACTCAAATCACCGGAAAACTTTATAATCAGCTCCCAGTTTTTTTCTTCTGTATTATACCCTACGTTTAACTGTGATGATTTCATTCTCTCCTCTTTTGTAGCACTTAAAGCTAAATTCAAAAGATTTTCTAATTTTTGATTTTGCATAGTCTATCCCCCTTTCTCCATCTTACGCTTTATGAATAAGGATAGAACGAAAAAGAGCTGCCTTAACAGACAGCTCTACTTTCTTATTCTTATTTTATTTTTCTTTTGAAATCAAATGATATGGAAGTGCTACTCCTAAGATACCTCCAACCATATTTCCAAGGGTAACAACTACTACATTATATAAATATGCACCAATTCCAACTTTTCCTGTAAAAAGAGAAATTCCAATGCTGCTCATATTTGCAATACTATGTTCAAATCCACATACCATAAATACAAAAATACACCAGAAAATCATAATCAATTTACCTGATTCAGACTTCATTTTTATTCCACACCATACAGCAAGACATACTAAAATGTTACACAATACCGCTTTGAAAAACAATGGCATTGGTGCAGTAGTCGTCTTTGTAATTGCAAGATTTTCAAAATAATTGCCAATTGCACCTGTAGGAACTTTTGTAGCTATAAAAAGAGCAGAAGATAAAAAAGAACCAACCAGGTTTCCAATCCAACATACACACCATAATTTACAGGCATCTCCCCATGTAACAGTTTTTCTAAATGCTGCTGCTGACATAAGAAAATTATTTCCTGTAAATAAATCCGCTCCTGCCATGATAACTAAGCTAAGTGCTGCTGCAAATGCAGCACTCTGTGCCGGTTTTGCCCAAATTGCTACTGTTTCTGAAGTTGATAAATGACCTGCAAGTGTAAATGCCAGAAATCCCCCCATTGCAACAAACATACCAGCAAGCATAGACGCCACAAAATATCCCAGCGGATTGGTTTTCAGTAAATTTAATTTTGTTGCCGCAGAATTACAAACGGCTTTATATTCGTCTTTATACATACTTATTTGCTCCCTTCAAGCCCAAAATTTTCTAATACGTAGAAAGCTGCTGCACCACATTTGTCATGCAGCAGCTATATGTTTATTTCTTAGAAAAGACCGGTAATTTTACCTGTTTCATCTACGTCAATCTTCTCAGCAGCCGGTACTTTTGGAAGTCCTGGCATTGTCATGATTTCTCCTGTCAATGCTACAATAAATCCTGCACCTGCGGAAATCTTCAGATTTCTTACAGTTACTTCAAAGTCTGTAGGTGCTCCTAATTTTGTCTGATCATCTGTCAGACTGTACTGTGTTTTCGCAACACAGATTGGGCAGTTTCCGTAACCCAGTGCTTCTAACTGTGCTGCCTGTTTCTGTGCATTTGCTGTCAGAACCACTCTCTTACCACCGTAAATCTTCTGTACAATCTGATTTAATTTATCTTCAATACTTCCTTCTAATTCATAGGAGTATGTGAAGTCGTTTGGTTCTTCTACTAAACGGATAACTTCTTTTGCAAGTGCAATTCCGCCTTCGCCACCTTTTGCCCATACTTCAGACAATGCAACGTTTACACCCAATTCTCTACATTTGCTTTCTACTAAGTCAAGTTCTGCTTTTGTATCTGTTGGGAATGCGTTAATTGCTACTACACATGGAAGTTTGTATACATTTTTAATATTGCTTACATGTTTTAACAGGTTTGGAAGTCCTTTTTCCAGAGCTTCTAAGTTTTCGTTATTTAAGTCTGCTTTTGCTACTCCGCCATTGTATTTCAATGCACGAACAGTTGCTACGATTACAACTGCACTTGGATTAAGTCCTGCCATACGACATTTAATGTCTAAGAATTTCTCTGCACCTAAATCAGCGCCAAAACCTGCTTCTGTGATTGCATAATCACCTAATTTCATTGCCATCTTTGTTGCGATTACAGAGTTACATCCATGAGCGATATTTGCGAATGGACCACCATGTACAATTGCAGGTACATGCTCTAAAGTCTGTACTAAGTTTGGTTTTAAAGCATCTTTTAAGAGTGCACACATAGCGCCTTCTGCATGTAAATCATGAGCTGTTACCGGTTTCTGTTCAGAAACTTTTCCATAAGTATATCCAACGATAATACGTCCCAGTCTTTCTTTCAAGTCTGTGATATCTTTTGCAAGACACAGTACTGCCATGATTTCAGAAGCTACTGTGATATCATAACCATCTTCTCTTGGCATACCGTTTGTCTTTCCGCCCATACCATCAACAACAAAACGAAGCTGACGGTCATTCATATCCACACATCTTCTCCATGTAATCTTTCTAGGATCGATGTTTAATTCATTTCCCTGATAGATATGGTTATCCAGCATAGCTGCAAGAAGGTTATTTGCTGCGCCGATTGCATGGAAGTCACCGGTAAAGTGCAGGTTAATATCTTCCATTGGAACAACCTGTGCGTATCCGCCGCCTGCTGCACCACCTTTTACTCCAAATACAGGTCCCAGTGATGGCTCACGCAGAGCAACCATAACTTTTTTTCCTAATTTCTGCATACCATCTGCAAGACCAACTGTTGTAGTTGTTTTTCCTTCTCCTGCCGGTGTTGGATTGATTGCTGTGACAAGAATTAATTTTCCATTTGGTGCATCAGACTCTTTTAATAAATTATAGTCAATTTTTGCTTTATATTTTCCGTATTGTTCCAGATATTTATCATCAATACCTGCTTTTTCTGCAATTTTAGTAATTGGCTCCATTGTGCACTCCTGTGC
>CAJKQE010000010.1 GCA_905201915.1 uncultured Lachnospiraceae bacterium
ATCCGTCAGGATTTGAATAATTTTGGAGGTTTTGGGCAGCAGGGATACGGATATAATGTGCGATATCTGTACGAGGAAATCGGAAAAATTCTAGGGTTGGATAAAACCCATCACATGATTATTATAGGAGCGGGAAATCTTGGACAAGCTCTTGCAAATTATGTAAAGTTTGAAAAAAGAGGATTTAAAATTGTAGGTGTTTTTGATATTAATCCGGTTTTAAAAGGAATTTCAATCAGGGGGAATGGAATTCGTATGATGAGCGAGCTGCCGGATTTTCTACAAAAAGAAGATGTACAGATTGCTGCATTGACTGTGCCAAAAAGCAGTGCTGCGGAAATTGCAGAGCTTTTGGTGCAAAATGGAATTAAAGCCATTTGGAATTTTGCTCATTTGGACTTAAATGTTCCAAAAGATGTTATTGTAGAAAATGTTCATCTTTCAGAAAGCCTAATGCGTTTGTCCTACAATTTGAATTGCTCTGTTGCAGAGCAGAAAGAAGAGAAATAAGGGAGAAGGCTGTTGTGAAAGAAATTTTGCAGCAGCTTTTTCTGTTTATGTTAGGGAGGGAAAAATGGAGCGAATTGTAACAGGTGAGCAGATGCAGCTTTTAGACAAATGCACCATAGAAGAAATGGGTGTTCCTTCTTTGGTACTTATGGAAAGAGCAGGACTTTCTGTTTTTGAAGCAATGAAAAAAGAGGGATTTTGTTTAAAGAAAGTTTTGATTTTATGCGGAAGTGGAAATAATGGGGCAGATGGTGTAGTACTTGCACGATTGCTTCACCTTGCAGGATATTGTACAGATGTCTGTATTTTAGGAAAGCCGGAGAATTTTACAAAAGAAATGCAAAAACAGATAGATATTGGGAGAAATTATGGAATTTCCTTTGTCAAGAGTTTTCATGTTTCTGAATATACTGTTATCGTAGATGCTGTTTTAGGAGTAGGTCTTTCCAGAGAAATTACAGGAAGTTTAAAAGAAGTGATACAAGAACTGCATCAGTTTCACGGAAAAGTAGTTGCTATGGATATTCCCTCAGGTATTTGCAGTAAGACCGGAAAAATATTAGGATGTGCAGTAAAAGCAGATTTAACGGTTACATTTGCTTATGGAAAGGCAGGACTTTTCCTTTATCCCGGTGCAGACTACGCGGGGAAAATTGTTATTGCCGATATTGGCATCTATGCTAAATCACAAATATTGCCTCAGCCTGAAATTTTTGCTTATACAAGAGAAGACTTAAAGAAAATTCAAAGAAAACAAGATGGGAATAAAGGTAATTTTGGAAAAATTCTTTTAATTGCAGGAAGCAAGGATATTTTTGGCGCTGCATATTTAAGCGGGATGGCAGCCATGAGAGCCGGTGCAGGGATGTTGAAAATTTGTACTCACAAAGAAAATAAAAATCTGTTTTCCTGTTTTCCTGAGGCTATGCTGCTGTGTTATGAAGATAATCAGGACATTACGAAAGAACTTTTAGAAAGCTTTGCCTGGGCAGATGTGATTGGAATTGGACCGGGTATTGGTCTTGAAAAGCAGGCGGAAAACCTTTTGGACACGGTGCTTTTTTATGGAAGAAAGCCTCTTGTTATTGATGCAGATGCCATTGGAATGTTAAAAGAACGGGAAGTACAGTTGAAAAATTATCCTGAAGAAGTGATTTTGACTCCTCATTTAGGGGAATTTTCTCGCCTTACTGGGATTTCTATAGAAAAATGGAAAGAAAATCCCATAAAAATCACACAGGAAATTGCAAAAACCCTTTCTGTTGTGTTAGTATGTAAAGATGCCAGAACAATTATCAGTAAAGGAAATGAAAGTATATATTTAAATTTATCCGGAAATGACGGTATGGCAAGCGCAGGCAGCGGCGATGTTCTGACAGGAATTATTTTGAGCCTTTTGGCACAGAGAAAAGATGCGCTGGAAGCAGCCGGTCTGGGCGCTTATCTTCATGGTGCTGCAGGAGATTTAGCAGCAAAGAAAAAAGGGCGTGCGGCTATGTTGGCAGGAGATTTAATTGAAGCAGCAGGGCAAATTCTGGGTGAGATTTAAAAAGGGAGAGATGAGAACGGCATGAGAATACAAAGCAGAATTCAGGCACACATTAATCTGGATGCAATTGATTACAACCTGAAAAATATGCACGATTATATGGGAGAGGATACACAGATTATTGCAGTGCTAAAGGCAGATGGATACGGACACGGAGCTGGTCCTATTGCAAAAGAAATTCAAGATTATCCTTATATATGGGGAATTGCGGTTGCTACTGTGGAGGAAGGCAGAGAACTTCGAAAAGCAGGAATAAAAAAACCGATTTTAATTTTAGGTTATACATACGAGGAAGATTATGACCGAATTGTAAAAGAAGATTTTCAACCTACGGTGTTTAAATTTTCCATGGCAGAACAGTTGTCAAAAGCAGCCGTAAAGGCCAATAAAGTTTTAAAAATACATATAAAATTAGATACAGGCATGACACGTATCGGTTATCGTCATATACAGGATGCAATACCGGAAATCGTGGAAATTTCAAAACTTCCAAATATCGAATTGGAAGGGATATTTACCCATTTTGCCAGAGCAGATGAGTCAGATATTACACCGGCATATCGACAGTTGGAGAAATATCAGGTGTTTTTAAATGCTTTAAAAGAACAGGGGATTTCCATACCAGTAAAGCATTGCTCCAACAGTGCGGCAATTATTCGGATGCAGGATGCTTATTTTGATGCAGTACGTGCAGGAATTATTCTTTATGGAATGTATCCCTCTAGTGAAGTGGAAAGGGATAAAATTCTCTTAAAACCGGCAATGGAATTAAAAAGCCATATTGCTTATATAAAAGAAGTAGAACCTGGAGTGGAAATCAGTTATGGAGGAACTTTTACAACAGAAAAAGTAACCAGAGTTGCCACTATACCTGTGGGATATGCAGATGGTTATTCCAGAGGACTTTCCAATAAAGGCAGTGTTTTAATTCGTGGGAAAAGAGCAAAAATCCTTGGAAAAGTATGTATGGATCAGTTTATGGTAGATGTGACGGAAATTCCGGAAGCGGAAGAATTAGATGAGGTAACTCTTCTTGGAAAAGATGGCACAGACTGCATTACTATGGAGGAATTAGGCGAGTTGTCAGGCAGATTTAATTATGAGTTTGCCTGCTGTATCAGTAAAAGGGTTCCAAGAGTATATTATAAAGACGGACAAGTAAAGGAATAGCAAATTCCGATAGGCAGAATTCTTCGCCTGCGGATAATACATGAATACACACGAAAAAAATGGGTAAAATCATAGAAAACATAAAATCGGAGTGTGAAATGTGTGGTTATCAAACGCGGAGATATTTTTTACGCAGATCTGCGACCGGTGGTAGGCAGTGAGCAAGGCGGTATCAGACCGGTTCTGATTATACAAAATGATATTGGAAATAAACATAGTCCAACAGTTATCTGTGCAGCAATTACATCGAGAATGAATAAGGCAAAGCTTCCTACGCATATTGAGATTGATGCACAGTCTTATGCCATTGTAAAAGATTCGGTAATTCTGCTGGAACAGTTAAGAACCATTGATAAACGAAGGCTGAAGGATAAAGTCTGCCATTTGGATGCAGAGATATTGAAGAAAGTCAACCATGCACTGTGTGTCAGTCTGGAACTTCCTACATAGTTTTCTGCGGAAATCTTGACGAAAGATATGGAAAATGGTATTTTATTCATGATGTGTTTTTTCACATTGAAAACATAAGAAGAAGGAAGGAAATAAAATAATTTATGGATGATGGGAGTAGCCTTATAGGGGCTCTGATAGTATTTGTCGCATTTATTCTGGTAAATGGTAGTTTGTATGGTTTTGGAGCTGCCATTCAAAAGGTAAGCGAAGCAGATGTGGAGAAAAAAGCCAGTGAACAAAATGACAGAAAATCTCAATGGATTTTAGAGATTATGGCAAACCCTGCTGCAATTATTAACACAATTTTAACAACGGCAACACTTTTAAGTATTTTAATTGGTTATATTGGAATTCATTCTATAACACCTTATGTTTATACATGGATAGAAGGAGTTTTTAAAGCAGCCGGTATAGAAATGCTGCCTTATATAGGAGCAGGAATTTCTGTTGTATTGGTGTTGGTGTTCTTTTTGATTACGTTGATGTCTTTTGGTGTGATTTCAGCTAAAAAAGTATTTAATCATAATCCTGATAAATGGGTGTATCGCACAGCAGGTATGGTTCGATTTTTCGTAACTGTTTTTAAGCCGATTACTTTTCTGATTATGAAGCTTTCCAATGTAATTGTGAGGTTATTTGGTGTAGATCCTCATAAACAGGAAGATGATGTGACAGAAGAAGAGATTATTTCCATGGTGGACGATGCGCATGAGCAAGGTGTTATCGAAGAAAATGAAGCAGAGATGATTCAGAATATTATGGAGTTTTCTGAGACAGAAGCGCAGGATATTATGACACACCGTAAAAATCTTCATGCCATAGAAGAAAATACGTTATTAAAGGATGCCTTGTCTTATATGTTGGATAACAGCAATTCTCGTTATCCGGTATACCGAGAAGATATTGATAATATTATTGGTATTTTACATTTAAAAGACGTTATGAGGCAGATTACACTGCCTGAATGTGAAAATCTTCCCATTGGTTCTATTCCTGATTTAATCAGGGAAGCTGTGTATGTTCCGGAAACCAGAAGTATTAATGATTTATTTAAACGTATGCAGGCAAAGAAAATCCATCTGGTAGTTGTGGTAGACGAATACGGACAGACTTCGGGAATTGTAACAATGGAAGATATTTTAGAGGAGATTGTAGGAAATATTTTAGATGAATATGATGAAGATGAAAACTTTATTCAACTTCAGAATGATCAGTCTTTAGTAATGAATGGTCTTACACCTCTGGAACAAGTAGATGATGTATTAAATTCTGATTTTGACGAAGAAGAATTTGATACCTTAAATGGTTATCTTACCTCTTTATTAGGGCATGTACCTAATATGGCAGAGGATAAAGAAATAAAAGCAAAAGGATATTTATTTACCATTCTTGCAGTGGAAAATAATACCATACAAAAAGTCAGGGTTGAGAAATTACCGGACGAAGAAAAAGGAGAAGAAAAATGTCAGGACATTCAAAATTCGCAAACATAAAACATAAAAAAGAGAAAAATGATGCAAAAAAAGGTAAAATCTTTACAGTCATTGGTAGAGAAATCGTAGTAGCTGTAAAAGAAGGCGGACCGGATCCGGCAAATAACAGCAAATTAAGAGATGTTATTGCAAAAGCAAAAGCAAACAATATGCCAAATGATACTATCGAAAGAGGTATTAAAAAAGCTGCCGGAGATTCCAATGCAGATAACTTTGAAGTGCTTACATACGAAGGCTACGGTCCAAGTGGTGTAGCAATTATCGTAGAAACACTGACAGATAACAAAAACCGTACTGCCGGAAATGTAAGAAGTGCCTTTACAAAAGGAAATGGAAACATTGGCACTCCTGGTTCAGTATCTTTCATGTTCGATAAAAAAGGACAGATTATTATTGACAAAGAAGAATGTGAAATGGATGCAGATGATTTAATGATGATTGCATTAGATGCAGGTGCAGAAGATTTTGCAGAAGAAGAAGATAGCTTTGAAGTGCTTACAGCTCCTGATGATTTCAGCGCAGTAAGAGAAGCATTAGAAAAAGAAGGCATTCCAATGGTGGAAGCACAGGTTGCTATGATTCCTCAAAACTATGTAACACTTTCTGATGAGCAGGATGTCAAAAATCTTCAGAAGACACTTGATTTACTTGAAGATGATGACGACGTTACTGATGTATGGCACAACTGGGAAGAATAAAAATAGAGATACTACACATAATACCTCCAGAAAGCAGAACTGGAGGTATTTTTATGTCCGAGGAGAAAAAAGAAAAACTGGATAAAACCCAGCAGCAAAATGAACAGATTGAAGAAATGGGACAGGTTTTACTGGAAGAAAATGAAAAAGAGTATCATATCCAACTTTTATCTATTATTGGAGAAGTAGAAGGTCATGAGTGTCTGCCGAATAATAGTAAAACCACGAAATATGAGCATGTACTCCCAAAGCTTGCTATGATTGAAGACAGCAAAGAAACAGATGGTCTTTTGATTTTATTAAACACGGTGGGAGGAGATGTAGAGGCAGGACTTGCTATTGCAGAGATGATTGCATCTTTAAGTAAGCCCACGGTTTCCCTTGTACTGGGAGGTGGCCATTCTATTGGTGTTCCTATGGCAGTTTCCGCCGATTATTCCTATATTGTTCCAAGTGCTACTATGGTTATTCATCCGGTTAGAAGCAATGGAATGTTTATCGGAGTGATGCAGACTTATCGAAATATGGAGAAAATTCAGGACAGGATTACCCGCTTTATTGCTTCTCATTCGAAAATGCCCCAAAAACGTATCGAACAACTGATGTTGGATACTTCCCAGCTGGTAAAGGATGTGGGAACTATGCTGGAAGGAGAAGAAGCAGTCAGAGAGGGACTGATTGATGAAACAGGAGGTATTTGTCAGGCACTTCATAAATTATACGAATTGATTGAAAAGGAGAAAGCTCATAAATCTTAGGAATTTAAGTTGTATGAATACAGGATTTATGATAGAATAAACATTTGATAAAAATATAAAATACGAATGATGAGGTTAATGAAATGTCATTTATACAGGCACTTTTATTAGGTGTAATTCAGGGAATTACAGAGTTTCTTCCAGTGAGCAGTTCCGGTCATCTGGCAATTATTGAAAATTTATTTAAAATAGAGACAGATCCCGGACTCTTATTTAACACAATTATACATCTTGGAACCCTTGCTGCAATTTTTATAGCATTTCGTCAGGATGTGAAGAAACTGCTGTTGGAAGGCTGTAAAAGTCTTTATGACATCTATGGAAATGTGAGGACTTATTTTCACAATAAGCATCAGCAGGACGCAAAGCGCTATAAAAAAATTATTTCTAATAATTATAGAAAATTGTTTTTGCTGCTTTTTGTATCTACAATTCCTACTGCCTTTTTAGGCTTTTTGCTTCAGGATTTTGTTGAACAGGCAGGAAAAAATCTGCTGGCACCGGCTATTGGTTTTTTTATAACAGGAATTTTACTTTTGGTAGTAGATTTCTTTCCGGCAGGGAAGAAAATCCCAAAAGATGTTACTTATGCGGTAGCATTTTTGTTAGGAATTTGTCAGGGATTTGCTGTTTTTCCGGGGATTTCCAGAGCAGGCATTACCATTGCTGTCTGTCTGCTGTGTGGATTTAATAGAAAATTCGCAGTAAAATATTCCTTTTTGATGGCGATACCGGCTATGCTAGGGGCAGCGATTTTAGAACTGTTTCAGTTTTCGTATACAGGAGAAAATGTAGAAACTATGGCTTTATCTGTTTTTGCAGCAGTCATAGCAGGCGCTGTAGGGTATTTTTGTATAAAGGGAATGTTGGTGGTAATGAGAAAAAAACGTTTTCGTATTTTTTCTATTTATTGTTTCTCACTGGGAATTGTAGCAATTGTTTGTAATTTTATATAAGTATTCGGGGAATTGATTAAGGGGAGAAAAGGAATATGGCATCGACCAAGAAAAAAAGTGCAGGAAAACGAGGCGCACCTGCAAGAAAAAAGAAAAAACCAGTACAAACAGGAACTTCTATGGAGTCAGAAATTCTTTTATGGATTGTTCTGGCTATTTCGGTTGTACTTTTAATCAGTAATTTTGGAGTAGGTGGTTCCGTAGGAAATGCAATCAGCAGCTTCTTTTTCGGATTGGTTGGACTGGTCTGCTATCCCCTCCCTATTTTTCTGTTTCTTGGTGTTGCATTTGTAATTGCAAACAAAAGAAATCCAAGAGCATACAGAAAAATGGCAGGATTTCTCCTGCTGTTTCTTGCGGCTTGCCTTTTTTTACAGCTTGTTACAGAAGGTCCGGTATATGAAAGTGAGTTAATGGCTTATTATCGAGTAGCGGCAGAATATAAAACAGGTGGCGGACTTTTAGGCGGGATTTTATGTCGTCTTTTGGTGCAGGCATTTGGAACAGTGGGAACTTATGTGATTACAGTTACCGCTATGGTGATTTCTTTTGTTTTGATTACGCAGAAATCCATGTTTGATATGATTCAAAAATACAGCCGTAAAATGTATCAATGTGCAGCGAAAAGAAAGGCGGCAAGACAAGAAGCATTGAAAGCTCGTCAAGAAGAACAGGAAGAAAAACAGCAGCAACAGGAACGGAAAAAGAAACGAAAAGAAAGAAGCGAAGATTTCTTAAAAGAAACAGAATTAAAAGAAACGGAAAAGGAAGGGAAACGAAAAAAAGAACAGGAGCAGATGGACGATGGGCTTCTGGAAGAACCTTTTGTTCCGGAAAATGCTTTTCCAATACATAGAGCAGAGGAACTGGTACAGGATATAGAAGAAATTGTTCCGGCAGCAACAGAAGAAAAAGAAATGTCCAGAAAAAATCCACGTTCTTCAAAAGCAGAAATTGAACAGAGAATTCATGAAGTAAATAAAGAAATTGCTTTGAAAGAATCAGAAACAAAAAAAGTTTATGAATTTCCTCCTATAGACCTTTTGAAAAAAGGAAAACAGACAGGAGGAGACTCTGATTCTCATTTAAGAGAAATCGCAGGAAAACTACAGGAAACGTTACATAATTTTGGTGTAAATGTAAGTATTACAAATGTAAGCTGCGGCCCTACGGTTACCAGATACGAATTACAGCCGGAACAAGGTGTAAAAGTAAGTAAAATTGTAGGACTTACCGATGATATTAAGTTGAATTTGGCTGCAACAGATATTCGAATTGAAGCGCCTATACCGGGAAAAGCTGCTGTAGGAATTGAAGTCCCCAATGAAAACAACAGTACCGTAATGCTGCGGGATTTGCTGCAGTCCGAGGCGTTTACAAATTGTAAATCAAAGCTTGCTTTTGCGGCGGGAAAAGATATTGCGGGGAAACCGGTGATTACAGATATTGCAAAAATGCCTCATCTGCTTATTGCGGGTGCTACCGGTTCCGGTAAATCTGTATGTATCAATACAATTATTATTAGTCTTCTTTACAAAGCATCACCGGATGATGTAAAATTGATTATGATTGATCCGAAAGTAGTAGAACTTAGTGTATATAACGGAATTCCACATTTATTTATTCCTGTTGTCACTGATCCGAAAAAGGCGGCAGGAGCATTAAACTGGGCAGTAGCTGAAATGACAGACCGTTATAATAAATTTGCTCAGTACAATGTCCGTGATTTAAAAGGATACAATGCAAAAGTGGAAAGTATTTCTGATATCGAAGATGAAAATAAGCCTAAGAAGCTGCCTCAGATTGTCATTATTGTAGACGAGCTTGCAGACCTTATGATGGTGGCTCCTGGTGAAGTGGAAGACTCTATTTGTCGTCTTGCACAGCTTGCCAGAGCAGCGGGAATTCATCTGATTATTGCTACACAGAGACCTTCGGTCAATGTTATTACAGGATTGATTAAGGCAAATATGCCTTCCAGAATTGCTTTTTCTGTATCGTCCGGAGTAGATTCCAGAACGATTTTAGATATGAACGGTGCAGAAAAATTGTTGGGTAAAGGAGATATGCTTTTTTATCCTCAGGGATATCAAAAACCTGCAAGGGTACAAGGTGCCTTTATCAGTGATCAGGAAGTAGGAGCTGTAGTGGACTTTTTATCAAAACAAAATCCGACTACAGAATACAATAAAGAAATTCAGGAAAAAATGGAAGCTGTTAAAGAGACAACAGCAGCCGGAGCAGATACATCAAATGACAGAGATGTATATTTTGTAGATGCTGGCAAATTTATCATTGAAAAAGATAAAGCATCTATTGGAATGCTTCAAAGAGTGTTTAAAATCGGTTTTAACAGGGCAGCCCGTATTATGGACCAGTTATACGAAGCCGGTGTGGTAGGTGATGAAGAAGGGACAAAGCCTAGAAAAGTGTTAATGTCTATGGAAGAATTTGAAAAGTATATTGATGAGTATTTATAGAAGATGAGGATAGAGTAGCATGAAATGTACAAAATGCGGTGCAAAGCTTGAAGAAGGAACTTTATTTTGTCCCAAATGTGGGAAGGAAGTTCAATGGGTTCCGGAATATAATACATTGGAAACCTTAATCAAGCAAAGAGAATTAAAAGAGCAGGAAAAGAGAAAAAAAGAACTGGAACTGCAAAAAGAACGGGAGCATCTACAAAGAAAAGCAGAGCTTGAAAAAAAGAAAAAAAAGAAAAGAAAAATGATATTAGCAGGTTCTGCAGTGGCAGTTGTTGCAGCGGTAGGACTTGGAATATTTTTTATTTATCAGTCTCAACATAACTCCTTTGATTTTCAAATGGCGCAGGCGGAGACAGAGTTTAGTAATAAAGATTATGAAAGCGCATTGAAATATATAGAAAGAGCTTTGACTTTGAATCCAAAAAGTGCAGAAGCAAATGTATTAGAAGCGAAGATATATCTGAAAGAAAATAATGAATCGGCTGCGCTTTCTATTTTGCTTTCTGTTGTAGAAGAACATCCGGACAGTGTCAATGCTTATGGTGAACTTTTAAGATTGTACGAAAAAAGTGAAGAATTTGATAAAATTGCAGAATTAATGAATAATGCCAGTGATACCATGAAAGAGAAATATAAGGCTTATGTATCTGAAAAGCCTCTGCCTTCAAATGTAGGAGGTAAATATTCTACGGATATTACTGTAGAATTTCAAGATTTACCGGAAGGAACGGAAGTTTTCTATACTTTAGATGGGAAAACACCGGACAAACATAGTAAGAAATATGAAAAAGCGATTGTTCTTGAAGAAGAAACTGTGACATTGAGATATATTGCTTACAATAAAAAGGGAATTCCAAGTAAAGTAGGAGAGGAAGTCTATACTCTGAAATTCAAAGCTCCGGCAAAGCCACAGATTTCTCCGAATTCTGATAAATATGACTATGCAGCAGATATTATTGTGACAGCAGAAGAAGGATGCGATATTTATTATGCTTTTGATGAAGAGCCTACTATAGATAGCAAAAAATATACAGGTCCTATTGCTATGCCTGAGGGAGAACATACTTTTTCAGCGATTGCCGTTGATAAAAGAGGGAAAATAAGTCCGGTAAGCAGCGCTATTTATGTTTATTATGGGTAATAAGTCGAAAAAAAGAAATAAATAACAGCAATGTGCACAAAAATGAATTTTATGCAGTAAAAGCAGATTGAAATTTTATTCTATTTGTCTTATACTGATGGTTAGCAATTATAACAATATATCGACAAAAGATAATTATCGATGGAGTTCATCGCAAAACTGCTATGCGGGCAGAAAAAAGCCGGTATTTTGTGAGAAATATTGAGGAGGACATTATGTATAAAATTCTAAAAGCAGAAAAGCTTAATGAGATTGTATATCTCATGGTTGTAGAAGCACCTATGGTTGCAAAACATTGTCAGCCAGGACAGTTTATCATCGTAAAATTAGATGATGCAGGAGAAAGAATTCCCCTGACAATTTGTGATTATGATAGAGAGGCAGGAACTGTAACCATTGTATTCCAGCCAATTGGAGCATCCACAGAAAAATTTGCAAAATTACAGACAGGAGATGCTTTTGAAGACTTTGTTGGTCCTTTAGGATGTCCATCTGAATTTGTAAATGAAAAAAAGAAAAAATCTTATTTGTTGCCGGTGGAGTAGGTACTGCTCCTGTTTATCCTCAGGTAAAATGGCTTCATGAGCATGGTATTGATGCAGATGTCATTGTAGGAGCAAAAACAAAAGATTTAGTTATCCTTGAAAAAGAAATGGAAGCTGTAGCAGGAAACCTTTATGTAACAACAGATGACGGTTCTTACGGACGTAGTGGTATGGTAACAAAAGTAATTGATGACTTGGTTGCTGAAGGAAAAACATATACAAGATGCGTTGCTATCGGTCCTATGATCATGATGAAATTCTGTTGCCTTACAACAAAGAAATATGATATCCCAACTATCGTATCCATGAACCCAATCATGGTTGATGGAACAGGTATGTGTGGAGCATGTCGTGTAATTGTTGGCGGAGAAGTTAAATTTGCGTGTGTAGATGGTCCTGAATTTGATGGTCATTTAATCGATTGGGATTTAGCTATGAAAAGACAGCAGATGTATAAGACAGAAGAAGGTCGTGCATTATTAAAAGAACGCGAAGGCGATACACATCATGGCGGATGTGGAAACTGCGGAGGTGACGAATAATGGGTAACGTATTAGAAAAAGTTCCTGTAAGAGAACAGGATCCTCAGGTAAGAGCAACAAACTTTGAAGAAGTTTGTCTTGGATATAGTAAAGAAGAAGCAATGGAAGAAGCAGCTCGTTGCTTAAACTGTAAAAATGCGAAATGTATAAAAGGATGTCCAGTATCCATTAATATTCCTGCATTTATTCATGAAGTAAAAGAAGGAAATTTCGAAGAAGCATATAAAATTATTGGTCAGTCCAGTGCGCTTCCTGCTGTATGTGGACGTGTATGTCCTCAGGAATCACAGTGTGAAGGTGTATGTATCAGAGGAATTAAAGGAGAGGCTGTTTCTATTGGTAAACTGGAACGTTTTGTTGCAGATTGGGCAAAAGAAAACGGCATTAAACCGGAAGCTCCTGCTGAGAAAAACGGACATAAAGTAGCAGTAATCGGTTCCGGCCCTTCCGGACTTACCTGTGCAGGTGATTTAGCAAAAATGGGTTACGATGTAACTATTTTTGAAGCGTTACATCAGCCAGGCGGTGTATTAGTATATGGTATTCCTGAATTCCGTCTTCCAAAAGACAAAGTTGTAAAAGAAGAAGTAGAAAATGTAAAATCTTTAGGTGTTAAAATCGAAACAAACGTTATTATCGGTAAATCTACAACTGTAGACGAATTACTGGAAAACGAAGGTTTTGAAGCTGTATTTATCGGTTCCGGTGCAGGTCTTCCAATGTTTATGGGAATTCCAGGTGAAGTATCTAACGGTGTATTTTCTGCAAACGAATACTTAACAAGAAGTAACCTGATGAAAGCTTTCCGTGAAGACTACGATACTCCGATTGTAACAGGTAAAAAAGTAGTAGTAGTAGGTGGCGGTAACGTTGCTATGGATGCTGCAAGAACAGCTCTTCGTCTTGGAGCAGAAGTACATGTTGTATATAGAAGAAGTGAAGAAGAACTTCCTGCAAGAAAAGAAGAAGTGCATCATGCAAAAGAAGAAGGTATTATTTTCGACCTTCTGACAAATCCAGTAGAAATTCTGGCTGATGAAAACGGTTGGGTAAAAGGCGTTAAATGTGTTCGTATGGAACTGGGTGAACCAGATGCATCAGGAAGAAGACGTCCTGTAGTAATTGATGGTTCTGAATTTGAAATGGAAGCAGATACTGTTATTATGTCTCTGGGAACTTCTCCAAACCCATTGATTTCTTCTACAACAGTAGGTCTTGACATCAACAGAAGAAAATGTATCATTGCAGACGAAGAAAACGGAAAAACATCTAAAGAAGGTGTTTATGCCGGTGGTGATGCTGTAACTGGTGCAGCTACTGTTATTTTGGCTATGGGTGCAGGTAAAGCAGCAGCAAAAGGTATTGATGAATTCATTAAAAATAAAGAAAAATAAAATCGTGAAATGACTGTGTTGTTCCGATTTCAGAAAAGGTCCGTACGAAAATGCGGGCCTTTTTCTATAAATGGAGAAAAGAATGTCAAATATTACGCAATGGATAAGAAATGAATTATATAAAAACAGTGAGGATTCTTATAAAGAGTTCCACAGTTCTCTTGTCCCCGGTATTTCTAATATTCTAGGTGTGCGAGTTCCGAAGCTAAGAGAAATTGCAAAAAAGGCAGCAAAAGGAAATTACAGGGAGTTCATTGAAAATGTTGATATACAACTTTATGAAGAATTGATGCTATGGGGAATGATTTTAGGTTATGCAAAGCTTTCCATAGAGGAGCGTAAACAAGAGCTTGAAAAGTTTGTTCCTTACATTAATAATTGGGCAATTTGTGATTGTAGCTGTGCTACTTATAAATTTATGCGTGATTTTCCAGAGGAATGGATGCCGTTTATTAAGGCATATTTAACCAGTAAACAAGAATACGAATTGCGTTTTGCAGTGGTATGTCTTTTGGATTTTTTTATCAATGAAACTTATATAGAACAGGTTCTGGATGTATTAGTGCAGGTTTATCACGATGGATATTATGTAAAAATGGCAGTAGCATGGGCAATTTCTGTATGTTATGTAAAATTTCCAGAAAAAACAGAACAAATTTTGGAAGAAAATCTTTTAGATGATTTCACTCATAATAAATCCATTCAAAAAATTCGAGAATCCTATCGTGTGACGAAAGAAAACAAAGAACGTTTACAAAAAATGAGGAGAAAATAGATGAAAGCAGTAAAAGGTGATCAAGTTAGAATTGTAAAGAAAATGAATGACTGGTCTTCTGATTATCAGGAGGGAGATATTTTCACTGTGGAAAGTACCTGGTACGGCGGTATTAACGTAACCAGTAATACGGGAATACCACTGTCTATTGATGAAATAGAGTATGAAATTATAGGAAAAGAGTCTGTTTCTCAGCCAAAGGGAAAAGTGATTTTTCATGTAGAAAATGTACAGGGTTTAGAAAAGGCAATGTTGTATGCAGAGAAACTTTGTGAGCAAAACGCAGTATGCGGTTTAGAGATTTTGGCAGCAAATCAGGCAATAAAGGGACTATTATCATCAGAAGATCATCCAATAGCCCTACAGCTGCATAGAAAAGGTGTAAAGTTTTTGGTATGTGAAAACTCTATGAAAGAATTGGAAATTACAAATGCAGAATTGTTGTCTTTAGTAACAACAGTACCTTTTGGTATTCTGACTCTTATAGAAAAACAAGAAGAAGGATATGCCTATATTCGTATTTAGGAAGGAAGTTTATGAAAATTACGATTATTACCGTAGGAAAATTAAAAGAAAAATATTTAAAAGATGCTGTGGCAGAATATAGTAAAAGACTTAGTAAATACTGTAAGTTGGAAATCATAGAAGTTGCAGACGAAAAGACACCGGATGCAGCCAGTGAAGTAGTGGAAAATCAAATTCGCCAGAAAGAAGGGGAGCGAATTTTAAAATATGTAAAAGAAGATGCTTATGTAATTACGTTGGAAATCGGAGGTGCCATGGTAGACTCTGTGGAATTCTCGAAAAAAATCCAGCAGTTAGGGGTTCAGGGAAAGAGTCATATTATTTTTATTATCGGGGGTTCTATTGGATTAGGAACAGAAGTATTAAAGCGTTCTGATTGTGCACTTAGTTTTTCTAAGATGACATTCCCACACCAGTTAATGCGTGTGATTTTATTAGAGCAGATTTATCGTGGATATCGTATTGCAGCAGGAGAACCATATCATAAGTAGGAGGTAGATCAAGATGAAAATAGTAACTTTCGGAGAAATTATGCTCCGTTTAAAAACGCCGGAACATTTACGGATTATTCAATCACAAAATTTTGAGGCAAGCTATGGAGGCGCAGAAGCCAATGTTGCAGTATCTCTGGCAATGCTGGAGGATAATGTCTCTTTTCTTACAAAAGTACCGGATAACCCTGTAGGCATGGCAGCCTTAAAAGAAATTCGTGGTTATGGTGTAAATACAGACCTTGTTTTGAAAGGTGGAAAACGTCTGGGTATCTATTACTTTGAAAAAGGAAGTAATATTCGTCAGACAAATGTTGTTTATGATAGAGAATACAGTGCAATATCTTTGGCAAAACCAGAAGATTTTTGCTGGGAAAATATTCTTCAAGATGTAGACATTTTTTACTTTTCCGGTGTCACACCGGCGATTAGCGATAACATTGAGATTGCTTTAATAGAAGCTCTTAAATACTGTAAAGAACATAACATTCAGGTAGTCTGTGATTTGAACTACCGCGGAAAAATGTGGAGTATAGAAAAAGCACAGAGTGTTATGAAACAATTAATGAATTATGTAGATTTGTGCATTGCAAATGATGAAGACTTTGAATCAAGTCTTGGTATTCACGCCTTTGACGGAAATTTATCCTGCGGCATCAATCAGATGGATGACTATAAGCAGGGAATGTTAGAAATCACAAAACAGTATCCTAATTGTAAAGCAGTTGCCAGTGTTTTGAGAAACATTCATACAGTAGAAGACGGACAATGGATGGGAATTTATCTGTGTAATGGAAAATTTTATGAAAGCTCAATTCATACAGTACACAGTTTAGAGGCAGTAGGTGCAGGTGATGCTTTTGCCGCAGGACTTTTACACGCTTTGGCAAATGAGTTTTCACCACAAAAACTTATAGATTTTTCTATTGCGGCCAGTATAATGAAATTAATGATTCAGCGCGATTTTAATGTGGTGAGTGAACAAGAAATTTTTAAAATCATGAAATCAAAAGAAGTAAATCTTTCAAGATAGGAGTAAAAAATGGAAAATCAGGAACAACAGCATAAAAGACGAGTACGTTATAAAGGAACACATCCTAGAAGCTATAAAGAAAAATATAAAGAGCTACAGCCGGAAAAGTATGCAGATACCATTGAAAAAGTTATTCAAAAAGGTGGAACACCTGCTGGTATGCACATTTCTATCTGTGTGCAGGAAATTTTAGATTTTCTCCAAATCCAACCAGGGCAGACAGGGCTTGATGCAACATTAGGATATGGTGGACATTCTTCAAAGATGCTAAGCTGTTTAGAAGGAAAAGGGCACTTATATGCTTTGGATGTAGATCCTATCGAGATAAAAAAGACGAAGGCACGTTTGGAAAAAATGGGATACGGAGAAGATATTCTCACAATTAAACAGATGAACTTTGCTGATGTAGACCAATTAAAAGAAGAGGCCGGCGGTTTTGATTTTGTTCTGGCAGATTTAGGTGTTTCTTCCATGCAAATTGATAATCCTGAACGTGGATTTACTTACAAATTTGAAGGACCTTTAGATTTGCGTTTAAATCCTGAAAAGGGAATTTCAGCAGCAGAACGCTTGAAAAATATTTCTCAGCCGGAGTTGGAAGGAATGCTCATTGAAAATTCAGATGAGCCTTATGCAAAAGAAATTTCCAATACGATTATTTCTGAAATCAGAAGAGGAAATGGGATAACAACTACCACACAGCTTCAAAAAGCAGTTGAAAAAGCTTTAGTGCGTGTTCCGGAAAAAGAACGTAAAGAGATGGTAAAGAAATCCTGTGCCAGAACATTTCAGGCTTTGCGTATCGATGTAAACAGTGAATTTGAAGTGTTAGAAGCATTTATGGAAAAACTTCCTACGGTTTTAAATAAGGGAGCTCGTGTTGCTATTTTGACCTTCCATTCCGGAGAGGATCGTCTAGTAAAAAAAGCATTTCAGCGTTTTTACAGAGAAGGTATTTACAGTGAAATTTCAAAAGATGTTATCAGACCTTCTGCAGAGGAATGTGCAAGAAACAGCCGTTCTCGTTCCACAAAGATGAGATGGGCAATAAAAGCTTAAAGGAGATTATAAATTCATGAAAAAATGGACTCGAATGATTGCAGCAGCTAGTGTACTGGGACTTGTATTAGCCGGATGCGGTGAAAAAGATAATAACGATAATCCTAAAGTAGAGATTAATATTAAAGATTATGGAACTATTAAAGCAGAATTAAATCCGGAACAGGCACCGATTACGGTAGAAAATTTTATTTCTCTGGCAGAAGAAGGCTTTTATGATGGATTGACTTTTCACCGTATTATGGATGGTTTTATGATGCAGGGTGGAGATCCTCTGGGAAATGGCACAGGGGGGTCAGAAGAAACGATTAAAGGTGAATTTTCTCAAAATGGTGTTAATAATACCATTTCACATAAAAAAGGAACCCTGTCCATGGCTCGTTCCCAAGTTCCAGATAGCGCCAGTTCTCAATTTTTTATTGTAGATGAAGATAGTACTTTTTTAGATGGACAATATGCTGCCTTCGGACATGTAACAGACGGATTAGAAATTGTAGATGAAATTTGCAGTGAAGCAAAAGTCATTGACGACAATGGTACAGTATTACCTGAAAATCAGCCAATTATTGAAAGCATTAAAGTTATAAAATAGCCCCTGAAAAGAGTATTCCTTAAAATCTGTAGTAAATTAGTACAATTTTCTGTTTTTGGTAAAAAAAAGCTTGCATTAAGAAGAAAAAACAAGTATATTAACATTAAAATAATATTTGGACACAAGTAATAACTGGAGTCTTGCTAGATTAATTTAACAACTCTCCAGTTATCTTTATGTACAAAGAAAGGAGATATATGAGAAGGCAAAAAAAGAAAATTATCGGTTGTGTTGCTGTAGGAATTACGGTATGTGTGATTGCAGGTGTGGGGATATTTACATGGAATGGCGATAATAAGAAGGTACAGGATAAGGAAAGGGAAACTCAGGTGGTATCTGATGAAGTAGCAGAAATCGAAAATCTGAATTCCAAGGACAATGTTGTAGATACAGAAAATCTTTTTGAGGGAGAGAAAGCAACCTGGAAAGAAAAACAGGAAATAAAAAAAGAAGCATCAAAACAATCCGAAGCTTCAAGTTCCAGTAGTCAGTCATCAGGACAAAGTGGGCAGTCATCGAAACCAGAAAAGAAGCCATCAAAGCCGACAGCTAAGCCAGATGAGCAGTCATCTAACTCAGATGAACAGCCATCAAAGCCGAATGGAGAGCTGTCAACACCAGATGAACAGCCACTGAAACCAGATGAGCGACCATCAACACCAGATGAGCAGCCATCAACACCAGATGAGCAGCCATCTAATCCAGACGAACAACCATCAACACCAGATGAACAACCGTCTAAGCCTGCTTTGCCACAGGTAAATGAACCAGGATGGATTACAGGTATATATTAGGGAAGGATTTAGTAAGGGATGAAACAAAGGAAAAAGAGACTAGGTATATGGATGATTTTACTGGCAATTTTGTTTTTAGGGCAATATATTGTTCCAGTAAAAGCGTTTACACCTGAAATTACAGATGCAAATATACAAATGGTGGGAGGACAGATTCGTACCATTACTCCTATGGGATTACGAATGATAGGATGTATCAAGAAATCCTACATTCAGGGATTAGAGCAAAATGGTGCAACAGTTCAATATGGTATTGTTTTGTTGCCAAAGGTATATTTAGGAAATCAAGAACTGAAAATTGATGGAAAATACCTTTATAATGGCTCTGTATATAAACCGGCAAAAGTACCTGCAGTGAAGAAATTCGCAGAAAAGGATGACCGAATTTACTTTACTGCTGTGTTGGCAAATCTTGCAAAAGAAAGATATAAAAATGATTATGCAGCGAGAGCTTATGTGGAAATCACAAGGAGTGTCGAACAGGAAGACGGAAGTTCAAAAAATGAAACGGAAATCCTGTATAGTGATGACAGCATTGACCGTCAGGTGTACCAGGTTGCACAGGATGCAGTAGAGGGTACAATAGAAACGGAAGAAAATAAACAGTGGCTTCGTGAGAATATTTTGAATCCGGTGGATAATCCAGAAGGCATACCGGAAGAGGATAAAAAAATTCCTTTCCAGTTGGGAAAAGTTTCAGGGGTGACTTTATATCATAAATCTGAAGCTGATGCTGAGGTGGAAGAAGTATCTCGTTTTAAAGTGGATGGTTTTAAACCAGAGGAATACCTGGTAAAAGTAGAAACGGAAGACCAGCCGGAGCTGTTTGCCGAGATTTCTGAAGTAATTGTATCAGAGAATAACCGGGTGAGTTTTAAACTGAAACTGGATAATTATGTTACGGAAGAAGCTAATCAGACAAAACAGGGAGCAATCGTTGAATTTGGAACAGCTTCAGAGGGTGAAGCTTCTACAAAGTATATTACTATGCAGTCTTTAATCGACAAGATTAAAGAAAATCCAGCTGGAAGCTATACTTTAGAACACGATATTGATGCCAGTGCAGTACAGGAAGAAGATTGCTTGATTCCGAATTTTAGCGGTACTTTTGACGGAAAAGGATATAAGATTAAAGGTCTCACTACTACTTTATTTGGTACAGTATCAGGCGGTACAGTAAAGAATATGAAATTGGAGAATGTTTCGATTACAAAAACTAATAATTATGGAAGTGCAGGGGGCGGAACTCTGGCAAATAAAGCAGAAAATAATGCAGTAATCGAAGGAATTCATGTCAATGGAAGTCTTAAAAGTAATAACAGTAGAGAGCTTCTTGGAGGACTAGTAGGACGTATGGACTATGCAAAAGTAAGTCAGTGTTCTACTAATCTGGAAATTACAGGCTCATTCAATACTACTGGTGGTTTAATTGGACAAATGTCCAATCAGCAAAGTGGACCGAATATTATAGAGAATTCCTATGCAGTGGGAAGCATCAGCGGAAATAAGACAAATGGTGCAATTGGTGGATTGATTGGCTGGCATAACTGTAAGACAAATTTTTCTGTGACAAATTGTTATGCAGCTGTTACTTTAGAAGTAAGCGGTACAGGAAATGGAATGGAGCCAGGAGGATTTATTGGAAATATAGGAGAATCTGATGCTACGGGAATATTAAAAAATAATATTTCTTATAGCAATGGCACATCTGGTTATAAATTTGATGGGGCTTCTACGGCAGATAAATATAATGTTCAAGGTATTTCTGAACTTTATGCTTTAAAAGAAAGTAAACTAAAAAAAGAAACCAGTAGAGCATCTCAGTTTACTAAGGTAGCAGAAGTTTCTGTAGATGAACTTTTGGAAAAAGAGTTTTATACAAAAATGGGTTGGGACGAAGATGTTTGGGACTTTGCTCCGCTGAAAGAAGGAAAAACTCCTGTTCTAAAAAATGGTGACTCCAACATGACAACCATGCTGGAGATGAAAGAAATTTCATCTGTAGAAGATCTTCAGAATATCAAAAAGGATCTTTCAGGCGTTTACTCTTTAACAACAGATATTGATGTATCGGAAGTAACAACAAGTAATAATGTGATTATTTCCGGTACGTTTAAAGGAATGTTAAAAGGAAATGGTCATCAGATTATCGGACAGAAGGCTCCGTTATTTGAAAAATTAAATGGTGCAACTGTAGAAAATCTAAAGCTCACGCAGGGAAAGATTGAGCAAAAAAGTACGGATCAGGTTGCAGCTTTAGCAAAAACAGCAGAGGCAGGAACGGTAATTAAAAATGTCTATGTAAGAGATATGACAATTGCCGGTCAAAGCTCTGTAGCCGGTATGGTAGCTGTACTGAAAAACACAACCGTGGATGAATGCTCTGTCAATGCAACAGTAAATGGACAAAAAGCAGGCGGATTTGCAGCAGAAATTCTGGAAAATTCTGTTGTCAGCAACTCTTATGCGAAAAGAACTGCCGATCAAAATGGATTTGGAACAACCAATGCCCCACAGGGTGGATTTGCAGCAGTTGTGAAAAAATCCCAGTTAATCAAAAATTTTGGTGAGCTTTCCTGGAGTGTTGTAGAAAAAGAAGAAGCGCCAACGGTGGTGAATAATGTAGGAAATTTCATTGGCGAAAGTGGTGTAGAAAACGAGGCACCGACAAAGGTAGAGAAAAATATTTCCTTTGGGCTGGCAGCATATTCTTTTGCAGGAAACCTTACTGCCGAAACTGCATTAGAAACTTATACAGGAAATTATGAATATACAGATTTAGCTTCATCTCAGGATGATGTAACAACTTCTAAATTAAACGGAAAAATAGACAAAGCATCCGCAGACCAGATTATCAGCAAAGATTTTTATTTAAAAACACTTTCATGGGATGAAAAAATCTGGTATTTAGAGGATGTAGCAGGTGGTAAGAGACCACGTCTTTTGGCAGAAGGAGATGTGTATGGTCTGGAAGACAAGCCGTCCTCCGAAGAAGTTGTATATCTGGAGGCAGCAGTACAAAGCGATGTATTAGAAGATCCACAGGAAGAACCGGAAAAGCCGGAAGAAATTATCCGTGCAATTGAAGCAAGAACAATAGAGGAAGCAGCAGCTTTTGATAGTTTGGAAAATATCTCCGGTTATGATCCAAAGCGTAAGCAGATTTACGAAAATCTCAGACTGTTTATGCCATTTTATCATCGAGAACAGATTGTTAAAGATGGAAATCAGGTTGATGTATCTCATCCATTGAATAAAGCTCCGGTACTTGCTGTATATCCTATGGATGCACAGGGAAATCGTATTGTTGCATTATCTGATGAGACAGTTGAAAATGTGAAAAAACTGAGAATTCAATTTACAGATAATACAATAACACCATTGATTTATAATATTTCCTATATTGATACAAGGGAGAATATTGCTTCATATAAAGTATCTCAGATACCGGTACACTTTAATTTTAAAAATTATGTGGTAAATACAAAAACACCTCAGTTCCAGACATTGTTGAGTACAGCGAACACCTATACATTTGATAATGATATTGAAACAAGAGTTTCTCAAAGAGACAGTGATTCGGTTTTAAATGTATATCGCAGAAACTATGATGAAGTAGTAAAAAAAGAAATGAAGCAGGTGCTGGTTTCCATGGCAGCTACCAATCCACAGTATCCAATAAATAGTAATAGTGCGGCAGCTGAAAAAATCGTGACAGATGCCTTTGTTACAAACGAATATCTGAAAGATTTTCTGTATGCATATAACTATGTAGATCGCTGGTATGATTTCCAGATTGGCGGTATTAATCTTAGAGATGTGGTTATTTTTGATAATTCCATATTAAAAACAAACAGACCAGTGAGAAATCTTCCTACGGAAATTGTAAAAATAAGCAGCAGTGTAGGACGTCAGGGAAATAGTACACCTTCCTTCTACATAAATCGAATTTCCGTATATACAGGAATTGACAATATTGCTTCTTTTGTAGAATACTTTATGACTGCTTATGCCGGTTATTCAGATGTAAATGATTGGATTATTGATAACTTCCAGGGTGGTATCATTGTAGAAGCCAGAGCAAATAATCCAAAGATTAATTCCAGATTATGGAGAATATTAAAGAATAATACAGTACAAAAAAATAATGAATTGATACTTCCTGTATTATCTTATAAGACTTCAAAGAACCTGTATCTGGCATCTTTCCCATCATCTTTGGTGTATGGTAATCTAGAGATTTATGGGGGATATCAGGACACAGAACAATGGAGACAACAGAAAAAACAGCAGATTATCAGTCAGGTTAATGATTTTAAAACAAGTTATGATAATTTTGCACAGGTTGCTTCAAATGGTGCAGATTCAATTAATAACAGTAAGTTTTTAATTGTGGATTCTTCTGCGAAAAAGAATCATAATCAGGATGTGTTTAAGGAATTCTACAGACCGTTACAGACTCTCTGGCAGAGTAACAATGGTGCGGTAGCCGTTATTTTCGGAAATCCAAATCATGATTATATTTACTATAATAGTTCTAATTTTATAGGTGACTTAACTGTCTTAAATCATGAAATGGGCCATGTCACAGATATGTGGATTTGGATGGAAAATAAAGGAAAACGTCCGGGACGTAATGGAGAGGACTATTCCAATGGATTTGCTAATCAGGCAAATGTTGATTACAACATGAACTTTATGAAAACTTATTCAAGAGACAGTTCCATGGTTACGAACCTGACTCCGGACAGAATTAATTCTCAGGAAGAATTCAAGAGTTATTATAAAGAAGTATTTGAAACAATTTATACGCTGGATTATCTGCAGGGTAAAGCTTATCTGGAGCTGACACCTGCCCAGCAGGCACAGATTACATTGCAGCATAGATATGGAACTACAAATAACTATCAGAACTGGAATAACTCTAACAGTACATGGCGCACCATAGGAGCTGCGGAACTGGAAAATATGAATTTGAAGACACTGGATGATCTTTGGAACAACCAGTTGACCATTCGTCCGGGACACAGATATGAGCTTCGAAGCGTCAACGATGTTGGTGTAAACAATCTGGGTGCATATCAGATTGACCGTGTGTGCTTTGCAAGCTGGTACGTTCCTTATGTAAATAACGGAACACCAAATGCTCAGACATTCCGTCGAAATGGTTATGAACTTGCCGGTATGTATGGTTACAGCGATGGTCTTGTAGAGTATTTAAGCGGCAAGACAAGAACAGGCGATTTAGAGTATTTTAAAAAGAAAACAGAAAATCCGGATTTCTCATTTGAAACCTATAGGAAAAATAAAAATACAGAAATTCAGGAAAAAATTGCAAAGCAAAAGTTTCAAGGAAATCCTTATTTCGATGAAAAAGCGTTGATTGAATATTTAAAACAGAATATGATTAACCCTGGAAATCCTATTGGCAGCGGCGCTTCAAACCTCGGCAATACCCTGAACAATATTAAAGAATCCAGAGAAAACGTATTCCGTTATCTCCAGAGAATTACTGATGAATTCAGAAGCCCTGTTTACGGAGAAGCAAATACAAGAAATGCTGTAACAATTTCAACAGCAGAAGAATTCATTGAAAAGATAACAGCAAATCCAAATGGATTTTATGTGTTGGAGAATGATATTTCCTTGAAAGATATTCAGATGAATGGCAGTGTCTATATCAACAAAACATTTATCGGAAAGCTGGATGGAAATGGACATAAGATTACTGATGCAGAAGGACCACTGTTTGCTCGAATTGTCAATTCTTATGTATCTGATTTATCTGTTATAAATAAAGCTGGTGAGAAGAAAGACTGGCTTGGAACACAGAAACAGTATACAATTATTGTCAATGAGAAGAAAGAAGAGACAGTTAAAGAAATTGCTTCTTTAGACGATTTAAAAACACTGGGTGAAAACAAATATACAAAATATGTATTGAAAAAGGACATTGATGCTTCTTCTATAACGGAGGCTACTGTAATCAAAGGAACCTTTAAAGGAAAATTGGATGGAGGAAACTTTGCAATTACAGGATTGAAAGTTCCATTGTTTGAAAAAGTGGATGATGCAGTAATTACAAATCTTAAAATTAAGGATGTAGAAGTCAGCAGTCAGGGAAGTAAAAATGCAGCCATTACAAAAGAGTCTAATCATACTACTTTTGAAAATCTCAATCTGGAAAATATTCAGATTAGTGGCGAAAGCTACAATGCTGCAATTTCAGGTTATGATTATACAGGCTCTACCTTCTCAAAAATCCAGATTCGTAAGGCTCAGATTTCAGGAACGAAGAACTACAATGCTGCATTTGTGGGACGTGCTTCAGGCTCCGACATCAGCGATGTTGCTGTAATTGGAAGTAAGGTGACATTAAGTGGAACAGATTGTGGTGGATTTATCGGAGAAGGAAAAAATCTGAATATTCATCATGTATACAGTGATTCTGACATTCATGTGGAAACTTATACAGATAGTCAGGATAGAACCAATAGCGCCGGTTTTATTGGAAATCTGGCTGGAAAGAGCAACGTAGAATACGTCTTTGTAGCAGGAACAGTAAATAATAAAACAGAGAAAGAGCTTTATAATTTCCTGGGTACTCCAAATGTACTGGAAACCATGGTAAATCATGCATTTATCATAGAAAATGCAGGTGGAAAATCAAACATCACAGATACCACAGGAGAGCGTCTTGTTACCGTGACGGTAGACCAGACAAAACAAACTGATTTTTATCGTACATCCATGAATTTAAGTGAAGAAACTTGGAATTTAAGTCTTGTAGGCATGAAGGGTTATCCAGAACTTCTGGGTATGGAAAAAATGGAAGTTATTTCCGTAAGTACCGCGAAAGATTTCTTGAAAATGAAAGACTTCCCTACACAGGAATATCATCTGGAAGCAGATATTGATTTATCAGATGTGGAACAGACAGAAGTCTTAATTCCGCAATTCTCCGGTGTTCTGGATGGAAAAAATCATACTGTTACAGGTTTAAAAGTGCCATTATTTGGAGAGATGAATGGTAAAGTATCTAATCTGGCTATTGTTAATAATCAGTTGGAAATCAATATGGATACAGAGGCAGGTGTTTTTGCCAACCAAATGACAGGTGCTGCAGTTGAAAAAGTTTTGATTTATAACAGCAAAATCAACAACACAGAAGGAAAAGCAGCAGGCTTTGTGGGAACTATAAATAATTCCACTTTGAAGAACATTTTTGTTCATGGAGAAGTTCATGCTAAATCAATGGCATCTGGATTTATATTAAATGCAAATGGCTCTACGATAGAAAATATTTACACCAATGTACAGGCAAATGGTACAGAAGGTGCAGGATTTGTTGTGAGCAGTACAGGTAAAAATACTTATACGAATATTTGCTCTGTAGGCGATGTATCTGCTAATATGTATAAATTAAGCGAAGATATCATACAGATTACAAATGGTTATGAGTTTGCAGCAGCAAATGGTATGGCATCTTCAAAAGAAAACAGTTCTGTAAAGAACGTTGGCAAAGAAGTGTGGACAAAAGATTTCTATACAACTACATTGGGATTAGACCCAGAAGTGTGGGATGCAGAACAGGCAGAAAGCAATGGATATCCTTTACTGAAAGATTTCAAAGTACAGATGAAACCTATGAGAGTGGAAATTCATACACCTGATGATGTTCAGAAAATGAATAGAGTTCCGGAAGGAAAATTTGTACTCACAGCAGATTTGAATTTTGAAGGAACAGATAACAGTCTTGTAACAGAAACCTTTACAGGAATTCTAAATGGAGAGAATCATGCAGTAAGCGGTATAAACAGCGCTTTCTTCCAGATACTTTCAGGAACAGTAGAAAATCTGCAATTTAGAAATATTCTGGTAGAGAATGAAAATGCCGGCGCCAATGTACTGGCTGTGGAAACGAAAAATGCTACAGTGAAAAATGTACATTTCAACGGAATTACTTTAAGAGGTGCAGGTTATACTGGTATCATTGGTAAAGATACTCATTCTACATTTAATCAAATTAGTATGCAGAATGTAGATATGACAGCGAATGCAGACTATGCAGGCGTGCTGGCGGCAAATGCTTCCCAGTCACAGATGACGGATATTCTGGTTGCAGAAACACAGGTGAAAACTTCCAGCAGCTATGTGGGAGGATTGATTGGAAATGCAGATGCTGTTTTTGTTCAGAAAGCCTTTGTTGATGCAGAACTGAATATTCCATATACAGTTTCTCCTGAAAACACAGCGGCATTTATCGGTCTGGCAACAGAAAATAGTAAAATTTCTTACAGTACAGTTGCTGGCGGTGTATATCCGGAAGATCCAAGTACCTCCAGATATAAGCTGATGTACATGAAATCAAGTGATTTGAATGAACTGAAACCATTTACAAATTGCTTTATCAATATTGATACACCAGGCTATAACAGTGTAGGAAGCGACCCTCACGGTATAAAAAATGAAAACCTTCTTACCGCAGATTTTTATACCAATAGTATGCAGTTAAATTCAGAAGTATGGGATTGGTCCAAGGCTTCTCAAAATGGATATCCGGGATTAAAGACAATGCCAACAGAAGGCGTACGACCACCGGGTACGGAAGTGAAACCGGAAGAGGAAACACCATTGCAACAGAGTGTACCGGAAGGCTATCAGGCAATCCAAACAGCAGAAGAACTTTTGGCAATCCGTAATGGCTCCGGAAAATACATTTTGATGAATTCCATTTCTCTTTATGGAAAGAAAGCGCAAGATGGTTCCTTCCTTGGAAACTTCAAAGGTGAACTGGATGGAAATGGATTGACTATTCGAGAAATATATGGTGCACCGCTGTTTAATACCTTATCAGGTATCGTGAACAATTTAAAAGTATCTGATGTAAAGGTAGAGGCATGGAACAGTAATCAGGGTGCAAATGCAATTGCTAAGACATTAAACGGAGCAAAAATTAGCAGACTGGCGCTGAAAAACATTCTTGTAGCAGGAGGAGATTATACAGGTGCTCTTGCAGGAACTGCCCAGAATTCAACGGTTAGTGAAGTGTGGGCAGAGGGATTGAATGTCAATCCTTATGGACCGATATTTGGACAGGATCCTGATATAACAGTTGGAGGTTTGATTGCTTACTTGAATGGTGGATGCCATATTAGTGACAGTTATGTATGCGGAGAGATTACAGTAAATAATGAAAATCAAGGCGGTTTATTTGGAACTAATGAGTTTTTTGGAGAATATACTGCAAAACAAATAGTTTCTAATATGCGAACAAAATCTACAGCAAAACAGACAAATGGTTCTGGTTTTATTGGATATGTTTATTATGGAAATGATGGATGGTTAAACAATAGTATTGCAATTGGAGAGGCAGGAGAAGACAGTACTAAAGGAAGTATAGGTAAGGCATATAACTTTACATCTACTAAAACCCCTGCAATGACTAATGGATTAAGTAATTGCTATGAAGTGACGGGTGGTGGCGTGAGCAATACTTCTTCTGGTAGCTTAGAAGAAACCACAGAATACAAAAAGCCTGATTTCTACCGCAATACCTTAAAATTTGACCGCACCAAATGGAATTTTGCTGATGTAGAGAAAAATGGATATCCAACCTTGATTTGGGTTGCAGGGGAAGAACCACTTCCACCATTACCACAGGGTTCTGAAGTTACAAAGCATCCATTATTACAAGAAAATCCTTCAGGATATACGGAAATCCGTACTCCAGCAGACTTTATGAAAATTGCAAACAATCCAAGTGGAAAATATATTCTCATGAATAATATTTCCTTGGAGCAGGTAAAACTTCCGGAAGGACAGACTTCCTATATTATGAAAGAATTCAAAGGTGAGCTAGATGGAAACAATCAGGTTATCCATGGATTGCGAGCGTCACTGTTTGACTTTATCAATGGAACAACTAGCAAGAAAGCAACTGTCAAGAATTTGCGTATACAGAATGTCTTTGTGGATGCTAGATATAAATATGACCAATGGATGGGTGAAACTAGGACAGAAGCAAATGGTCTTGCAAGAAAGATCAGCTATGGAAATCTGAATTCTATTTATATGAATCTTGTAAAACTTAATGGAGGAAACAATACAGCTGTACTAGGCGGTCTGGTAGAAAATACATATATTGGAAAAGTCTGGATGGAAGGAATTGATATTAATAGTGACATAAGTGTAGAAATCTTAGGTAAGTTTAACCAGATTGGCGGCGCTGTTGGAAACCTTTCTGGTAAAAACTCTAAATTCGAAGACTCCTATGTATCAGGAAGTATTGTAATGGATAATAATGAGCAAGGAGGTGCCGTCGGAAAATTAACGGATGCTACTATAAGAAATGTTGTGAGTAATGTACAGGGCAGATCTAACAAACCTGCTACATGGCAGGAAAAGAGTGGATTTTTAGGTAGTGCTGTTGTTGAGCCAAAGTATGGACTGAATTGGAATCTTCATAATTGTATTTCTATTGGGAATGCGGGTAATAATTATAAATTCTTTGGTAGGTCTCTTTCAAATGTTCCTATAGAGAATATGAATAATTGTTACGAATATACTTCAGCTACAGGAGCAAGTAATGTTTACGCGAATAAATTATTAACTACAGATAATATCCATAACATTGCATTGTATAAAGAGACTCTTAACTTTAATGATGATTTGGATGGCGCAGATCCAAATGCCTGGGATTTCGGCACAGTTACAACAAAAGGCTATCCAATCTTAACTTGGCTCTTGACATACGACAATTTACCAACTACTCCAGCAGAAGAGCCACTTCCAGAAGAAACAAAAGATTCAGAAAATCCGGAAACCGTATCAAAAGAAGAAGCTGCATTACCGGAGCAGAAAGAAAATCTAACTGAAAATGCAGAAAAAAATCAAGATGATGAAACGGAGACAACTCCGAAGGAAGATTTAGAAAAATCAGAGATAACACGTAAAGAGAAAGAGGAGGATATGACATGAAAGAACTTTATGAAACACCGACAGTTGAATTTATCGAATTTGACAGTGAAGAAGTGATTACTATGAGTACAGGAGACAATCTTCTGGATAGTGGTGATACTGGCTGGGGTGCTTAATATCAAATAACATCTAAAAACAAGAAAAGCAACTGGTAAGTATGGCATATTGCCGGTATTTACCGGTTGCTTTTCATATAGGAGCTAATATGAGAAGAAATATAGGAAAAAACATTGCTGTTTTCTTTCTATTGTTGTTATGTTTCTTTTTGGTTTTGACAGGCTATTTCATTGACCGCAAGGAACAGAAAGAATTAGTATTATTACAAGAAAAATATGAACGTCAGGACAAAGAACTTGGAGAACTTCAAGAACAGCTTTCTCAAAAGAGAAGAAGTTGGCATGATATAAAACCAAAAGGTTTTGTAATTCTGGCATTTTCAGAAGAAAATCAACATCTTATGGACAGCATTAAGCCGGAAATGGAGAAAAGAGGGCTTACGGGAACCGTTGTAATAAAAAACAAGGGAAATGTTGCAAAAGAAGAAATAGAAAAATGGACTCATGCAGGTTGGGACATTGCTCTTGGTGGAGAAATCGGAAGGGAAAAAGAACAGAGAGAACAGTTTTTAGTAGATTTCAAAAAGTTCTCTAAAGAATGTAAAACCTACGGTGTACAGACTCCACAGGGATTTTTCTTTAACGGAGGAGAAGCTTCCTATGGAAAAAGGTCGCTTTATCCCATCATGAAAGAATATTCTTATTCTATGGCTGTTATGTTTGCCCAGAATGAAAACCAGTTAAATTATAGTGTAAATCAGGAATATGGGGAACTGAAAGAATGCCAGAATATCTCTCTTAGGGGAGGCTATGATGTAGTACATAATATTCTGGAGCAGGTGAAGACACAGGAAGTACCGGTTGTGCTTTCTGACTTTGGCAAGGATAATCAAATGGAAATTTCACAGGAAGAATCCATAGAAGGACTGACGGAAATTTTAGATTTCATTCAGGAAGAACAGAAGACAGGAGAATTAAAAGCAGGAAGTATACAACAATACTTAGATTATCTTTCAGAAATTGAAGAAGAAAAGCAAAAAGCAAAAAAAGAATATGAAAGCTTTGAACAGGAAATGAAAGAAAAAAGGAAAGAAATTCAGAATACTTACGAGTAAAACAGGAGGTATCGTATGGAAAAAATTAAATTAAAGAATGGATTTTTGCTTCGTGAAATAGCAGGAGAGAATGTGGTAGTTCCTGTTGATGAAGCAAGAGAACTTTTTCGTGGAATGATACAGTTAAATGGAGTAGGAGCTTTTTTGTGGAATTTATCTTCCAAAGAAACAACAATTGAACAGATGACCGAAGCACTGGTAGAGCAATATGATGTGGAAAAAAGAAAAGCAGAATGTGATGTGAAGAATTTTGTAGCTCAATTAAAACAAAAAGGATTACTGGAAGAAAGCTTTGAGGAGTAAGGGATGTTATATAAAATCGCAGAATGTGTGACAGAATATAATCCGATTTATGAATATCTGGGAAATAAAATGAAAGGATATCGCTGGGATAAAAAGGAGGAAACCGACATTTCGTTGACCTTAACAGAAGCTGTTTGCCATTTAAAACAGCAGCAACAGCCACATCTTACTTTAGGAGAGTGCGAGTATATTTATGCAGGTATGGAGTTTTACACAAAATTGTTGCTTCATGAGGGAATGATGCTTCATGCCTCTGCAGTTGCCATGGAAGAAAAATGTTACTTATTTTCTGCACCCAGCGGAACAGGAAAATCTACACATACAAAACAGTGGCAGAAATTCTTTGGAGAAGAAAACGCAGAAATTATTAATGATGATAAACCTGCACTTCGAAGAATGGAAGATGGCTGGTATGCCTATGGAACACCTTTTAGTGGCAAGACAGATGAACAGTTAAACAGGAAAATAAAGTTGCAGGGGATTTGCCTTCTAGAACGGGGAGAAAAAAATGAAATTCAGAAATTATTACCCAAAGAGGCTATTTCTTTTCTTATGCAGCAAACCTTAATTCCTAAAAGAATGGATTTGGCAGAACAGCTTTTAAAATTAATGAACCAATTGTTATGTGAAATTCCGGTTTATAAAATGAAATGCAATATTTCTGCAGAAGCAGCAAAGATGGCTTATGAGGCTATGGTTGGAAATAATGGAAAAAAATAAAATAGAAGATATATTAAGAACAAAAGGAAGAATTGTAACAACTGCAGAGGGAATCAGTATGCTTCCCTGTATACGACCTCAAAAGGATATTTTGATTTTGGAAAAACCAGATGAGATTTTTCCGTTGGATGTATTATTATTTCGACGAAAAAACGGCGCTTATGTTCTCCATCGTGTATTGGAAGTCCGACAGGAGGAGTATGTTCTATGTGGCGATTCCCAATATCAAAAAGAGTACGGTATTAAAAGAGAACAGATTTTGGGTATTTTAAAAGGCTTCTATCGTGGAGAGAAATATATTGATTGTGCCAAAAACAAAGGGTACAGGACTTATATAAAGGTGTGGTGCAGTTCTTTGCTTTTACGGAAATGGGTGATACAATGTGCAAAGACAGTGTGGAAAATAAAAAGAAACCTTTCGCATGGATTTTAAAATATATAAAAAAACATCTGTGGAGACTAACTTTGCTTTCCGCAGTCAGTGCAAGTATGGCAGGAAGCTTTATTATTCTTGCATTGATATCCAGCCGCATTTTAGATGAGGTCACAGGAAAGGAAAAAAATCGGTTATTGTTTTACTGCTTGCTGCTTGCAGGCGTGGTTATTTTACTGGGGATTTTGAATATTCTTGCCAGTCATCTGCGTATATCCATAGCCGGAAAGTTAGATATGGATATGAAAGAAACAATTTTTGATACACTGTTTCATAAGAAATATCAGGAAGTATGGCAGTATCATTCAGGAGAACTGATGAATCGCCTTACCAGTGACATAGATGTTGTAATAACAGGCATAACAGGAATTATTCCACAAGTAGCTACCATAGCAACAAAGCTGATTTTCGGTATGGCAGTTTTATTATGGATTGATTTTTTCTTTGCCCTGTTAATTCTGGGAATTGGAATTGCTGTTTGCTGTTTTGGGCGTCTTTACAGCAGAAAGTTTCAATATATGCATAAAGAAATGCAGGAAAAAAGCGGAAGAGTACGTTCGTTTATACAAGAATGTATAGAAAATATGATAGTGATTAAATCTTTCTCCAATGAAACGTTGATACAGGAAAAGTTAAAAAAATATCAACAGGATTACTACCATGCCAGAGTAAAACGAAATACTGTCAGCAACATAGCAAATACAGGAGCTTATGTGGCATTTACAGCGGGATATTACGGAGCTTTGGCATGGGGAGCTTTTCATATTGCCGCAGGTACTATGACGTTTGGAGCTTTGGCTGCATTTTTGCAGATTATTAATCAGATGCGGGCACCTTTTATGAATGTTTCCGGGCTGCTTCCTCAGTATTATAGTATGATTAGTTCTGCCAGCCGTCTGATGGAACTGGAAAATCTGGAAAATGAGGAAGATAAGGAAGTAGTAGAGGATTTAGGGGAATTTTATAATCAAATGGAAGAAATTGTTTTTGATCATGTATGGTTTACATATGAAAAAGAACCTGTACTTCGTGATCTCTCTGTTCGCATTTTAAAAAATTCCATGACTGCAATTATCGGTACATCAGGAAAAGGAAAAAGTACAATGATGAAGCTGATGCTGAACTTGATACAATGTGAAAAGGGGGAAATCTATTTTAAAACACAGGAAGGACAAGTTCCAATCGATGCGGGAACCAGAAAACTGTTTGCTTATGTACCGCAGGGAAATATGATATTTTCCGGTACAGTAGAAGAAAATATTGCCTTTGCATGTAAAAATGTAACAGAGGAAGAAATTATGCAAGCAGCAGAAGCGGCATGTCTGAAAGAATTAATAGAAAAGCTTCCTTACGGCTTGAAAACAATTTTAAAGGAACGTGGCAGTGGTCTTTCAGAAGGTCAAATTCAGCGACTTGCCATTGCCCGAGCAATACTCAGCGATGCTCCGATTTTATTGTTGGATGAATGTACATCTGCTTTGGATGAAGAAACAGAAAAGCAGGTCTTAAAAAATCTTCAAAAATTAAAAACAAAAACGATTATCTGCATTTCTCACCGACCTGCAATGCCAGAAGGCTGTAATCAGGTAATACGTTTAGAAAACAAAAGACAGGTACCGTAAAGAGATAACGGTATCCTATCTTTTGTTGATTAACGCTCCATCATGCTGATTGATTCAATTCCAACGCTTCCTCCGCGCACAACTTCAATGGTCTGAAATTCTTCTTTAAACAGTTTAATAACAGCATCGTTTTTTGTTGCTGTCTGGACAAATTCTAGAAGAAGACTGTCTTTCCCATAATCAATGACTCTTGCTTTGAAAGTTTCTGCAATCTGAAATACTTCTACCTTGTCAGCAGGTGTACAATTCATGACTTTTACATAGAGAATTTCTTTCATGCGGACAAAAATATCTGTGAAATCAATGACCTTGATTACTTCTACCATACGGTTTAACTGTTTTTTTATCTGCTCAAATGTTTCATCATCGCTGACAGTTGCAATGGTCATACGAGAAACTGTAGGGTCTTCAGTGGTACCTACAGTAAGGCTATCCAGGTTGTAACATTTACCGGAAAAAAGACCGGAAATTTTAGAAAGAACACCAACCTGATTTTCTACATACAGTGAAATCCATCTTTTTTTCATTCCTTTATTCATGCTTGGCTCCTCCTAACAGTCCATAATCATATCTTCTAAAGTTCCTCCTGGCTTAATCATTGGATACACCATTTCTTCGGGATCAATGATAAATTCAATGATTGTAGGAGTCTTTGTATTTTTCTTTGCTTCCTCAAAGGCAGCAGCAATTTCTTCTTTTTTTGTAACACGGATACCTTTTGCACCGTAACTCTCTGCCAGTTTTATAAAATCAGGAGTATATTCCGGGAATTCAGCACCTTCTGTGCGGCGGGACAGTGCGCCTGCTCTTAAATTAGTCATACTATAACGTTTTCCATAGAAAAGTTTTTGCCATTGGCGAACCATACCTAAATATTCATTATTAAAAATGCAGGAAATAATCGGAAGCTCCTCTAAAACAGCAGTGGCCATTTCCTGAATGTTCATCTGCATGCCTCCATCTCCGGAGATAGAAATAACAGGAACATCAGGGTTTCCGATTTTTGCACCGATTGCACCTGGAAGCCCGTATCCCATAGTTCCCAGACCACCGGACATAACCAGACGTTTTTTCTCTGTAATATCAGCATATTGGGAAACTAACATCTGATGCTGTCCTACGTCTGTCACCAAAATACATTCTTCAAACTGCTGATTAATTTCTGAAATAATATCAAGAGGGCTCATAAGTGGACGGTTTTTCATAGTCAGAGGATGTTCTTCCTGCCAATTATGAATTTCATCCAACCATTTTTGGGTATCTTGTGCTTCTACATACTCATCCATTTTTATAAGAGCTTCTTTTGCATCTGCTACAATAGGAATATCAACGTGAATATTTCTGGAAATAGAAGCAGTATCAATATCTATGTGAATAATCTGTGCATTTGGAGCAAAAGCATGGAGTTTACCTGTGATGCGGTCATTAAATCGTGTTCCAATGGAGAATAAGACATCACAGTTACTTACAGCCATATTGGCAGCATAAGCTCCGTGCATACCGAGGTTACCAATAAAGTAAGGGCTTTTCGTAGAAATTGCACCACGTCCCATAATGGTTGTTACAACTGGAATTTGCGTTTTTTCTACTACTTTTGTAAAAATTTCATTTGCCCTTGCAATATTTACACCACCGCCTGCCAGAAACAGAGGTCTTTTAGCCTTTTGAAGTATTTTTAAGGCACGTTTTAACTGACCGATATGAACGCTGGTATTTGGTTTGTATCCTCGGATATTTACAGATTTTGGATATTCAGGGTTTCCAAGCTCAGCCATAACATCCTTTGGAAGATCAATGAGAACCGGACCAGGTCGTCCTGTTCGTGCAATATAAAAGGCTTCTTTAATAATACGCCCTAAATCTTCACGTTTTTGAACAGTAATACCATATTTGGTAATACTTCTGGTAATGCCTACAATGTCAACTTCCTGAAAGGCATCATTTCCAATCAGATGTCTTGCCACCTGTCCGGTAAAACATACCAGAGGAACGCTGTCATAATTTGCAGTTGCAAGACCTGTGACCAGATTAGTTGCTCCCGGGCCGCTGGTTACCAGACAAACCCCTACTTTTCCAGTGGTTCTTGCATAAGCATCTGCTTCATGCACCAGAGCCTGTTCATGTCTTGGCAGGATAATATCGATGCTGCTTTGTTTATACAATTCGTCACTAATATCAATAGTACATGCTCCGGGATAACCGAAAAGTACATCTACACCTTCTTCTTTTAATGCTTTGACTAATAATTTGTTTCCGGATATTTGTTTCATATACACGTTGCCTCCTTACGATTTTTTATAGCAAAAACGCCCCAAGCCGGATTGCTTAGGGCGAAGATATCGTTTATCCTTTTCCTGTCACTGTATTTTATTACTATAATTTGTTAAAGTTGTTTGTATTATAGTAGATGGACTTGTTATTTGTCAACTATTTTCCGATAAAAAAATTTGACAAACATGATTTCTGATGGTATAATGCCTCCCCGCTAAGTAAAATTATATAGGAAGGACGGGAGTCATTTTATGACAATTTATGAAGAATTACAGCTCAATCAGGCAGGTTCCAAAACGGTAATTAAAAGTTCTCTGACCGGTAAGGAAAAATGGAGACATACAGCAATTTATTTGTTTAAGATTTTTATTACTATGGTATTCTGCATGGCGTTTGTAATTGGTTACAGTAAAATTTTCGGTGATGCAAATAGTGTTGTAGGTGTTGTGATTTTATTGTGCATCATGGTGTTCCGATTTGCAGATTTTGGTATTTATACCCCTCACGGTCTTAGTTCCCTTTTCATTATTTTTGCTATTTTAGCTTTTGGGCCAAGACTGGCAAATAGGGGTGGTCTTTTTACAGAATTACTTGTAAACTTATTATGTATTTTTATTCTAATGCTTTTAGGTTGCCATAATGTTATTATGGGAAACCATTCTACTTTAGTTTTAGGTTATTTACTTTTGTATGGTTATGATGTTACAGGTAAAATGTATGTTTTACGCCTTGCAGGTCTTGCTGTAGGAGCAATACTTACAGGAATTGTATTTTATCGCAATCATAAACATGTTACTTACAAACGAAACTGGAAGAATCTCCTTCGTGAATTTGATTTACATTCTATGAGAACCAGATGGCAGCTTTCTGTCACATTTGGAGTATCTACAGTTATTCTTTTAGCGGGTTTGTTACATATTCCAAGAGCCATGTGGGCAGGAATTGCCGCAATGTCTGTCATTCTTCCTTTTCATGAGGATATAAAGACCAGAGTAAAAGGCAGAATTCCGGGAAATCTGGCAGGTGGAATTGTATTCTTATTGGTTTATCCGATTTTGCCGGAAGCTTTTTATCCTTATATTGGTGTAGTGGGTGGAATTGGTGTTGGTCTTTCAGCAACTTACGGTTGGCAGGCAGTGTTCAACTCTTTTGGAGCTATGGCAATTGCTGTAAGTATTTTAGGAGTTCCGGGAGCTGTATTTTTCCGAATTTTTAACAATATTTTGGGCGCTGTATATGGATTACTTTTTAATCGTTTATTCCAATATTCTGTTTCAAAAATCGGTGAACCTGCCATACAGGATTAAAAAGCCGTTGACAAGGTGAAACAGCAAAGCTAAAATAAATTTATATTCAACGGTTATAAGGAGGAAAATACATTATGGTACATCATATTGTTATGTGGAAATTCAAACCGGAAATTCAGGAGTCTGAAAAACCGGCACTTAAAAAAGCAATGGCTGAGAATTTAAAGAGTTTAGTAGGAAAAGTACCGGGACTTCTGACAGTAGAATTTGTAGAAGAACCATTATCATCCAGCACACATGATATGGCGCTGGTGACAACTCTTGAAAAAGCAGAAGATGTAGCTGTATACGGATCACATCCAGAACATGTAAAGGTAGCGGATACTTATGTTCGCCCTTATGTAACAGAGAGAGCATGTTTAGATTATGAATAAAAAAGTCAGGTGATTGTGACTTTGGCTAAGGAGGCTAATCCGTAAATGGTTAGTCTCTTTTTTTGTTATTTCTATTTTGAAAAGTGATGCGGCGTTGTCTTATTTATGATATAATTTTTTTATCACAAAATCATAGAAAATGAAAAGTTGCAAAATAATCAGAAAGGAGATTTAACTATATGGATTATTGGTGGATTGTTTTCTTATATATTCTTAGTATTATGATGATTGCTAAACCGGAAATACTTTGGAAAATTGAACATTTTCTCACAGTAAAAAATGGTGAACCTTCTGATTGGTATATTGCTTTTATGAGAACAGGAGGTACTTTTCTTCTAATAGCAGCTATTTTTTGTACGATTTTTGCGATACTTTCAATGGTGAAATAACCCTGTTCATTTTAGGAGGTAGAATATGAATAAAGGTGTGAAAAGAATTGTCGGAATATCTATTGGCTTACTATTATGGGGGTTCTTTTTTATTCAAGAGGAATTTGCTTTTTATGGAATTTATTCTTTAATAAGTTATGAAATTCATGAATTAAGTTCTGCAATCCCTCTGATTTGTATACTTGCCACTATTATCTGGATTATTGCCATAATAAAGAAAATCATTCAGAAAAAAGCATGTGTGGGCGATAAATGGTTTGCAGTGTTGCTTGTTATCCTATTACTTTTACAAATGGGAGGTTTTCATGCACAAGGTCAGAATTCCGTAGCTATAGTGCCTGTAACTGTGGAGAGTATTAATCCTGAAAATAGTACAATTACAGTCATAAATACACAAGGTGATATAAAAATGGAAATTGAGTTATATGCTCCGGATTTCTTTATGAATATGGTTGAAGTTAATAGTAAAGAATATTTGGCTACATATATGTATGATAAGAGTAATCCAAAGAAAGGAAAATTGGCGGAACTTGTTTTAATTCAATCTGAATAAAGTTTAGATAATATTGATTTTACAGTAAGTTGATAATTTTTATAATGTGAATTTTATAAAAAATCCTGATAGACAGATGACGTATTCTTCATCCTATGCTATAATAATATCTTTGATAAAATTAAAGTTATGGAGAATATCTATGAGTCAGGGAACGGAATTTTTAACGCTTATTAACGAAAAACTGAAACATAAAATTCAAGAAGTTAATCATGCACTTTCTGAAGGACAAAAAGAAATAGAAAGCATGCATACCTATTATTGGGACAATTATACAGAGATGGACCAATATGGGTATGAAAATTTTGATAACCAGCAAGCGCTTTTTCAACAAGTAAATGCTAATCAAGAGCAGTTTGCTTATCGCCAACGTCTGGAGAAAATGATAGACTCTCCTTTTTTCGGAAGAGTTGATTTCTGTTATGAAGGGGAAGAAGAACCGGAGCAGTTTTATATCGGAATTGGAAATTTTTCTGAAAAGACAGGACATGTTCCTTTGATTTATGATTGGAGAGCGCCGGTAAGCGGTTTATTTTATGACTATGACAAAGGTACTGCCAGTTATACCGCACCGGCAGGTATTTTACATGGAGAAATCACTTCTAAATGGCAGTACAAAATTCGCCATGGAAAAATGATTTATGAATTTGAAAGTGATGTAAAGATTGATGATGATATTTTAAAAGCTGAATTAGGAAGTAACGGAGATGTGCAGCTTAAAAATATTGTACGAACCATTCAGAAAGAACAAAATGCCATTATTCGAAATACAAAAGATAAAATTATGGTCATTCAGGGAGCAGCAGGAAGTGGGAAGACATCCGTAGCACTTCATCGTATTGCTTATCTTTTATACCATGACAGGGAACATTTAAAATCTTCTAATATTTTAGTCTTATCTCCCAACAGTGTTTTTTCTGATTATATTTCTCACATTCTTCCTGAACTGGGAGAAGAAAATATTCAAGAAATGAGTTTCGATTTATATGCCTATAAAGAGTTAAAGCCCTTTGTTTATGACTGTGAAGACCGATATCATCAGATTGAAAGAGAGCTTGCTTTTGCAGACGAACAGCAGATAAAAAGAATGCGCTGGAAACAGTCAAAAGATTTTCTTGATGAAGTGGAAGCTTTTCTTTTAGAATTAGAAGACGAGCTTATGAATTTCCAGACCATAGAATACAAAGGATTTGAGAAAACAGAACAGGAGATTTTAAATTTATTTTATTTCAAATTTCAGGATATTCCGCTTCTTTCCAGAATGGAAGCAGTGCTGGAATATTTTATAGACGAATATGAAACCTTAAAAGACTGTACTTTACCGGAAGAAGAACGGGATATGCTTTACGGGAAATTCATGAAAATGTACGAAACAAAAGATTTGTATGTTTTATATAACCGCTTTTTAAAATCCTTTGGTTTCACTCCCCTGCCATACTGTTCTTATGAAAAACGATTATTGCCTTATGAAGATGTATATCCCATGCTTTATTTAAAATATCGCCTGTTTTCTTCCACACAGCAAAAAACAGTGAAGCATTTGGTTATTGATGAAATGCAGGATTATTCTTATTTGCAGTATATCATTTTAAAAGAACTGTTTCATTGTCCAATGACGATTTTAGGTGACAAAGCACAGACTATGGAAGCAGAAGTGCAGGATGTATTAGAATTTTTACCGGAAATTTATGGAAAACAGATACGTGTTATTTATATGAATAAAAGCTACCGCAATACAGTGGAAATCGCATCTTATGCGAACAAAATTACCAATGTACAGGGGGTAGAATTATTTGAGCGTCATGGAAGACCTGTAGAAGAAAAGACTTTTTCTGCTCTGACAGAGATGCTGGATGAATCGCTGAAAAACTTAAAGCTTCAGGAAAACGAATATGAAACGGCAGCGGTCATTACCACCACAGAGGAAGCGGCTGTTTTTGCCTATCAATATTTAAAAGAGAAATTTCCTCAGACTTTTTATATTGATAAAGATAGCTCTACATTTCAAAAAGGACTTACGGTCACTACTTTTTATCTGGCAAAGGGTTTGGAATTTGATCAGGTATTTGGAATTTCCGGGAAAAGAAATACGCCGCTTCTGAAACAGGCAGGGTATATTTGTGCCACCAGAGCATTGCACGAATTGTATATGTACCAATGGGAGGAAGAAAGCCATGATAAGAGAAATTGATTTATCTGAAATTTCTGATGGAAAACGATATGGACATAAGGATATGGTAAAGGCCGGCTGCAATGACTGTAAAGGCTGTTCGAAATGCTGTCAGGGTATGGGACATTCTATTGTTTTAGATCCTTATGATGTGTATCTTTTAGCACAAAATTTAAAGCAGAGTTTTGAAGAAATGTTGTCTTATGCAATAGAATTACAGGTAGCAGAGGGGATTATTCTTCCCAATCTAAAGATGACTGGTGCAGAAGAAAAATGCAGTTTTTTAAATGAACAGGGAAGATGTTCTATTCACGGCTTTCGTCCGGGTTTTTGCCGTATGTTTCCTCTTGGGAGAATTTATGAGAATAATGATTTTCAATATTTTCTTCAGGTCAAGGAATGTCCTCAGGAACCAAAGACAAAGGTAAAAATCCAAAAATGGCTGGGAATAGGAGATATTCGCAAATACGAAGTTTTTGTAAAAGACTGGCATTATTTTTTAAAAGAAATACAGGAGCTTTTGGAAAAAGCACAAAACGAAACTTTATCAAAACAGTTTTCTGTTCAGCTTTTGCAGCTTTTTTATATCATGCCTTATGAAACAGAACAGGATTTTTATTCACAATTTTATCTTAGATTAAAAGAAATGAAAAAAAGATTTCTTTAAAAAGTAAGGAGATAGACCGAAAAAAATGGTTTATCTCCTTATTTATTAGGCTTCTTCGCTATTTTCTTTTTTCGTATTTTTAAAAATTTGATGTCTGAAAAACAGTATAATTGCCAAAAGGATAATGCCAATGGAAATAAACTGTGAGGTGGAAAGAAGTCCAACGGTTCCTCTGTCATCACTTCTTAAACATTCTACAAGAAATCTGCCAATTCCGTAAAGCAGCATATAGAGAATACCAACATTTCCGGCTTTTTTATTATGCTTGCTGTATACAAGTAAAATACCTGTAATGATGAAATCTCCCGCTGAAGAAATAAGCTGTGTAGGGATAAGAGGAACACCTGCCGGTGCAAAACTTCCTTCCGGAAATGTTACACCCCAAAAGGCATCTGTTGGCCTGCCATAACAGCAACCTGCAAGAAAACAGCCAATTCTTCCAAACCCCTGAGCAACAGCAATAGAAGGAGCCAACAAGTCAAAATATTCCCAACAAGGTAATTTTTTTATGCGACAGTAAAGAATTCCTACTAAAGCACCTACAATAATTCCTCCGTAAACAACAAAGCCTTCTGAGCCTAATACGTCCATGGGATTTTCCAGAAAGCTGTCAAATTCTACAAGAACATATAAAAGCTTTGCTCCCACAAAGCCACTTAAAATACCAAAAATAGCAATGTCTAAAACAGCCTCATCTTTGTATCCATACTTTCTTGCACGATACATACCCATGAAAACACAAACTAAAATGCCTAAAGCAATCATCAAACCATAGCTATGTACGGTAAGTGGTCCTATGGAAAATAAATCATTTTTCATTTTTGCATCTCACTTTCTTATATCAAATTTCATTCGTTTTACCATTATAACATCTTTTTTGAAAAAAATCATTATTCTCTTTTTTTCCTTTCCGGCAAATGTTAGAATAGGAGAAGAATATCGTATAGAAAGCAGCAGGTTTATTTTATGAAAATATTACATACCGCAGACTGGCATATCGGAAAACTTCTGGAAGGAAAAAGCAGGCTGGAAGAACAGCGAATTGTTTTAGAACAATTTGTTTCCATTGCAGATATGACCAATGCAGATGTTATCTGTATTGCCGGAGATGTGTTTGATAACGGGCATCCTTCTGCAGGAGCAGAAATGCTTTTATACCATACATTAAAAGAATTGAGTAAACAGGGGCAGCGTCTGGTAGTTTTGATTGCAGGAAACCACGATCAGCCCTCCCGTCTGGAAGCCATTGTCCCTCTTGCCAGAGAACATGGTATTATCATTTACGGAACTCCTCGAACCAAAATCCCTTCCGGTAAATATGGAAATTTTGAAATAGAGTCTTTAGAGGAAGGGGTATTTTCTTTTTCCTGTAAGGGAGAAAAAGCGGTTTTTGCCTGTATTCCCTATGTCAGTGAAAAAACATTAAATGAAGTCTTGTATCGAGAAGAAGACAGTGATGAGAAACGGGCAGCAGATTATGCAGAAAAAATAGGAGAATTGTTTCAAAAGAAAGCAAGCTGGTATCAAGAAGATACCATAAATGTACTGGTAAGCCATGTTTTTACTTTAGGTTGTAAGAAAGATGGTTCAGAACAGGGAACGATGCTGGGGAACAGCTATTTGCTTTCTCCTGAAGTATTTCCTGAAAAAGCTCAGTATGTAGCTTTGGGACATGTACACAGACCACAAAAAGTAATAGGAAGTCATGGCAGAATTCGATATAGCGGTTCACCTTTACCCTATCGTTTGCAGGAAACGGTGATTGCAAAACAATGTTCTCTTGTCACTTTGCACCCTCAGGAAGAAGCTGTGGTAAAAGAATTCTATTTTGATAATCCAAAGCCTATTGAAAAATGGGTTTGTAAAAGTTATGAAGAAGCGTTAAAAAAATGTGAGGAAAATCAAAACCGTCCTTGTTATGTATATTTGCAGATTTACACAGATACCTATATTCGAGAAGAACAGCTAAAAGAATTAAAAGGTTATAAAGAAGATATTTTAGAAGTTATTCCTGTTTTTCCTGAAACAGAGCAAAAAAAGACAGGAACTGTTTTTACAGAAAAGAGTTTTTTAGAATTATTTTTAGATTATTACCAGGAAAAGAAAGGGATTTTACCCGAAGAGGAAATTTTAGAAACTTTGCAGGAAATTTTGAAAGAGGAGGACGAAAATGAAACCGATTTCCATGAAAATGAAAGGATTAAATAGTTTTTTAGAGGTTCAGGAAATCGATTTTGAGAAACTGACCAGTCAGGGACTTTTTGGGATTTTCGGCCCTACAGGAAGTGGAAAAACCAGTATTTTAGATGGAATGACACTGGCTCTTTATGGGACTACTTCCAGAAACAGTACCAATTATATTAACGTACATATAAAGCTTCTGTAGAATATATTTTTTCCATACAGGAAAAGCAACTCCATAAATATCTGGTGTCTCGAAGTTTTAAAAGGACAAAAGATGGAGGTATTCGCAGTGACAGTGCAAAATTTGTGGATATTACCGAAGAAGAGCCTGCAATTTTAGCAGACAGAGTAGGAACGGTAAATGCCAAATGCCAAGAAGTTCTGGGACTTTCCAAAGATGACTTTTTCCGTACCGTAGTGCTGCCTCAGGGAAAATTTTCTGAGTTTTTAAAGTTAGAGGGCATGGAAAGAAATAAAATGCTGGAACGGCTTTTTCATTTGGAAAAATATGGAGAGCGCCTTGCTTTTCTGGTAAAGGAACAGTCAGGACAGTGGGAGGGAAAACGCAGAGAACAGGATGGTGCGCTTTCTCGTTATGAAGCTGTTACAACAGAG
>CAJKQE010000011.1 GCA_905201915.1 uncultured Lachnospiraceae bacterium
CTCATAATAATCACCGCCTTCCGTAAGGTCTCGGAATAGGTGAGAGCACGTCCCCCAGTTCCATAGGTAAGTATATTATATTGTCAAGGTTTATTGTACTTAATCCGTTGAAGGAACTATAAGTTCTGAGTCCATATTAAAAGTACCTGGACTTTCAAAGGAAAAAGCTTGCATTTTTGAATATATTAAGAAAGTGCGTTTTGCTGAATTTGTGCAAAGGCTTTTTTTACTGCCGGTATAGAGAGTAAAATAATGGTAATCAAAGCTTCTGCCAACAAAAAGCTGTAGTTATAGATAAAAGGATAAGCTATAGATAATTCTTTTGGGAAATTTTCAGGCATATAATCCATCCAATATAAATATCCTCCTAAAACATGAAAAGCACCTCTGGCAATTACAGCAACCAGATATCCTTTTACCAACCCATTTTTCTGCTTGCGGAAAATTCCGGCCAGTCCAAGAGCAGCAAAGGCTAGGAGATAATCGCAGCATACCTGGAAAAAGGAAAGTACATAAGGCTCCTGTAAAAACTGTAAAATACCAAAAACAAATCCTAAAAGTATGCCTACTTTCGGACCATACCAATAGGCAATTAATACAATAAAAAGCATGCTGAAAGCCGTAACAGAGCCGCCAAAAGGAAGTTCAAAAATTTTAATATAAGAGGTAATAAAGCTAAGTGCTAAAGCCATAGAGCAATAAGCCAGCTGTTTGATACTTAATTTTTTTCTTGTGGATTCCTTTCCGGCGAGAATAATGGCTACAACTGTAAATAAAATTGCTGCCACGATAGTGACTGCATAACCGGCGGTAGTGAGACCACCTTCTGCATTGATAAAAAATTGAAACATAGAAAAATCCTCCTTCTTTTAGAAGAACAAGAAGGGGCAAAGAAAGCTTGAAAAAAAGATTCCTACGTTGGCATGATCCAAATCAGGTACAAGGGTCGAAGCGGTCCTTCCTCTCAGCCTTTCGGCTCCCCTTCTTATTCTGCTAATATTCTTTTCTGTCCCACTATATCACAGACATGAGAGTGGTGTCAAGAATAGTAAAAATAAGGGGAAAATATTGTGGGATAAGAGTGGGTATGTTAGAATTGGCAGAGAGAAAAGTTTATTCACATTTTTAACAAATTTATTTGATACAATTAAAAAAAGGAGGAATTTTCATGGAAAAATGCAAAATACTTGTAGTAGATGATGAGAGCAGAATGAGAAAGCTGGTAAGCGATTTCTTAACAAAACAGGGATATGAAGTATTAGAAGCCGGTGATGGCGAAGCTGCCTTGGATGCTTTTTATGAAGATAAGGATATTCAATTGATTATTCTGGATGTGATGATGCCTAAGCTGGACGGATGGGAGGTATGTAGAGAAATCCGAAAAGACTCTAAGATACCGATTATTATGTTGACAGCACGTGGTGATGAACGAGATGAGCTTTTAGGATTTGAACTGGGAGTTGATGAATATATTTCAAAACCTTTCAGTCCCAAAATTCTGGTGGCGAGAGTAGAAGCTATTTTGAGAAGGACAAGCGCCATAGGCTCTGATGACATTTTAAGTGCAGGAGGAATTGAAATCAATAAGACTTCCCATACTGCTTCTATTGATGGAAAGACAATGGATTTGAGCTATAAAGAATTTGAGCTTTTGACCTATTTTCTTGAAAATCAGGGAATTGCTTTATCAAGAGAAAAAATTTTAAATTCTGTATGGAATTATGATTATTTCGGCGATGCCAGAACTATTGATACTCATGTGAAAAAGCTGAGAAGCAAAATCGGAGCAAAAGGAGAATATATTAAAACTATATGGGGTATGGGATATAAATTTGAGGTATCATGATGAAAAAATCTATAAAAATACGAGTAGCAGTCAGCTATATTGGAATTATGTGTCTTTCTTTGATTGCCATGCTTTTGGTAAATACACTGTTTCTGGAAAAATTTTATTTATCGAAAAAAACAGATTCTTTAAAAAAAGCTTTTGAAATGGTAAACAGCACAGAAAATTATGCTTATTTGAAATATGATACAGATTTTTTGCAATTCTGTGAGGAAAAAAACTTGTCAATCATTGTAGTAGACCATAAAACTTCCAACCAGATTTATGCTTATGCACGAGATGCAGATAAGCTCTATGCTGAGGCACAGTTTGGATTTTTAGACAGTTTTTCTAAAGGGAAACACACTGTTCTTGAAACAACGGATAATTATGTAGTGGAAAAGAAAACGGATGACAGAAAAAGTATGGATTCTGTAAATATGGTAGGAAATTTGGATAATGGAAATCCATTTTTAATCAATACTCCTGCCCAGACTTTAAAGGACAGTGCAGCAATCTCTAATATTTTCTTTTTGTATATTGGTATTCTTACAATTCTGGCAAGTTCTGTGATTATCTGGTTTATGACAAGGCATATTACAAGACCGCTGCAGGAACTTAGTTCCCTTTCTCAGGAAATGGCAAATTTGAATTTTGAAGCGAAATATCACAGTGCTGGGCAGGATGAAATGGGTGTGCTGGGCAATAATCTAAATAAGATGTCAGAAGCACTGGAAAATACTATTTCAGAATTAAAAACAGCCAATAACGAATTGCAGAAGGATATTGAAAAGAAAGAACAGATTGATGAGATGCGAAAAGAATTTCTTTCCAATGTATCGCATGAATTGAAAACTCCTATTGCATTAATACAGGGTTATGCGGAAGGATTGCAGGAATGTATTAATGATGATCCGGAAAGCAGGGAATTTTACTGTGATGTCATTATTGATGAAGCCGGAAAAATGAATAATATGGTAAAAAAATTGCTGACGCTAAATCAACTGGAGTTTGGAAATGACAAAGTTTCTATGGAGAGATTTGATTTAACAGAAGTTATCCGAGGAGTTGTTCAGTCGGCACAGCTTTTGGCAGGACAAAAAGAGGCAGAATTGACTTTTTCACAGGAAACGCCCATTTATGTATGGGGAGATGAATTTAAAGTAGAAGAAGTGGTGACAAATTATGTTTCTAATGCTTTAAATCATGTAGATTATGAGAAAAAAATTGAAGTAAAAGCACAAAAGGAAGGAAACGTAGTAAGAGTATCGGTTTTTAATACCGGTGATATTATTCCAAAAGAAGATTTGGAAAAGGTATGGATTAAATTTTATAAAGTAGATAAGGCAAGAACCAGAGAGTATGGGGGAAGTGGTATTGGACTTTCTATTGTAAAGGCGATTATGGACAGTATGCATCAGAAATGCGGTGTAAAAAATTATGAAAACGGTGTAGAATTCTGGTTTGAATTATCCTGTGCTGATAGGGAAGAATAGAAGAAAAAGCTGTTACGTGTTTGCATTTTTTGACATATTCTGCTAAACTAAAAAGATGGATAAAAAGAAGAAGGAGGAGTACAGATGCCGCCTTTACAAGGACAATGGCTGGAAGCTTTAAAGCCTGAATTTAAGAAAGAATATTATAAAGAATTGTTTCAAAAGGTAGGGCAGGAGTATCAGGAACAAAAGATATTTCCGGCACCGGATGATATTTTTAATGCATTTCACTTTACACCTCTTGACGAGGTAAAAGTAGTAATTTTAGGGCAGGATCCCTATCATAATGACGGACAGGCACATGGGCTTTGTTTTTCTGTAAAACCGGAGGTGGAAATCCCACCGTCTTTGGTAAATATTTATCAGGAACTTCATGATGATTGTGGATGTTATATACCGGATAATGGTTATCTGGAAAAATGGGCAAGACAAGGTGTGTTGATGTTAAATACGGTACTGACGGTTCGGGCTCATCAGGCAAATTCCCACAGAGGAATTGGATGGGAGCAGTTTACAGATGCTGCAATTCGTATATTAAACCAGCAGGACAGACCGATTGTATTTTTGCTTTGGGGAAGACCGGCACAAGCGAAACATAGTATGCTGAATAATCCAAAGCATTTCATTTTAGAAGCGCCGCATCCCAGCCCATTATCTGCATACAGAGGATTTTTTGGATGCAGACATTTCAGTAAAACTAATGAGTTTTTAGAGCAAAATGGGCTTGCGCCCATTGATTGGCAGATAGAAAACAGACAGGGGATATAAAAATGGGAAAGAAAAATGATAATACATTAGTAAAAAACGCTTCTTTTCTCATGATTGCAGCACTGATTTCTAAGATTATCGGACTGATTTATAAAAGTCCTCTGTCAAGTACTATGGGAAAAGAAAGCTTTGGTTGCTTTCAGTTTGCACAGAATGTGTATTTTATTCTTCTGATGATTGCATCTTTCAGTATTCCTCAGGCTGTGTCAAAGATTATGGCAGAGAGACTTGCATTTAAGAGATATCGAGATGCTCAGAGGATTTTTAAAGGAGCATTACTTTATGCCGTAATTGTAGGTGGTGCTGTTGCAGTATTCTGTATTGTGGGTGCACCTATTTTAGTACCGGATGGAATGGCAAATGCAAGGCTTGCACTTCAATTTTTAGCACCTACCATTTTTATTTCCGGTATTTTAGGCGTTTTCAGAGGTTATTTCCAAGCATACCGGAATATGCTGCCAACATCTATTTCTCAGATTTTAGAACAGATTGCTGTAGCAGTGGTAGCACTTGTAATGGCAAATTTTATGGTACATCATTTTGCAGATGCAAAGCCGGATGTACTGAGAAGCTGGAGTGCAGCCGGAGCTACGCTGGGAACAGGAGCCGGTGTTTTAACTGCACTTATTTTTATGTTGTTTGTCTATCAGGTAAATAAGAAAACTATTCAGAGAAAAATTGCAAGAGACAAAGTTTCTGTTGACGAGAGCTATAAAGATGTTATGAAAATTATTGTTATGATTGTAGCTCCGATTATTTTAAGTGCATTTTTGTATAACGTAAATGGTTATATTAACAGTATGATTTATACCTCCGTGTCAGAGCTGAAGGGGTTAAAGGGAAGCGTTGTAGAAGGCTTTTATGCGGAATGTGGCTTTTTCCTGACAATTATTAATATTCCCCTTACATTGTCAAGTACAGCGCCTACTTCCATGATGCCAGAGGTTTCAGGAGCTTATGCCAGAGGAGATTTAAAGACTGCTAAGGAAAAAATTGACAAGGCAACATGGCTTAGTATGTTTATTTCCATTCCATGTACGGTAGGACTTTTTGCACTGGCAGGTCCCATTACAGCACTTTTATTTCCATCTACAGATGGTACAGCAGGTTTCTTGATGATGCTGGGTGTAGTGACTGTAATTATGAATGGTATGTCTAACATTTCCAATGGTGTATTGCAGGGAATTGGAAAAGCCAATATTCCTATGATTCATGCAGCGATTGCTCTGGTATTTGATGTCGTTGTAGTTACAGTACTTATGTTTGTTACGGATTTTGGAATTTATAATGTTGTGTTGGCTATGATTGTTTATGCACTGGTAATGTGTATTTTAAATGATAGAGCATTGAAAAAAGAATTGCATTACAAAAATCCGTGGAAAACTGCTTATTTACCTGCTCTTTTTGCAGCTGTTCTTATGGGAATTGCAGCATTTGTAGTTTATCAGGTTATTTATATGATGACAAAAGCCTTGCCAGGAGGAAATCTTTTGGCGTTGATACCGGCTATTGGTTTAGGTGCATGTATCTATTTTCTTCTGTATTTGTATTTTGCAAAGCCGGGAGAAGAAGAATTGGCAGGGCTTCCGGGAGGAAGAAAACTGATACAGATTACAAGAAAACTTCATATTATGTAAGAAAAAAGAACTGTTACATTTGAAGAGAAAATCAAATGTAGCAGTTCTTTTTAAGGTCATATTTTTAATCATTAGAAAGTTTTTTAAAGGCAGTGGAAAGCATCAACTTAATACGATTTAACTGATTTACTTCACTGGCACCTGGATCATAATCTACCGCCACAATATTTGCCTGAGGATAATCCTTTCGGATTGCCTTAATCACACCTTTTCCTACAATATGATTAGGAAGGCAGCCAAATGGCTGGATGCATACGATATTTGGGGTGTCTGCGTGAATAAGCTCCAGCATTTCTCCTGTAAGGAACCAACCTTCTCCTGTCTGATTTCCAATGGAAACAATAGGTTCTGCCATTTTTGCCAGACTTTCAATTTGAGCGGAAGGTGTGAAATGCCGGCTCTTTTTAAATTCATCATTAGCAGCTTTTCGGATAAAGTCAATGGCTTTAATTGCCAGTTTACCCTTCTGAGCAAAAGACTTTTGGAAACCAAGGTATTGAGATTTAAAACTCATATTATAGAAGCAGTAGCACATGAAATCAATTAAATCAGGGCATACAGCTTCTGCACCTTCTTTTTCTAAAAGCTCAACCAGATGATTATTGGCACCGGGATGGAATTTTACTAGGATTTCACCTACAATTCCCACACGAGGTTTTTTCTCGTTTGTAATAGGAAGCGTATCGAATTCTCGTATCATTTGACGGCAGAGCTGATTAAAGCGAGAGAAGGTTACATGTTTTCCTGAGAGGAAAGTAATGCAACGTTTTTCCCATTTTTTATGAAGGTCGTTAGCAGACCCTTTTACAGCCTCGTAAGGACGCATACGATACAGACATTTCATTAAAATATCTCCAAAGACTGCACCGTAAGCAATGCGAGTTGCCAGCTTCACGGTTATTTTAAATCCGGGATTTTCTTCCAATCCGCTTAAATTAAGGGAAATAACAGGAATATGAGCCATACCTGCTTTTTCTAAAGCACGTCGTATAAAACCAATATAGTTGGAAGCACGGCAGCCTCCGCCAGTCTGTGTCATGATAATTGCCACTTTGTTTAAATCATATTTTCCTGATTGTAATGCTTGCATAATTTGTCCGACTACCATTAAAGATGGATAACAAGCATCATTATTTACATATTTTAATCCAACATCAACAGCTTCTTTATTTCCGTTTCCTAAAACTTCTAAATGATAACCACTAGTGTTAAAAGCAGCTTCTAAAATATTAAAGTGGATAGGAGACATTTGAGGACACAAGATAGTATATTTTTTTCTCATTTCCTCTGTAAAAGAAACACGTTCAATAGAAGAAGGGTGTATTTCTCTTTCTATTTTTTGTTGTTCTTTTACTTTCAGTGCAGCAATTAAAGAGCGCACACGAATTCTGGCAGCACCCAGATTATTCACTTCATCAATTTTCAGGCAGGTATAAATTTTTCCACTGTTAGATAAAATTTCATTGACTTCATCTGTAGTTACAGCATCCAGACCGCAGCCGAAAGAGTTTAATTGAATTAAATCCAGATTGTTTTTTTCCTTTACAAAATTTGCTGCAGCATATAGACGAGTATGGTAAGTCCATTGATCATTAACTCTCAAAGGTCGCTCAATAGGAGCAAGATGAGAGACAGAATCTTCTGTAAGTACTGCAATTCCATAAGAGGTAATTAATTCTGGAATACCGTGGTTAATTTCCGGATCAATGTGATAAGGACGTCCTGCCAGAACAATGCCTCGTCTTCCTGTTTTTTCAAGATAACGAAGGACTTCTTCTCCTTTTCGCATAATGTCATTTCTGCATTTTCTCATTTCTTTCCATGCATCATGAGCAGCTTTTTCTACTTCCTTGGAAGGAATATCAGGAAATTCTTCCACTAAACGTTTTGTGATAATTTCTTCGCTGCTCAGCGCCAGAAATGGGTTGTGAAAACGAATATTAGGATTTTTTAGTTCATCTATGTTATTTTTAATATTTTCTGCATAAGAAGTTACTATTGGGCAGTTAAAATGGTTTACAGAGTCTTTAAATTCCTGGCGTTCATAAGGAATACAGGGATAAAAAATATAGTTTACACCCTGTTTAATCAGCCAGGATACATGCCCATGTGCCATTTTGGCAGGATAACATTCTGACTCACTTGGGATAGACTCAATTCCAAGTTCGTAAATCTTTCGTGTAGAGGTAGGAGAGAGTATTACCTGATATCCTAGTTCAGTAAAGAAGGTATACCAGAAAGGATAATTCTCAAACATATTTAAAACTCTTGGAAGCCCGACTTTTCCTCGTGTTGCTTTATCAGCAGTTAAAGGCTCATAGGAAAATAGACGTTTGTATTTATATTCGTATAAATTTGGAATTTGCTCTTTATTTTTTTCTTTTCCTATTCCACGCTCACAGCGGTTTCCGGAAATATATTGACGACCACCGGAAAACTTATTAATAGTAAGGCGGCAGTTATTGGTACAGCCCTTGCAGTTTGCCATAGTAGTTTTATATTCCAGAGAATTGATTTTCTCAATAGGCAGCATAGAGGTTGCCTTATCCTTGCTATAACGTTCTCTTGCAATTAAAGCAGCGCCGAAAGCGCCCATGATTCCTGCAATATCAGGACGAATAGCTTCGCATTGGGCAATTTTTTCAAAGCTTCGAAGTACAGCATCGTTATAAAAGGTGCCGCCCTGAACAACAATATGTTTTCCAAGTTCAGAAGCATCAGAAACTTTGATTACTTTATACAGAGCATTTTTGATAACAGAATAAGCAAGACCGGCAGAGATATCTGCAACGGAAGCGCCTTCTTTCTGTGCCTGTTTTACTTTGGAGTTCATAAATACAGTACAACGTGTACCTAAATCAATAGGATTTTCGGCAAAAAGGGCAGCTTTGGCAAAATCTTCTACACTGTAATTTAAGGATTTTGCAAAGGTTTCAATAAAAGAACCACATCCCGAGGAGCAGGCTTCATTGAGCTGTACACTGTCTACGGTTTGATTTTTAATTTTAATGCATTTCATATCCTGACCGCCAATGTCTAAGATACAGTCTACTTCTGGATCAAAAAAGGCAGCAGCATAGTAGTGAGATACAGTTTCAACTTCTCCTTCATCTAACAGAAGAGCTGCCTTAATTAAAGCTTCTCCATATCCGGTAGAGCAGGAATAGGCAATTTTAACGCCGGCAGGAAGCTGGCTGTAAATTTCCTGAATGGCTTTGATGGAAGTTGCCAAAGGATTTCCATTATTGTTACTGTAAAAGGAATACAACAAAGAACCGTCTTCTCCTACAAGGGCAGCCTTGGTAGTGGTAGAACCTGCGTCAATTCCCAAATAACAGTTTCCGCTGTAAGTATCAAGGGGAGCTGTTTTTACATTATAACGGCTTTGACGCTCATTAAAGACATTATATTCCTGTTGAGAAGCAAATAAGGGCTCCATACGGTCAATTTCAAAATCCATTTTAATAGATGCCTGCAGTTTGTCACGCATGGCAGTAATAGAAAATGCAGGAGCATCTTCTTTTGCGTTTAAAGCAGAACCTATTGCGGCAAATAAGTGCGAATTTTCAGGTACAATGGTGTGTTCCTTATCCAGTTTTAAAGTACGGATAAATGCAGCTTTCAGTTCAGAGAGAAAGTGCAGAGGACCGCCTAAAAAAGCTACGTGCCCACGAATTGGTTTTCCACAGGCAAGACCGCTGATTGTCTGGTTTACTACAGCCTGAAAAATAGAAGCAGATAGGTCTTCTTTTGTAGCACCTTCGTTAATTAAAGGCTGAATATCTGTTTTTGCAAAAACACCGCAGCGGGCTGCAATAGGATAAAGAGCTTTGTAGTTTTTCGCATAATCATTAAGTCCCGGAGCATCTGTCTGTAAAAGAGAAGCCATTTGGTCAATAAAAGAACCTGTACCACCGGCGCAGATACCATTCATACGCTGTTCTACATTGCCATCTTCAAAATAAATGATTTTGGCATCCTCTCCTCCCAGTTCGATGGCAACGTCTGTTTGAGGTGCCAGTTCTTCTAAGGAGGATGAAACAGCAATTACTTCCTGTACAAACGGGATGGTTAAATGAGTTGCTAAAGTAAGTCCTCCGGAACCAGTGATAACGGGTATCACGGAAATTTCTCCCATAGTCTGATATGCTTTGTCAAGAAGTCTTGCCAGAGTATTTTGAATATCAGCAAAATGCCGCTCATAATCAGCAAACATAATTTGATGTTTTTGATTTAAAATTGCGATTTTTACAGTTGTAGATCCAATATCAATTCCTAAGGTATAAAAGGTATTTTTAATTTTTTTATCTTCTGACATTGTCAGAAACCTCCTCTATGTGTGTGTTTCTACTTATTTATATATGTATAAAAAAATCAAAGTCATTATACGACAAAATTTTGAAAAAAACAATCGTAAATATTTTACAACCGTTGCGTTTAAAATAGGCTTATGATAGAATAATCTGTACGACAGCAAGAAATAAGAGAATAGAAAAAGAGGAAATAATTAATGTATACAGTATTAAAACAGGAAGGCAAAGCCAAAAGAGCTCGTATGGAAACCGTTCATGGAACTATTGAAACTCCGGTTTTTATGAATGTGGGAACCGCAGCAGCCATTAAAGGGGCTGTGTCTACTATGGATTTACAGGAAATAAAAACACAGGTAGAACTTTCAAATACTTATCACCTTCATGTAAGACCGGGAGATAAAGTAGTAAAACAACTGGGTGGTCTTCACAAATTTATGAATTGGGACAAGCCGATTTTGACAGACTCCGGTGGTTTTCAGGTATTTTCTTTATCAAAATTGAGAAAAATTAAAGAAGAGGGAGTATATTTTAATTCTCATGTAGATGGCAGAAAGATTTTTATGGGACCAGAAGAAAGTATGCAAATCCAATCTAATTTAGGTTCTACCATTGCCATGGCATTTGATGAATGTCCTTCCAGTGTTGCCAGCAGAGAATATGTGCAGGCATCTGTAGACCGTACTACAAGATGGCTTCAAAGATGTAAGGATGAAATGGCAAGATTGAACAGTTTGGAAGATACCGTAAATCCTCATCAGCTTTTATTTGGAATTAATCAGGGAGCTATTTATGATGATATCCGTATTGCTCATGCAGAAACTATTTCTAAGATGGATTTAGATGGATATGCAGTAGGTGGATTGGCAGTGGGAGAAACTCACGAAGAAATGTATCGTATTTTGGATAGTGTTGTACCTCATCTGCCGGTAAATAAGCCAACTTATCTTATGGGAGTTGGAACACCTGCTAATATTTTGGAAGCAGTATCAAGAGGTGTGGACTTCTTTGACTGTGTATATCCAAGCCGAAATGGTCGCCACGGACATGTGTATACAAATTTTGGCAAAATCAATTTATTTAATGCAAAATACGAATTGGATTCCCGTCCGATTGAAGAAGGATGTCAGTGTCCGGCATGCCGTCATTATAGCAGAGCTTATATCCGTCATTTGCTGAAAGCCAAAGAAATGCTGGGTATGCGTTTGTGTGTTCTGCATAATTTATATTTTTATAATACTATGATGGAAGAAATCAGAAATGCTCTGGATGAAGGGCATTATGAGGAATATAAGCAGAAAAAACTAGAAAGTATGGCAGCAGGTCCTAAGGACTGAAGCTGAGTATAAAAAAAGTATTAAAATTGGTGAAATACAGAAAAACCACTTGAAGAAAAGTCGAAAATTGTGTATTATGACACTAATGTCTATAAGTCTGACAGACAAAGATTATTTTTTCAGGAGGAAGTAAGATGTTATTATCAGCAGCAGGTGCAGGAAGTATGGTTAGCTTGTTTATACCATTGATTGTATTTTTTCTTTTAATGTATTTTATGATTATGCGCCCACAGAAAAAAGAACAGCAGAGAGTAAAAAGTATGCTGGCTTCTATGGAGGTTGGGGATAGTATTGTTACAACCAGTGGTTTCTATGGAATTTTAATCGACATTACAGAAGAAGATGTTATTGTAGAATTTGGAAATAATAGAAACTGCAGAATTCCAATGAGAAAAGGCGCAATCGCTGAAGTAGAAAAAGCAAGTGATGGTGCTGCAGAATAAGAGGAATAAGAGGTGCTGAAGGATAAAACCTACAGTACCTTTTTTGCATAAAAGGAGATAGAAATATGGCATTTATCAGTTTATTTGAAGTAATTGGTCCTAATATGGTCGGACCTTCCAGTTCTCATACGGCTGGCGCAGCCTCTATGGCTCTTTTAGCAAGAAAGCTTTTTCCCGGAGAAATTAAAAGTGTGCATTTTACCTTGTATGGTTCTTTTGCCAGAACTTATCAGGGACATGGTACGGACAGAGCACTTTTAGGTGGAATTATGGGATTTGAAACCGATGATTTGCGTATTCGTGATTCTTTAAGGCTGGCAAAGGAACAGGGAATTGATTATAGCTTTTCCATTTCAGAGCAGGAAGATACAGCAATTCATCCGAATACAGCAGATATGGAGATAGAAGGGACAATGGGTGAAAAGCTCTTTGTTCGAGGTGTTTCCATTGGAGGCGGAAAAGTAAAAATTGTAAAATTAAATCAGATTGAAGTGGATTTTACAGGAGAATACAGTACCTTAATTGTAAGTCAGACAGATAAGCCGGGAGTTGTAGCCCATATTACACGGGTTTTGAGCGAAGAAGGGGTAAATATTGCATTTATGCGTTTGTTTCGAGAAGAAAAAGGTGCGGCGGCATTTACGGTAGTGGAATCTGACGAGAAAATACCAGCAGGGGTGTTGGAGAGGATAAGAGAAAATCCTCTTGTTTCTGATATTACATTGGTGCAATTATAGGAGGAATGGGAAATGGAATTTAACAATGGAGCAGAACTATTGAAACTATGCCAGGAGACAGGATTTCCGATTTCTCAGATTATGAAAAAAAGAGAAGTAGAATTTTCTAAAATTTCTGAGACAGAAGTAGAGAAAAAAATGAGAACAGCTTTAGAAATTATGAGAAATTCTGCAAAAGAACCTTTGAAAAATCCGAAAAAATCTATGGGCGGTTTAATTGGCGGAGAAGCGAAAATGCTTGAAAATTACCGATTAAGCGGAAAATCTATCTGTGGAACAGTTTTATCAAAAGCCATTACGTATGCCATGGCAGTTTTAGAAGTAAATGCGTCTATGGGTGTTATTGTAGCAGCGCCTACAGCAGGGTCTTCTGGAGTGGTTCCCGGTGTGTTGTTTGCTTTGCAGGAAGAATTTGATTTGTCCGATGAGGAATTATTGAATGGGCTTTATACAGCGGGAGCAGTAGGCTATTTATTGATGCGAAATGCGTCAGTATCTGGTGCTGAAGCAGGATGTCAGGCAGAAGTAGGGGCTGCTTCGGCAATGGCAGCGGCAGCGGCGGTGGAAATGATGGGAGGAAGTCCTCAAATGTGTCTGTGGGCAGCCACAGGGGCTCTTTCTAATTTATTGGGATTGGTCTGTGATCCCATAGCTGGTTTGGTGGAAGCGCCTTGCCAAAACCGTAATTCTATTGGTGCATCCAATGCCTTAATCTGTGCGGAACAGGCTCTTGCCGGCATTCATCAGATTATCCCCTTTGATGAAATGGCAGAGGCAATGTATCATGTGGGAAGATGCCTTCCTTTTGAATTAAGAGAAAGCGCTTTAGGAGGCTGTGCAGGAACGGCCAGCGCCTGTGAAAGAAACTGCAAACTATTTAATAATACGGAAGAATAAGGGAAAAGAGAGGTATTGCTTAAAAAGAATGGAAACCATAACAAAAAAGCATACCTCTCTGTTTTATTATTGCTTGAATTGTGGTGAAAAAAGGCTTATCATAGTAATAATTTAATTTGAGAAAATGGGGGGACGGATATGGAATATAAAATCGCTTTAATGCCTGGAGACGGAATTGGTCCGGAAATTATAAAAGAAGCCAGAAAAGTACTGGATGCTACAGCAAAAGTCTACGGACATAAATTTTCCTATGAAGAGTTGTTACTAGGAGGTGCATCCATTGATGTTTATGGAGAACCATTGACAGATGAAACCATAAAAAAGGCAAAAAGTGCAGATGCCGTTTTAATGGGAGCGGTAGGTGCAGATGCTAAAACTTCACCATGGTATCGCCTGTCACCTGAGAAAAGACCGGAAGCAGGACTTTTAAAGTTGCGAAAAGAATTGAAACTTTTTGCTAATTTAAGACCGGCATATTTATATGAGGCTCTAAAGGATGCCTGTCCTGTAAAAGAACAATTTTATCAAACAGGAATTGACTTAATGATTGTAAGGGAGCTTACAGGAGGTCTTTACTTCGGTGAGAGAAAAACTTTTGAAGAAAACGGCATTACAAAGGCAGTAGATACACTTACCTACGATGAAACCGAAATTCGCAGAATTGCCAAAAAGGCCTTTGAGACAGCCATGAAAAGAAAGAAAAAAGTTACCAGTGTGGATAAGGCAAATGTTTTGGACTCTTCCCGGTTGTGGAGAAAAATAACAGAGGAAGTGGCAGCTGACTATCCGGAAGTCACTTTAGAGCACATGCTGGTAGATAATTGTGCTATGCAGCTAATCTGCAACCCGGAACAGTTTGATGTCATTCTCACAGAGAATATGTTTGGGGATATTTTGTCAGATGAAGCAAGTATGCTGACCGGTTCTATTGGAATGTTGCCTTCTGCAAGTTTAAATGAAACCAGTTTTGGATTGTATGAACCATCACATGGTTCTGCACCGGACATCGCAGGAAAGGGAATTGCAAATCCAATAGCAGCAATTCTATCTGCAGCTATGCTTTTACGTTATTCGTTTTCTCTGGAAACAGAAGCAAAAGCTATTGAAAATGCAGTAAATGCAGTGTTAAATGAAGGTTATCGGACATCCGATATTATGTCAGAAAATATGAAAAAAGTTTCTACAGGAGAAATGGGAGACTTGATTATAGAAAAAATACAGTAAATTACAGGAGGAAAGATATGCGAAGTGATGCAGTAAGAAAAGGGATGCAGCAGGCACCTCATCGTTCTTTATTTCATGCTTTAGGAATGACAAAAGAAGAAATGGAAAGACCTTTGGTAGGGATTGTCAGTTCTTATAACGAAATTGTTCCGGGGCATATCAATTTAGATAAAATTGTAAATGCAGTCAAAATGGGGGTTGCCATGGCGGGAGGTACACCGGTGGTATTTCCGGCAATTGCAGTTTGTGACGGAATTGCTATGGGACACAGCGGCATGAAATATTCCCTTGTTACCAGAGATTTAATTGCAGACTCTACAGAAGCGATGGCAATGGCACATCAGTTTGATGCCCTTGTCATGGTTCCAAACTGTGATAAAAACGTGCCGGGACTTTTAATGGCAGCGGCTCGTATTAACGTACCGACTGTCTTTGTAAGTGGCGGTCCTATGCTGGCAGGCAGGGTAAGAGGTGAAAAGAGAAGTCTTTCTTCCATGTTTGAAGCAGTAGGAGCTTACAGTGCAGGAACTATGACAGAGGAAGATGTAGAAGAATTTGAAAATAATGTATGTCCGACATGCGGTTCCTGTTCCGGTATGTATACTGCCAACAGTATGAACTGTCTGACCGAAGTGTTGGGAATGGGATTAAAAGGAAACGGAACCATTCCCGCTGTGTATTCTGAGCGTATAAAGCTGGCAAAACAGGCAGGTATGCAGGTTATGGAAATGTACCGCAGAAATATACGTCCAAGAGATATTATGACAAAAGAGGCAGTTTTAAATGCTTTAACAGTAGATATGGCACTTGGCTGTTCTACCAACAGTATGCTTCACCTTCCGGCTATTGCTCATGAAATCGGCTGGGATTTTGATATTACTTTTGCCAATGAAATCAGCGAAAAAACACCAAATCTTTGCCATTTAGCACCGGCAGGTTATACTTATATGGAAGATTTAAATGAAGCAGGCGGCGTTTATGCTGTTATGAATGAACTGACAAAGAAAGACTTGTTAAATCTGGACTGCATGACAGTGACAGGAAAAACAGTAGGTGAAAATATTGCCAACTGTGTGAATAAAAATCCGGAGGTTATCCGTCCTGTAGAAAATCCTTATAGTGAAACAGGCGGACTGGCTGTATTAACAGGAAATCTGGCACCTGACGGCGGTGTTGTAAAACGGAGCGCTGTCTGTGAAGAAATGATGGTACATGAAGGTCCGGCAAGAGTGTTTGACTGTGAAGAAGATGCTATTTGTGCAATTAAAGGCGGCGAAATTAAAGCGGGAGATGTAGTGGTCATTCGTTATGAAGGACCAAAGGGCGGTCCGGGTATGCGTGAAATGTTAAATCCTACTTCAGCCATTGCAGGTATGGGATTAGGTTCCAGCGTTGCATTGATTACAGATGGTCGTTTCTCCGGAGCGTCAAGAGGAGCATCCATCGGTCACATTTCACCGGAAGCAGCAGTGGGAGGCCCGATTGCACTGGTGCAGGAAGGCGACCGTATTCGTGTAGATATTCCAAATACCAGACTGGAGCTTCTTGTTTCGGATGAGGAGCTGGAAAAGAGAAGGGCACAGTGGCAGCCAAAAGAGCCGAAGGTAACCACAGGCTATCTGGCACGTTACGCATCTATGGTGACCAGCGGAAACAGAGGCGCTGTATTGGAAATACCAAAACAATAAGAGGAAGGGGAGGTTTTGCTTATGCAGATGACAGGAGCACAGATTGTGATAGAATGTTTGAAGGAACAGGGAGTAGACACTGTTTTCGGATATCCGGGAGGAACCATTCTAAATATATATGACGAATTATATAAGCATCAGGGAGAAATTCGCCATGTGCTGACTTCTCATGAACAGGGGGCAGCTCATGCGGCAGACGGATATGCACGTTCCACAGGAAAAGTAGGCGTATGTCTGGCTACCAGCGGTCCGGGAGCAACAAATTTAGTAACCGGTATTGCAACTGCACAGATGGACTCTATTCCTGTTGTTGCCATTACCTGCAATGTAGGACTGCCTTTACTTGGAAAAGATAGTTTTCAAGAAGTAGATATTGCAGGAGTGGTAATGCCTATTACGAAGCATAGTTTTATTGTAAAAGATGTTACAAAGCTGGCAAAGACCATTCGACGGGCTTTTGTAATTGCAAAAAGCGGAAGACCGGGACCGGTTCTGGTAGATATTCCAAAGGATATTACAGCAAATACAACGGAATTTAAACCTTACGTACCTACACCTGTAAAGCCATATACGGCAGAGATTAGACAGGAAGATATTGATTGTGCAGTAGAAATGATTAAACAGGCAAAATGTCCTTTCCTCTTTGTAGGAGGAGGGGCAGTGGCTTCCAGTGCATGGGAGGAAGTGCGTAAGCTTTCTCATAATCTTCAAATTCCGGTAACAGACTCTTTGATGGGAAAAGGTGTATTTTCAGGAGAAGATCCTTATTATACAGGAATGTTGGGGATGCATGGAACAAAAGCATCAAATCTGGGTGTGACAAAGTGTGACCTTTTGATTGCTGTAGGAGCCAGATTTTCAGACCGTGTAATCGGAAATCCCAGAAATTTTGCAAGAAATGCAAAAGTAATTCATATTGATGTAGATGCTGCGGAAATTAACAAAAATATATTAGTGGACTGCAGTATTGTAGGAGATGCAAAAGAAATCCTCAAACAATTAAACGAAAGATTAAGTCCTTGTCAGAGAGAAGAATGGATTCATTATATTGAACAGTTAAAAGAGAAATATCCTTTAAAATATAGACAGGAAGGGCTTACCGGACCGGCAATCATTGAAGAATTGTACAGACAGACAAAGGGAAATGCCATTATTGTTACAGAAGTAGGACAGCATCAGATGTGGGCAGCCCAGTATTATAAGTATAATATGCCGAGAACCTTTTTGTCCTCCGGAGGACTGGGAACTATGGGATATGGATTGGGAGCTGCCATTGGAGCAAAAATGGGAAACCCTGACAAGATTGTCATCAATGTTGCAGGAGATGGTTGTTTCCGTATGAATATGAATGAAATTGCCACAGCTACCAGAAATAATATGCCTCTTATTCAGGTAGTGGTTAATAATCAGGTATTGGGTATGGTACGTCAGTGGCAGACTTTATTTTATGAGGGAAGATATTCAAATACAGTTTTACAGGATAAAGTAGATTTTGTGAAACTGGCTGAGGCAATGGGTGCAGTGGGTATTCGTGTTACAACAAAAGAAGAATTGCCAAAAGCTATTGCAAAAGCCATTGAACTGAATACAACGGTTGTCTTGGATTGTATGATTGACAGTGATGATAAGGTATTTCCAATGGTTCCGGCAGGAGCAAATATTGAAGATGCTTTTGATGAAGATGATTTATCATAATTGTCTTCTGTATAAAGACAAATGTTTTTATTGACAGATATAAGTGAAAGGTTTATCATAAAGAATAAGCAAAAGAGGTGCCATGTATTCCCAGGAGGAGTAGATGGCACACTTTTGTAAAAGGCATTTAGAGGAGGATGAGTCATGAGCAGAGTATATAATTTTTCAGCAGGACCTGCAGTATTACCGGAGGAAGTATTAAGAGAAGCATCGGAAGAAATGTTGGATTACAGAGGGTGCGGAATGTCTGTGATGGAAATGAGTCATCGCTCGAAGATGTTTGAGAGAATTTTAGAAGAAGCAGAAGCAGATTTTCGGGAATTACTTCATATTCCTGATAACTATAAAGTTCTGTTTATGCAGGGTGGTGCCAGCCAGCAATTTGCGGCAATTCCTATGAACCTTATGAAAAATAAAGTGGCAGATTATATTGTAACAGGTCAGTGGGCAAAAAAGGCATGGCAGGAAGCACAGAAATACGGAAAAGCGAATAAAATAGCATCTTCTGAGGACAAGATGTATTCTTATATACCGGATTGCAGTGATTTAGAAATTGATGAACATGCAGATTATGTATATATCTGTGAAAATAACACAATTTACGGTACGAAGTTTAAAACACTTCCAAATACCAAGGGAAAACCTTTGGTGGCTGACGTATCTTCCTGTTTTTTGTCAGAACCGGTGGATATAGAGAAATATGGGATTATGTACGGAGGTGTTCAGAAAAACATCGGACCGGCAGGTATGGTGATTTCTGTTATTCGAGAGGATTTGATTTCCGAGGATGTAATTCCTGAAACGCCTACCATGTTACGATTTAAAACCCATGCAGACGCTAATTCTCTTTATAATACTCCAAATACATATTGTATTTATATGTGTGGCAAAGTATTTCAATGGCTGAAAAAACAGGGCGGACTGGAAGCTATGAAAAAATACAACGAAGAAAAAGCGAAGATGCTGTATGATTTCTTAGACAGTAGTAAAATGTTCCAGGGTACAGTAATAAAAGAGGATCGTTCTCTTATGAATATTCCATTTGTTACAGGAAATAAAGAGTTGGATGCTAAATTTGTAAAAGAAGCAGAACAAGCAGGCTTATATAATTTAAAAGGACATCGTACGGTAGGTGGTATGCGTGCCAGTCTCTATAATGCAATGCCTATGGAAGGAGTAAAAGAGCTGGTAGCATTTATGAAGAACTTTGAGGAGGGAAATTTGAAGTATGTATGAGTATTATTGTTTAAATCCAATTTCAGCGGTAGGGCTTGATAAGTTTCCTGCAAAATATGAAAATACGGATTGTATGCAGGAAGCAGATGCTATATTGGTGAGAAGTGCAGATATGCATAATCTGGAAGTGAATGAAAAAACAGCAGCTGTGGCAAGAGCCGGAGCAGGTGTGAATAACATTCCTTTAGAAAAAATGACAAAAAAGGGTGTTGTGGTATTTAATACACCGGGAGCAAATGCTAACGGAGTAAAAGAAATGGTAATCGCAGGAATGCTGCTGGCATCCAGAGATATTATCGGAGGCATTGAGTGGCTGGAAAAACAGGATGTAACAGAGGATATTGCCAAAAGAGCAGAAAAGCAGAAAAAGCAATTTGCAGGATGTGAAATCAGCGGTAAAAAATTAGGTATTATTGGACTTGGTGCTATTGGAGTGCGCGTTGCCAATGCAGCAATTCATCTGGGAATGGAAGTGTATGGATATGATCCATATATTTCGGTAGATGCAGCATGGAATTTATCAAGAAGTATATACCATATCAATGATATTAATATGATATATCGTGACTGTGATTATATTACCATTCATGTACCTTTAACAGATGCAACGAAAAAGATGATTGGAAAAGAAGAAATCGCTCAGATGAAAGAGGATGTGGTTCTTTTGAATTTTGCCAGAGATTTGCTGGTAGATGAAGAAGCTGTTTGCGAAGCATTAAAAGCCGGAAAAATGAAAAAATATGTGACAGACTTTGCAAATCCTACCGTTGCTAATGCACCGAATACTTTAGTAACACCTCATCTTGGAGCTTCTACGGAAGAATCTGAGGATAACTGTGCAGTTATGGCAGTAAAACAGCTTATGGATTATTTGGAAAATGGAAACATTAAAAATTCAGTAAATTATCCAAGCTGTGATGGTGGTACCTGTATTGATGCAGGGCGTTTAACTATAAACCACAAGAATATTCCAAATATGATTTCTCAGTTCACAAAAGTATTAGGTGATGCAGGAGTCAATATTGCCAATATGATTAACAAAAGTAAAGGTGATTTTGCTTATACCATGATTGATGTTACTTCACCGATTTCTAAAGAAGTAGCTCAGGCATTAAAATCAATTGAGGAAGTATACAGAGTAAGAATTATAAAATAAACTTTCCCCAGAAAGGAATAGAAAATGAAGAAAAAGATAACGGCAATATTGTTGGCAGCAGCAATGATGGTTACAGCTTTTGCAGGATGTGGGAAAGCAGAAAAAGAAACAGAAAATCCCAAAGAAACAAGAGAAGAGGTGGCTGAAAAAACAGAGAAAGCACCTATAGATGTGGATATTATGGCATTAAAAGGTCCGACAGCAATGGGACTTGTAGAAATGATGGAAAATTCCGATTATAATTTTTCCATAGTAGCTTCTGTAGATGAAGTTTCACCAAAGCTTTTACAGGGAGAAACAGATATTGCCGCAATTCCGGCAAATTTGGCTTCTGTTCTCTATAATAAAACAGAAGGAGAAATTCAGGTTTTGGCAATTAACACGTTAGGAGTGTTATATATTGTAGAGAATGGAGAAACCATACAAAGTGCAGCAGATTTAAAAGGAAAGACCATTTATGCCAGCGGAAAAGGTGCAACTCCGGAATATGCTTTAAATTACATTTTATCTTCTAATGGGATTAATCCAGAAACAGATGTTACCATTGAATGGAAAAGCGAACATTCTGAATGTGTTGCAGCTCTGGCAAGCCAGGAAAATAGTGTTGCCATGTTACCCCAGCCTTTTGTAACTACAGCACAGGCAAAAAATTCTCAGATTAGAACAGCTCTTGATTTAACAAAGGAATGGGATGCATTACAAAAAGATGGGGAACAGAAAAGTAGTATGATTACCGGTGTAGTAGTTGCCCGCAAGGAATTTGCAGAAGAAAATCCAGAAGAAATACAGGAGTTCTTAAAGGAATATCATACTTCTGTGGACTATGTAAATGAGAATGTAAAAGATGCCGCACAATTAATTGAAAAGTATGATATTGTACCGGCAGCAGTTGCGGAGAAGGCATTGCCTGCCTGCAATATTGTCTGCATAGATGGAGAGGAAATGAAAGAGAAACTTTCAGGATATCTGGAAGTTTTAAATGCACAAAATCCTCAGGCAGTAGGAGGAGAAATACCAGAGAATGACTTCTATTACATCCAGTAAAAAAATAAAATTATGGGCAGTGGTTTTCTGGCTGCTTATATGGGAAATAGCCAGTATATGGCTGAAGCAGGAGATACTATTAGTATCTCCTGTTGCTGTTCTAAAAAGGCTCAGTGTTTTGATTTTTGAAGGCTCTTTTTGGAAAACCATTGGATTTTCTTTCTGTCGCATTATCGGAGGATTTTTCCTTGGGGTTTTAGCAGGAGTGTTGGGAGGAAGTATCGCATCAAAATTTACTAAAATACAGGAATTTTTTGCGCCTCTTATTCTTGCTATGAAATCCGTTCCGGTTGCGTCTTTTGTTATTTTAATTTTAATTTGGGTTCCTTCAGAAAACCTCTCTGTGACCATTTCTTTTCTCATGGTATTCCCTGTGATGTATACCAATGTATTAAATGGTATTCACAATACAGATAAAAATCTTTTGGAAATGGCACAGGTTTTTGGGATATCAGGAAAAAATAAAATATGCTATATTTATCTCTCTGAAGTTTTGCCGTTTTTCAGGGCAGGATGCAGTGTGTCTTTAGGACTGTGCTGGAAGGCAGGAGTAGCTGCTGAAGTAATTGGAATTCCTGATGGTTCTATAGGTGAGAAACTGTATGAAGCAAAGGTATATCTTGATACACCAGACCTTTTTGCATGGACCATGGTAATTATTTTAATCAGTATGGTATTTGAAAAAATCTTTTTGGCAGTGATGGATAAAACAGTTCGGTGGATAGAGGAAGTATAGAAATGGCAATTAAAATAGAAAACTTATATAAAAGTTATCAAGATAAACAAGTGTTGGAAAATCTAAATATGGAGCTTGCAGAAGGTCAGATAACTTGTATTATGGCTCCTTCCGGAAAAGGCAAAACTACGTTACTTCGTATTCTAATTGGATTGGAAAAGGCAGACAATGGCAAGATAACAGGAATGGAAGGTAAAGATATCAGTGTTGTCTTTCAAGAGGATAGGCTTTGTGAAAACTTAAATGTACTTTCTAATATTCGTCTTGTTCAAAGAGAAAAAAAAGAGGGGAAACAAGAATTTTTAAAAAAAGTCCAAAAAGGATTAGAAGAAGTAGGCCTTCTGGAATGTTCTCATCAGCCTGTAAAAGAGTTATCCGGAGGAATGAAAAGACGTGTGGCAATTTTAAGAGCATTATATGCAAAATGGGATATACTGTTTTTAGACGAACCCTTCAAAGGATTAGACAAAGACATGAAAGAAAGGGTTATCCTGTTTTTGAAGAAAAGCTGTGAAGGGAAAACAGTTATCTGTATTACCCATGAGGAAAAAGAAGCAGAAGCTTTAGGAGCAGTAATTCAATATTTATAAATAAAATATATTAGGTTCAAAATAAAATATCTGCCCATTTTTAGCAAATTTGTCGAGTACATCTTTGAGCCTGTAGGCTCAAAGTGAACATAGACTGTGGTGCATAAAAAGGGCAGATATTCTAGTTTAATTTTGAAAGATAATATTAGTATTCATCTACATGAAGCAGTTCATGTGTTTTATCTTTTAATAATGTATCGTAAAGAGAAAGAATTAATGGATTTTCATCTGCTTTGCGAATGCTTGTTACATGGTCTGCCTGATACAGTCCGTCACGGCGGGCTGATTTGGTACGGTCACCGGCTCTTGGAGGCTGTCCGCCGCCCATGATACATCCTCTGCGGCATGCCATGATTTCAATAATATGGTAATGCTTTCTTCCGCTTTTCACATCTTCCATAACAGTCTGTGCATTGGCAAGTCCGCTGGCAACGCAGACATTTAAGTCAGTGCCTTTATAATTTACAGTGAATTCTTTAATTCCATCGTCACCACGAGCCCCTGCTTCTGCAATGGCATCCATGGTCGCTTTATTATGGTCGTCAGCAAGGCGGCGAAGCATCGCTTCTGTAACGCCTCCGGTCACACCGAAGATAGCGCCTGCACCGGAACCAAAGCCAAAGGGCATATCGCATGCCTCTGTTTCCTGAGATGCAAAGTCAATACCGGAATTGTTAATCATGCGGATGATTTCCGTAGTAGTCAGTACAATGTCGGTATCCTGTTCTCCGTGAGTGAAATTGTTAGAGCGCAGGATTTCCATTTTCTTTGCTGTACATGGCATAATGGAAACCACGAAGGTTTTCTTATTCTGGCTTCTTTCCGGATTTTTGTAATATTCCTTAATAACTGCCGAGAACATTCCCTGTGGGGAACGACAGGTAGATAAATTATCTTTAAACTCAGGATACTGGTCACATACAAATTTTACCCATGCAGGACAGCAGGAAGTTAGCAGAGGTAATTTTTCATTCTTTTCCACACGGCTTAAAAATTCCTTGGACTCCTCCATAATGGTAAGGTCTGCTGCAAAGGTAGTGTCGTAAACCTCATCAAAGCCCATGCGGTGAAGAACTGCTACCAGCTTGCCCATGACACTGTGTCCCTTTGTTAATCCGAAGGCATCGCCTACCGCTACACGGACAGCAGGAGCAACCTGTGCGATAACCCGTGTATCCGGGTCGTTGATAGCGTCCCAGACCTCATCCATATTGGTGCGGATGCTGATAGCGCCCGTTGGACAGAAAACACGGCATTGACCGCAGCTTACACAGTCTGTTTCGGAAAGCGGCTTGTCAAAGGCAGGCGTTACCATAGCATCTGTACCACGATGGGTAAAGCCTAAAACCTCCAGTCCCTGAAGTTCACGGCATGCACGAACACAGTTTCCGCAGAGAATACATTTATTCGGGTCACGAATAAGAGCAGGAGAGCTTGTATCTAAAGGCTTTTCCTCTCTGGTATTCTGGAAACGAACCGTAGTGATGCTCATTCTGTGAGCCAGCTCCTGCAACTTACATTCGCCGCTTTTTACACAAGTAGTACAGTCACGGCAGTGTGCGGAAAGGAGCAGTTCTACAATCATTTTACGATATTTTTTAATTCTTCCGGAATTGGTATAAATTACCATGCCGTCTCTGGGCTCTTCTGAACAGGAAGCAAAGGTACGTCCTCTGTCATCCTCTACGGTACATAAACGACATGCGCCAAAGGTGGACAGCTCAGAATGATAGCAAAGTGTAGGTAAATCAATACCGGCTTTTCGAATGACAGAAAGTACGTTTTTTTCATCGGTAAATTCTACTTTTCTGCCGTCTATTGTCATAAATCCCATAATCATCCCTCCTAATATTCAACATATACTGCATCAAATGCACAGTTATCACGGCAAGAGTCACATTTAATACAAAGATTTGGATTGATGTGATAAGCTTCCTTGCGTACACCGGTAATTGCACCTACCGGACAGTTCTTCGCACATTTGCCGCAGCCCTTACAAAATTCAGGATTGATTACATATTTTTTCATGGCAGTACAGTTTTTCGCAGCACATTTATGCTCTACAATATGTTCTTCATATTCCTTGCGGAAGGTTTTCAAAGTACTGATAACCGGAAGAGGAGCGCTCTTTCCGAGACCGCATAAAGCCATATTTTTCACCATGGCAGCCAGTTCTTCCAGTGTGTCCAAATCTTCCAGCTTGCCCTCGCCATTGACAATTCTCTCCAGAATTTCCAGCATACGTTTTGTTCCCTCACGGCATGGAACACATTTTCCGCAGGACTCTCTTTGGGTAAAGCTCATAAAGAAACGGGCAACCTCTACCATACAGGTATTCTCATCCATAACAACAAGACCGCCGGAGCCCATAATGGCATTGTATTTTTTTACGCTGTCAAAATCCAGCCCAACGTCAAGATGTTCTTTTGTCAGACATCCGCCGGAAGGACCGCCAATCTGAATGGCTTTAAAATCACCGCCGCCTTTGATGCCGCCGCCGATGTCATAGATAATCTCTCTTAAAGTAGTACCCATAGGCACTTCAATCAGCCCTGTATTTTCAATGGCACCGGTAATGGAGAAGGTCTTTGTTCCGGGACTTCCTTCTGTACCGATGGTTTTGAACCAGTCAGCGCCTTTTAATACAATTCCCGGTACATTGGCAAAGGTTTCTACATTATTTAAAACCGTAGGCCTTGCCCAAAGACCTTTGTCAACAGTACGAGGCGGTTTTACACGAGGCATACCTCTGTCGCCTTCAATAGAAGCAGTAAGAGCAGAACCCTCGCCGCATACAAATGCTCCTGCACCACGGTTGATGTGCATGTGGAACTGGAAATCCGTACCTAAAATATGGTCGCCTAAAAGCCCTTTTTCTTCCGCCTGTCGGATTGCCTTGCGAAGTCTTGCAACGGAAAGAGGATATTCGGCACGAACATAAATATAACCATTTTGAGCGCCTGTTGCGTAAGCGGCAATAGTCATACCTTCAATCAGACGATATGGGTCGCCTTCCATAACACTGCCGTCCATGAAAGCGCCGGGGTCGCCTTCGTCTCCGTTACATACCACAAAATGTTCCGCTACATCCTTGTGAGCTGCAACCTGTTTCCATTTGCGTCCCGTAGGGAAGCCGCCGCCTCCTCTTCCGCGGAGTTTGGACTTATCCACTTCATTTAAAACATCTTCCGGAGTCATGTCAAAAAGCGCTTTTGATAAAGCCTCATAGCCGCCGGAAGCAATATATTCATCAAGAGACTCTGCGTCAAATTTACCGCAGTTTTCCAAAGCAATACGAGTCTGTTTTGCAATAAAAGGAATTTCATCGGGAGTCGGATAAGCTTTACCGCCTTTTTTATAGAAAAGACGTTCTACCGGCTCTTCATTTAAAACCGTGCGCTGGAAAATTTCAGCACAGTCGTCCTCCTGTACTTTTACATACTGATAATGATAAGGCTCGATACGTACCAAAGGGCCTAATTCACAAATTCCCTGACATCCTGTTTTTACTGTGCCGATATGGGGAACGTCTTTTTGAAATTCAACGGAAACCCCTTCTAAATCCTGACAGAGCTCAACCATTTTCTGGTAGATTTTCTCAGAACCGGAGGCTACACATCCTGTTCCCGCACAGACTAAAATACGACATTTATAAGAAGCCAGTTCTTCACGGGCAGCTTCTCTTTCTTTTAATAAAGCTTCTCTGTTTTCAATTATCATACATTATCACCTCTCAGTTCTGCGATTAAATTCAGAGCTTTTTCCGGCGTCATGGAAGGATAAACTTCGTTGTTTACCGTCATAGTAGGCGCTAATCCGCAGGCGCCCAGACAGGAAACCGTTTCTACGGTGAACAGCATATCATCTGTGGTATGCTTTTTCTTGCTAAGCCCCAGCTCCTTTTGCAGGGCTTCTAAAATAGGAATAGATTTGCGGACATGACAGGCAGTTCCGTCACAAACTTTAATTATGTATTTTCCCTTTGGTTCAAAAGAGAAATTTTCATAGAAAGTTGCCACACTGTAAGCTTTTGCCTCACGTACTCCGATTTCTTTCGCAACATAGGTCAGCAGCTCTCCGGGCAGATAACGATATTCTGCCTGAATATCCTGCATAATGGGAATTAATGAACTTGCTTTACGGCCATAAAATTCGATGATTTCATCGGTTTTTTCATAATAACTTTGGTCAAGCATGCTTTGATACCTCCTCCTAATAGTCAAATACGCAGCCAAAGGGAAATGAACCTTCACTTTGCGAAGCTATTCCTATTATACTTGATATGTATAAAATTCACAATCATTTTCTGTTATAAAAACAAAAAATATACAATTTATATATACAAATTTTAAGAGAAACAGGGCAAAACTTTACAATTTACCGGATTGATGATAATATAGAAAAAAGGAGGCGCAATATGTCTGAGGAATTATATAATTTAATGGATTGGCAAAAGATAGAGGCTCTTGTTTATTCAGAGGAAAGCGAGCCGCAGAAAACACTGAAACCGAAAATTATGAAAAACGGTATTCTTTTTCAATGCTTTTTTCCGGAAGCACGAAAAGTAAAACTTCTTTTTGGGAAAAAGAAACGGGAATATAAAATGGAAATGCAGGATGAGGCGGGATTTTTTGCCTGTCTGATACCGGAAAAGCAGATTTTAAATTATACGTATCAGGTGTTTTTGAAAAACGGTGAAGAAAAGCTGGTACAAGACCCTTATTATTTTGAGAGCCAGATTACAGAAGAGGAAGAAAAGAAATTCTGTGCGGGAATTTGTTATGATATATACGAAAAATTAGGAGCGCATTATCAAAAGATAAAAGGCGTTTGGGGAGTACATTTCGCAGTTTGGGCGCCCAATGCCCTGCGTGTCAGTGTGGTAGGGGATTTTAACCATTGGGACGGCAGAGTACATCCGATGAACCGGCTTTCCCGGTCTGGGATTTTTGAATTGTTTATTCCCGGTGTCAAACCCTCTGATTTGTACAAATATGAAATCAAAACAAAAGATTTACGGGTATTTTTAAAAGCAGACCCTTATGCAAATCAGGCGGAGGTGCGTCCGTGCAATGCTTCTGTGGTAACAGATTTGTCCGGTTATCAGTGGGAAGACAGTCCGTGGATGAAAAAAAGAGGTAAGCTCCAAGGAGAGGACAGACCACTTTCCATATACGAAGTGCATTTAGGCTCATGGAAAAAGCCGGAGGACGGCAGAGAATTTTATAATTATCGGGAATTGGCAAAGCTGCTGTGCGATTATGTAAAAGAAATGGGATATACCCATGTGGAGCTTTTGCCTGTAATGGAGCATCCTTTAGATGAGTCATGGGGCTATCAGGTGACAGGATATTATGCACCCACCAGTCGCTTTGGAAGCTGCGAAGACTTTATGTATTTTGTGGATTATATGCACCAAAATGATATCGGCGTGATTTTAGACTGGGTTCCGGCACATTTTCCAAAAGATGATTTTGCTTTGGCAGGCTTTGACGGCACAGCTCTTTATGAGTATTCCCAAGCAGAGAAGGCAGAGCATCCTCACTGGGGAACGCTGGTATTTGACTATGCCAGCCCTGAAGTAAAGAATTTCCTCATATCCAATGCTCTGTTTTGGGCGGAAAAATACCATGCAGACGGTATCCGTATGGATGCGGTGGCGTCTATGCTTTATCTGGATTATGGAAGACAGGATGGACAGTGGCAGCCGAATATGTATGGCGGAAATGAAAATCTGGAAGCAGTAGAGTTTTTGAAACACTTAAATTCTATTTTTAAGAAAAAATATCCCGATGCCCTTTTAATTGCAGAGGAGTCTACTGCATGGCCGGCTGTTACGGGAGATTTAGAGGATAATGGCTTGGGCTTTGACAGAAAATGGAATATGGGATGGCAGAATGATTTTCTGGATTATATGAGAAAAGACCCGATTTTCAGAAGCGGTGTACATGATGAGCTGACTTTTAGTATGTTATATGCATACAGTGAGAAGTTTTTGCTTAGCTTTTCTCATGATGAAGTAGTACATGGAAAAGGTTCTTTCCTTAATAAGATGCCGGGTGAAAAAGATAGAAAATTGGCAAATCTGCGAGTTGCTTATGGTTTTTGGATGACGCATCCGGGTAAGAAACTTTTGTTTATGGGACAGGATTTTGCTCAGGAAAGAGAGTGGTGTGAAAAATCCTCCTTAGATTGGGAATTGCTAAAAGAAAAAGAACATAAACAATTGCAGGATTATGTAAAGGCATTATTGAAACTTTATAAAGACTATCCTGCCTTGTATGAATATGATGATACTTCTGATGGTTTTGAATGGATTAATCATATAGAAGCAGAAAAAAATATGCTTACGTTTTTGCGAAAAGGTGAGAAAAAATCAGATACCTTAGTCATTGTATGTAACTTTTCTGATGTGGTGTATGAGGATTATGTTATGGGTGTTCCTTATGCAGGAGAATACAGAGAAATTTTTAATAGTGATGAAAAAATCTTTGGCGGGACAGGTATAAAAAACAGTGGAGTGCAGAAAGCGAAAAAAGAGGAAAAGGATGAAAGACCTTATTCTATAAAAATTCAAGCAGCACCTCTTTCCGTACAGATTTTTTCTGTAAAAGAATGTGGGGAAAAGATGGTAAAAGAGTCTAAGGTACGCCGTGAATTGGAGAAAAAAATAAAAGAAGAACACAAAAAAGAGGAAAACAGAAGATGAGAATTATCTTGACAGACGCATTGACAGAACCGCTGGAAATTGCGGGAATTGGAGAGTTTTTCAGACAGTATCTCACATGGGATTACTGGAGTCAGAAGCTGCCCTTAATCGGAAGCTTTGCAGGGAGAGTCCTTCTGGCAATTTTGGTCTATGTAGTTGCCAGTAAAATCATTCATAAACTTTGCAAATTGATTGTGGCATCTATGAACAGGGCGAATGCAGATACCGGAGTTACACAATTTGTATCCTCATTCGCAAAGGCTGCCATGTATTTCTTCCTGATTGTTTCCATTGCAACCAGCTTTGGAGTGAAGGAGTCTTCCATTGCCGCACTTTTGGCATCCAGTGGTGTTGCCATTGGTCTTGCTTTGCAGGGGGGCTTGTCAAACCTTGCAGGCGGAGTGATTATCCTGATTTTAAGACCTTTTGTAATCGGAGATTATATTATTGAAAATTCGGGAAAGCAAGAGGGCACGGTTGTAAAAATTGACCTTTTTTACACAACCTTATCCACAGTGGATAACCGAAGAATTACCGTTCCAAACGGAGCGCTTACCAATTCCAGTATTGTCAATGTGACGGCAAAGGACAACCGCAAGCTGGAAATTAAGGTGGGAATTTCCTATCAGGCAGATTTGAAAAAAGCCAAGAAAATTTTAGAAACACTGCTTCACGAGGATGCCAGTATTATGTCGGATCAGGAAATGCAGGTCTTTGTAGACGAGCTGGCGGCAGACAGTGTGATTTTGGGACTTCGGGCATGGGTAAAGACAGAGGAATACTGGGCGACAAAGTGGCGTTTGAATGAAAAAATCAAGCTTACCTTTGATGAACAGGGAATTGAAATTCCGTTTCCTCAGTTGGACGTGCATATTAAATAAAGTGTATGCAGGAAAAACTTTATAGAGAGTTTAGAGTTTTTAAGAATTAAGAAATATTATTTCTATTGTTTTGTGATAAAATACTATTATGACAACAATAGAAGGGAAGATGAACATGAAAACGCAGGTATTGTACAAGAGCAGAACCGGCAATACAGAAAAGCTGGCAAAAGCAATTTTTGAGGCTGTTCCCGGACAGTGTAAGGATATTGCACCTTTAGAAGGACAGACAGATTATGAAATGGGAGACATATATTTTATAGGATTTTGGACGGACAGAGGAAGCGCCAGCGTGGAGGTGTTGGATTATCTGGGCAGTCTTCAGGGAAAGAAGATTGCATTATTCGGTACCTGCGGCATGGGAAATGATTTGGAATATTATAAAAAAATCGAAGAAAACATACGTGTTTTTATTGAGGATGACAACGAATATCTGGGCGCTTACATCTGTCAAGGAAAGATGCCGATTTCCGTGCGAGAGAAATATCTCAGCATGAAGACACCGGAAAATACGAAGATGATAAATGCCATGCTCCGTAATTTCGACATGGCAATGCTTCATCCTGACACGCAGGATTTAGAAGGCGCAAAAGCCTTTGTACAAAAGGTATTTGAAGATATCAGGAAGGAAGAATTGCAATATGAATAAAATAAGAGAAGCGTTTCAGCGATTTATGTATGGAAGGTATGGCAGTGACCGTTTAAATCAGGCGATGCTGATTGTTTTTCTGGTCTGTGCCATGTTGGATATTTTCGTGGATAATGTATACTTTAGCGTGTTGCTTACTTCATGGGAATTTTTACTTGTTATTCTTATTTATTTCCGTGTGTTTTCCAGAAATATTTCAAAGCGATATGCGGAAAATCAAAAATATCTGGCGTTGGAAAATAAGGTACGAAGATTTTTCGGGAAAACAAAATACATACAGCAGCAGAGAAAGGACTTTCATATTTATACATGTCCCCAGTGCAAACAGAAAATCCGTATTCCAAAGGGAAAAGGTAAGATTAGTGTAAGATGCCCCAAATGCGGAGCTGAGTTTGTTAAGAACAGTTAAAGCTGATAGAGAGAGGTTATGATTTGAGATTTATCATATCCTCTCTTTCTTTTTTAAAAAATGGAATTGGTTATACCAGATGCCAAATACAAAAATTGACATAAACGAAGGGGAAAACAGAGAAAAATAGGATAAAATATATGAAAAACAGAAGTTATATTGACAAAAAATCGTCATAATAATATAATGTCGATAAAATAACAAAATTGGTACAACCAATTAGAACGGAGGAAGGGCAATGGACAAATTCAAAGTTCTGGAAATTAAAAAAAGTGTATTTTCCGGCAATGAAAAACATGCCGATGAGCTTCGCAAGCAGTTGAAGGAGAAAAAGTTATTCCTATTAAACCTAATGTCTTCTCCCGGTTCAGGAAAAACTACAACCCTTACAGGAACCATTAAAGCTTTAAAAGGGGAGCTTCGCATTGGGGTTATGGAGGCAGATATTGACTCTGACGTGGATGCGAAAACCATATCCGATTTAGGCATAAAAACCATTCAGCTTCATACAGGGGGTATGTGTCATTTAGATGCAGGCATGACTGCGCAGGGGCTGGAAGGTCTTGAGGCAGATGAGCTGGACTTGGCAATTTTGGAAAATGTAGGTAATTTAGTCTGTCCTGCGGAATTTGACACAGGGGCAGTAAAGAACGCCATGATTTTAAGTGTGCCGGAAGGTCACGATAAACCGCTGAAATACCCGTTGATGTTTTCTGTATGTGACGTGGTTTTAATTAACAAAATAGACGTACTTCCGTATTTTGATTTTGACATGGAAGCATGTAAAAGAAATATTCTGATGCGTAATCCAAAAGCGAAAATCATTCCCATCAGTGCAAAGACAGGGGAAGGAATGCAGCAGTGGACAGATTGGCTTTTGGATGAAGTAAGACATTGGAAAGAATAGAAAAAGAGAAAAGGAGAGTCGCTTATGGCAGAAAAAAGAGAATTGATTTTAAAGCTGGGACAGAAAATTACAGACCGTATCGGACACAAGGTTACGGTGGATGATCCGGAATACTGGGGGCTTGCCTGTATTGTAACAGATGAAATGGCAGAGGTAGCGCTGAAGATGAAAGTGCGTAAGCCTATGACATTTCCACAGCTTTTAAAAGCAACAGGAAAAGAAGAAAAAGAGCTGGAAAAGCTTTTGGAAGAAATGAGTATTGTAGGTCTGCTGGAATATAACTGGGAAAATCCGCAGAAAGAAAAACAGTACATATTACCGATGTTTGTGCCGGGCAGTGCAGAATTTACTAATATGAACCGTAAACAGCTGGAGGAACATCCGGAGCTTGGCAGATTTTTTGAGAGAATGTCAAGACTGCCCTTAGAGAAGGTAACGCCAATGGTGCCGCCGGGAGGAGCCGGTATCGGTATGCACGTTATTCCGGTAGAAAAAGCCATTGAAATGGAAAATCAGTCCATTGACATTGAGCATATTTCTCACTGGCTGAAAAAATATGAAGGAAAATATGCGGCAAGTCCGTGTTCTTGCAGATTGTCAAGACAGACCTATGAGGAAGGCTGTGCAGATGACCCGGAGGATTGGTGTATTGCAGTGGGGGATATGGCAGATTACGTAGTAGAAACACAAAAGGGCGGACGCTATATCACTTATGAGGAAGTGCTGGATATTTTGAAAAAGGCTGAGGATAATGGCTTTGTACATCAGATTACCAATATTGACGGAAAAAATAAAATCTTTGCCATCTGCAACTGTAATGTCAATGTATGTTATGCACTGCGTACTTCCCAGCTGTTTAATACGCCGAATATGTCAAGGTCTGCTTATGTTGCTCACGTAAAGACAGAAAATTGTGTTGCCTGTGGCAGATGCGTGGAATATTGTCCGGCAGGAGCGGTCAAGCTGGGACAGAAGCTCTGTACCAAAGACGGACCAATGGAATATCCGAAGCACGAGCTTCCTGATGCCGTGAAGTGGGGACCGGAGAAATGGGATGAAGATTATCGGGATAACAATCGGATTAACTGCTATGACACCGGTACAGCGCCATGTAAAACAGCCTGTCCTGCGCATATTGCAGTACAGGGCTATTTGAAAAAAGCCGCACAGGGCAAATACAGAGAAGCGCTGGCTTTGATTAAAAAAGAAAATCCGTTTCCGGCAGTATGCGGACATATCTGTAACCGCAGATGTGAAGATGCCTGTACAAGAGGAACCATTGACCAGGCAGTTGCCATTGATGAAGTAAAGAAATTCATTGCAAAGCAGGATTTAACAGCAGAAAACCGTTATATTCCGCCGATTGTTCCGCCTACCACAGGCAGATTATTTGATGAGAAGATTGCCATTATCGGCGGTGGTCCGGCAGGACTTAGCTGTGCCTTTTATCTTGCAGAAAAAGGTTATAAGCCTACTGTTTTTGAAAAGAATGAAAAGCCGGGTGGTATGCTGGTTTACGGAATACCTTCTTTTAAACTGGAAAAAGACGTGGTAGAGGCTGAAATTGATGTGATGCGCCAGATGGGTGTGGAAATTAAATGCGGTATTGAAGTAGGAAAAGATATTACCTTAGAGGAACTTCGGAAACAGGGATATAAAGCTTTTTATCTTGCAATCGGATGTCAGGGAGGAAGAAAAGCCAATATCCAAGGAGAAGATGCAGAAGGTGTTATGACTGCCGTAGATTTCCTTCGTACAGTAGGTGACAATCAGAATTATCCGGTAGAAGGACGTACCGTAGTCGTAGGAGGCGGAAACGTAGCCATTGACGTGGCGAGAACTGCAAGCCGCTGCGGAGCATCTGAGGTTTCCATGTTCTGTCTGGAAGGCAGAGAGATTATGCCTGCATCAGAAGAGGAAATCACAGAGGCACAGGAGGAAGGCATCACTCTGAACTGTGGCTGGGGACCGAAGGAAATCCTTACAGAAAACGGAAAAGTCAAAGGAATTGTATTTAAGAAATGTCTTTCTGTCTTTGATGAAAACAAACGCTTTGCACCGAAATTTGATGAAGCCGTAACCATGACCGTTCCATGTGAAAGAGTCTTTTTAAGTATCGGACAGAGCATTGTCTGGGGTAATTTATTAGAAGGCTCAAAGGTTGAATTAGGCAGAGGAAACGGTGCGGTGGCAGATAAAGTAACGTATCAGACAGCAGAACCGGATATCTTTGTAGGCGGTGATGTTTACACAGGACCGAAATTTGCTATTGATGCCATTGCAGCCGGAAAAGAGGGTGCAATTTCCATTCATCGTTTTGTGCAGCCGCACAGCAGTTTGACAATCGGAAGAAACAGACGTCAGTTTATTGAGCTTGACAAGAGCAATATTCAAATAGAGGAATACGATAATTCTTCCCGCCAGATACCGGGTATGAGAAAAGACATTGATGCTCATAAATCCTTTAGAGATGCAAAAGAAGCCTTTACAGAAGAGCAGGTGAAAAAAGAAACAGCACGCTGTCTGGGATGCGGAGCTTCCGTTGTAGATGAAAATAAATGTATCGGCTGCGGTGTTTGTACTACAAAATGTGAGTTTGATGCCATTCATCTGTATCGAGAGCATCCGGAATGCAGTACCATGCACAAATCAGAGGATAAGATGAAGGTCATTCTTCCTTACGCATTTAAGAGAGAAATGAAAATCCGTTTTGGAAAAAAGGAGAAATAGAGGATGCACGAGCTGGGAATTGTCTTTCATATTATTGACAGCTTAAAAGAAGTGGGGGAAGAAAACCATTTAAAGCAGATTGCGGGGGTGACTTTGGAAGTTGGGGAAGTTTCCGGAGTTTTGGAAGATTATCTGCAAAGCTGTTGGCGGTGGGCGTCAGACAGAACAGAGCTTCTAAAGGGAGCATCACTTACTGTGGAACAAATTCCGGCAGTGACCTTTTGCGAGGATTGTAAACAGACTTATTCCACAACAGAGTTTGGAAAAATTTGTCCCTATTGCAAAAGTGAACATACATATCTTGCAGCCGGAAATGAGTTTAATATTAAAGAGATAACTGCCTGCTGAAAAATGCAGGCAGAAAGAGAAAGGAAGGGATTTTATGTTATTTCAGATTTACGGAGATAACACCATGTGGCAGCTGTTAGGCTGGATTTTAGTATTTGCGGGGCTTATTCTCATGAATGAGCTGGCAAGAAGAAGCAAAACAGGAGGGATTTTCTGTTTCTTAATTTTACCTGCGGTTTTGACCGTATATTTTGTGGCGATTTATGTAGGAGCAGCCATGGGCGCAGATTGGGCGCTTCATAACCAGACTTATCTGCACATGACAAGCTGGTTCCATTATGCAAAGCTCTATGCGGCAACAGCGGGATGTATCGGCTTTATGATGATTAAATACAAATGGGGAATTGGAAAAAAAGAATGGTTTAAGCTGTTTCCGTTTCTCATTGTGGCAATTAACATTTTAATCGCAGTAGTCAGTGACTTTGAGTCCGGTGTCAGAGGTATGATGGCAATGGCAGAATACGGAGACCGTTGGTGGCTGTCATCTGAAAACGTATGGTTATACGGTGGCTGGTGGAACTGGGTAAACGGTATTTCCGGCTTAATCAATATTTTCTGTATGACAGGCTGGCTTGGAATTTATGTTTCCAAGGATAAAAAAGATATGCTGTGGCCGGATATGACATGGTGCTTTATTCTGGCTTACGATTTATGGAACTTTGAATATACTTATAACAATCTGCCTACACACGCATGGTACTGCGGACTGGCGCTTCTTTTAGCTCCTACCGTTGCCAATGCTCTTTGGAATAAAGGCGGTTGGATACAGAACAGAGCTAATACATTGGCTTTATGGTGTATGTTTGCACAGGTATTTCCGCTGTTTCAGGATGCCAGCAGATTTACCACTATACCGGTACTGTATGCAGACGGATTTATGGATGCTGCCACAAGACCGACTGCGGCAAATCCCACCATGCAGGGCGTGGTAGCGGTTATTGCACTGATTGCCAATGTTGTATGTATGGCAATGATTATCAAACGTGCAAAACAGCAGAAGAAAAATCCATATAAACATGAGATTTTTACAGACCAGAAGGACTTTAAACTGGCTATGGAAAGAGCAGAGAGATAAAAAAGAGAAACTGTTGTATGAATAGTTATTGATAGTTCAATAGCTGTTTTATACAGCAGTTTTTTGTTGTAGTCGATATAAGTAACTGATATAATACAGATAAAGATTTGAATAGAAAAAGGGGATATTATGATAATTTGGATTGTATTTTTTCTGATAGTTTTGTGGGTGAATTTGCCATCCATTATACAAAAACAACTTGCTGATAAATTTGCAAACGGAGATTATAGTTCAAGTGACTGTCCGATTAAATTGATTGAATGGTTTAGACTTTATCCGTTAAAAAAATGTATATTAGTTTTACTGTGGCTGCTTAGTCTTTACCCATCTGTAAGAGGCTGTATATTGGTATGGATGAAAAACGAAAAAGAGTTTCTTGAAATTACATTATTTTTTATTTTTATTACTGTTTTAACAGCATATCCTATTTGGAGATATGTGAGAAGACCATATCATTGTGCGATTGTTTTAAATCACTTTTTTTCTAAAGATGAATTGGAAAACAAATTGAGAAATGAAAAGTTCGAAAGAGTAAAATTTGAAAATCCTGCTTTGCGAGCGGAATATATGTTTGCAAGTAGAAATTGGTTAGTGATAAATGGAATACTTTATGAGAAAAGATATATGAAGAATTTTCAATACATATATTCAGGAAAAGCACGTGGTGTATGGATTTCCTATTACAATGATAAAGGTTTAGCGCTTCCTTTTTTATGTATAGGAGGCAGAGACGGAGAAATTGAAAAAACTATGAATAAGGTTATGGGAAAACAAGCAAATTGGGATTGACAATAGAGTTATCAGAAGATACAGGGGTTCGACTGGTAGATGAAAAATAAAATGTAATTTTATCATGAGGCTGTCATAAAATAACAGCCTTGTTTTCTCTAATCAAAATAAATCTGTGTATCCCCATCAATACATTGCTTTAGGGAATATTCAATCCAATCCACTGCGCCTTGTGTGTCTCGGCTTTTTATATATGTCCACATCGTATAATTACGTTTATACAACATTTCTACACCGTAGAGTTCGCAGAAGCGTTCCCACATGGTAAAGATAGGCGCATGAAAGGACTGAAAAATCAGAGGTATCAAAGTGTTTTTAGAGGAAAGAGCAAATTCATGCTGAAAGGCAAAAGCAGCTTCAATGGCTTCCTGAACGCTTGCAGTATTTTGAATGGCTTCTACTTTTTCCAAAAGTACCTGAATTTCCTCATCGGTAATCATGGGAATACTCAGTCTGGCAATTAGCGTGTCAAGGGCAATACGCACTTCTAAAATAGAGCGGATTTCCTCTCTGCGAATACGTCCTCCATTATATTTCATAATGGCAACTAAGGTTTCTACCGTACCTTTTCTGCGATAGTCGGCAACAAAAGTTCCGCTTCGGGGTTTTACAATTAAAAACCCCTTTTTTTCCAGCTCTGCAATTCCGCTGTTTACCACGGCGCGGCTGACCTGCATCATCTGAGCAAGCTGGCGTTCGGGAGGAAGCTTTTCGCCGATTTTTAATTTTCCTGACAAAATCATATTTTCTAACTGGTCTACAAAAAGTTCCCGAAGAGATGGCGAACTTATTTTTTCAAATTCCATAATCCTTCTCCAAAACAGTAAAATTTGAGTTCATTATATTGCGAAATAAAAGAAACTGCAAGAGCTTTCTTATTTTTAATTGACCGCAATGAAATGGTATAGTATTATATAGTTGTTTTACAATTTAGAAAAAACAGCGGTATAAGCTGCCGTTCAGGAGGAAACCATGTTAATTGTTAAGAAGTTCGGAGGAACCTCTGTTGCCGATAAAGAACGCATTTTCAATGTGGCAAAACGGTGTATAGAGGATTATGAAAAAGGAAATGATGTTGTGGTCGTTTTGTCTGCAATGGGAAAATATACGGATGAATTGATTGAAAAAGCTCATGATATCAACCCTAATCCACCTAAGCGGGAAATGGATATGCTATTTACCATTGGTGAGCAGATGTCGGTATCTCTTATGGCAATGGCAATGGCACAGCTGGGAGTCAGAGCTGTTTCCTTAAACGCTTTTCAAGTACCTATGCACACGACCAGCAGCTATGGAAATGCAAGGCTGAAAAAGATTGATACAGAGAGAATTAAACGAGAACTGGAAGACAGAAAAATTGTAATTGTAACAGGCTTTCAGGGAATAAATAAATATGATGATTATACCACACTTGGCAGAGGCGGTTCTGATACCACAGCAGTTGCTTTGGCAGCAGTTCTTCATGCAGATGCCTGTGAAATTTATACAGATGTAGACGGCGTTTACACAGCAGACCCACGTCTTGTGCCGACAGCAAGGAAATTAAAAGAAATCACTTATGATGAAATGCTGGATTTGGCAACATTGGGAGCGGGAGTATTACATAACCGTTCTGTGGAAATGGCAAAAAAATACGGCGTACGTCTTGTAGTGCGTTCAAGCTTAAACAATTCAGAAGGAACAGTGGTGAAGGAGGTTGTCAATAAAGTGGAAAGAATGATTATCAGCGGGGTTGCATTAGATAAAAATGCAGATAGAATTTCAGTAATCGGTATTCAGGATATGCCGGGAAGCGCATTTAAGCTTTTTAATACATTGGCAAAGAAAAATATTAACGTAGATATTATTATCCAGTCCGTAGGAAGAGATGGTACAAAGGATATTTCCTTTACAGTTTCTCATGAAAATCTGGAAGAAGCTATTGCCCTTTTAGAGGAAAAGAAAGAAGCATTAGGTTTTGAGAAAGTAGAATATAATTGTGATGTTGCTAAACTTTCTATTGTAGGAGCCGGTATGATGTCTAATCCGGGTGTTGCAGCAAAAATGTTTGAATGTCTGTATAATCAGGATGTAAATATTAATATGATTGCAACTTCAGAAATTAGAATTACTGTTTTAGTAGCACAGAAAGATGCAGTAGCAGCTATGAACGCAGTTCATGAAGCATTTGGCTTATCTGATAGAAACTAAATAAAGAAAGCGGGGTAGTGTGATGCAGCAGTTTTATTATGGCGGAGATGTTCTCACCATGGAAAAAGAAGGAGAAATCTTAGAAGCTGTACTTGTGGAAAACGGCAGGATTAAAAAAGCTGGGGATTTTGAAAAAGTAAAGGCTTTTGTAAAAGAAGATGCACAATGGATAAATCTGAAAGGGAAAACACTGATGCCCGCTTTTATTGATGCTCATAGCCATATCTCTACTGCTATTCAAATGTCACAGGCAGCAGATTTAAGTCAATGTGAGAGTTTTGAGGAAATTATTTCTGTTTTAAAAGAGTATCAGCGGGAGAATAAAATAGAAAAGACAGGCATCATTATTGGATTTGGATATGATCATAATTTCTTACCTCAGGGGAAGCAGCCGGATAAAAGGTACTTAAATCAGGTTTCTAAAGAAATACCTATTTATATTTCTCATACTTCCGGTCACATGGGCTGTGCCAATGATGCTGCTCTTGCACTGGCGGGAATTACAAAGGATACAAAAGATCCGGAAGGCGGTAAAATTGGTCGCTTTGATAAAGATAATGAGCCGGATGGTTATCTGGAAGAAGCAGCAATGATGCTGCTGCAAAAGGCAATAGGCCCCAGAATAAAATTTGACTTGAAAGCGGGGTTGAAAAAAACGCAGGAGTTGTATCTGCAAAACGGAATTATAACTGTGCAAGATGGTGCAGCATCTCCTGAATCTTTTGCAATGCTTCGACAGATGGATGAAAGTAAAGAGCTGATTTTAGATGTAGTATTATATCCTTTATTACAAAATAAGGCTCAAGAATTATTTTTAGAATTTCCTGAATACGCAGAACAATATTGTGGAAATTTAAAGCTGGGAGGCTATAAAGCAGTTCTTGATGGTTCTCCTCAGGGACGTTCTGCATGGCTGACAAAACCTTATGAAAATAGTGAAGGGTATTGTGCTTATCCATGGTTTTCTGATAAAGAAACAGAAAAATTTATGAAAACAGCAGTGGAAGACAGCAGACAGATTTTAGTACATTGTAACGGAGATGCAGCAGGAGATCAGTTTATCCACGCTTATAGAAAAGCATTGGAAAATAGTAAAAATCCTAAAAAAGACAAGCTTCGTCCGGTGATGATTCATTGTCAGACAGCAAGGGAAGACCAGTTAGAGGAAATGAAAGAACTGGGTATTCTTCCGTCCATTTTTGTGGGACATGTCTATTACTGGGGTGAAGTACACAGAAAAAATTTAGGCGAAGAAAGAGCCGCACGTATTAGTCCTTGTCATTCTGCGTTTTCAAGAAATATGAAAGTGACTTTTCATCAGGATACACCGGTTACAAAGCCGAATATGCTACATTCTGTATGGTGTGGGGTAAATCGTATTACACGCACAGGAAATCAGTTGGGTAAAGAGCAGTGCTGTACTGTATATGAAGCACTTCAGGCAGTGACGATAAATGGTGCATACGCATACTTTGAAGAAAAAGAAAAGGGAAGTATTAAAGAAGGAAAAAGGGCAGACCTTGTTATTTTGGATAGAAATCCAATGAAAACAGAGAAAAAAATGTTAAAAGAAATACAAGTGTTGGAAACCATAAAAGAGGGAAAAAGTATTTGGAAAAAGGAAGATAGATAAATATGGATGCCAAAGAAAGAAGAAGGCTGCTTAGAAAAAGAGCAGTAAGAAGGCAATTAGGGCTTATGGTTGCTGCCCTTTTCGTTATAGGACTCAGCATTTATTTTGTGTCCAGCATTACATCTGCCAGAGCAGAAGCGAAGGAAGAAAAAGCGAAAAAGGAAGCCCAGATTGCCAAAGAAGAAGCAAAAGAAGCCGCTGTAAAAGTCCGTCAGAAAGAGCATAAAAAGGAAGCAGAAGAGAGAAAAGCACTGACAAAAAAACTTCAGACGGAAACGGAAAATATGGTAAGTGGGTTTGCAGGTGATTGGAGTGTATATATTCAGGAAATGGATTACGGCAATGAAATTGTTTTGAATAATGAGCCCATGTATCCTGCAAGCTTAGTAAAGTTATTTGTTATGGCAGCCACTTATGAAAATCTGGATGAGGTTATGGAAAACCAGACGAAATATTATAAAGGTGAGAAAAAAGCCTGGAGTGAAACAAAGAAACTTTTAGAGGAAATGATAGAGGTTTCCGATAATGAAGCTTATAATGAGCTTATAAAAGTTCAATCTTCTGATCGAAGCTTTGTAAAGGGAGCTGCAAAAATTAATGAGTATCTGAAAGAAAATGGATATGAAGATACAGGAATACATACTACTTTACATCCCGCATATTCTAAGTCTGAAAAAGACGGTAAGGGAGATAATGTAACTACAGTAAAAGACTGTGGAAAACTTTTAGAAAAAATTTATACGGGAAATTGTGTCAGTCATGAAAAATCAGGAAGTATGCTACATTTATTGCTAAATCAGGAAAATACTATTAAAATTCCTCAGGGACTTCCTGAGGGAACAAAAGTTGCTAATAAAACAGGAGAAACTTCTGAGGTACAGCATGATGCGGCAATCGTATATGGAGAAAACACGGATTTCATTTTATGTATTATGACAAAAAATACCAATGGAACGGAAGAAGTATATGGAGATATTCATGAACTTACGAAAATGGTATATGATACTTTAAATCCATGAAAATAAGAGCTATTGTGTCAGGAAAATACCTGATACCATAGCTCTTTTTGTGTAGAAAATAGATTTTTTGTAGAGAAATTCAGGGTAGACTGGGAGTGAAAATAATTACGAAAGGGAATGAAAAAGTTGAGTTACAGGATTTTGATTGTAGATGATGAGATAGGAATTTTACAGCTTTTACAGGATTATTTTGAGATACAAGGATATGAGGTTTTAACTGCGCAAAATGGGGAGGAAGCCATAGAAAAAGCCATGGAAGATTTAGACTTAATTTTGCTTGATATTAATTTACCGGACATTGACGGCTTGCATGTGTGTCAGGAAATCAGAGAAAAAATAGAGTGTCCTATTTTATTTTTAACCGCAAAAATAGAAGAACAGGACAGAATTAATGGCTTTTTAATGGGTGGCGATGATTATATTTTAAAACCTTTTTCCATAGAGGAATTAGGTGCAAGAGTCATGGCGCATATCAGAAGAGAAAAACGCCGTCAACCTGTAAAAGACGATCAAAAAGGATTTGTGATTTCTTATAGTCAGCGAAGTGTTTTTTATGATGGAACTCCAATTACACTTACAAAAACAGAGTTTAATATTTTAGAATTATTGTCTATGAATCCGGGGCGGATATTTAGCAAAGAGCAGATTTATGAGCAGGTAAGGGGTATTGACGGCACAGGAGATAATACTATTATTACAGAGCATATCAGGCGCATTCGCAATAAAATCAGTGCATATACAGACAGAGAATATATTAAAACTGTATGGGGAGTGGGATATCAATGGATTGGATAGATGTAAAGCTTGCAAACTTGAAGAAACGAATACAGGAGATGTCTTTATTTCGTGGGATTTTATGTTACTTTCTGATTTATGGAGGGGCTGCATTCATCTTTACAATTCTCACTGTGCGTATCTGTGAAAGACGGCTCTTGATGTGGCATACAGGGAAAATAGAATTGGAGAACTGGCAGGTGCTTTTATGGGGAATAAGTTCCAGATTTTCCGGCTTTTTTTATTTAACAGTATCCGTGATTATTATGCTAAGACAGTTTTATAAGAACAGATTAAAGCGACCTTTTGTTCTTTTAGAAAAAGGGGTTTTGGAAATACAAAATCAGAATTTACAGTTTTCTTTGGAATATGAAAGTCAGGATGAAATGGGACAGCTTTTGAAATCTATGGATAAAATGCGGGAAACATTAGTAGAAAATTATGAGCACATGTGGAATCTGATAGAGGAACAAAAGCAGTTAAATGCAGCATTTGCCCATGATTTGCGTACACCTTTAACCGTTTTAAAAGGATACTGTGAGTTTTTGAGCCGGTATTTACCTCAAGGTGCAGTGAGTCAGGAAAAGATGACAGATATTTTGCTTTTAATGACAAAACAGCTGGAACGATTGTCTGATTTCAGCAAAACTATGAAAGAAGTCCGAAATTTGGATGAATATCCCATTGAAAAGGAAAAAACAGAGTTATTCCATTTTTGCAAAACTGTAGAAGGTATTGCAGAAGCTTTGAATATAGGAGGAGCTGTTACACTTTCTGTGAAATATTTGTCTGCAGAGATAGAAAAGCAGAAGGTATTTTTTGATGAAAATATTGTGCTGGAAGTTTTGGATAATCTGTTATCTAATGCTATTCGCTTTGCTAAAAGTCAGGTGATTATATCGATTGAGATTGAAGAAGAGGTAATGGGAAAATATATGTATTTATATGTAGAAGATGATGGAAAAGGTTTTTTAGAAAGTGAATTGCATAAAGCTATTGGGCCTTATTACAGCAGTGAACAGGAAGAAGAACACTTTGGAATTGGACTTTATATTTGTAATATGCTCTGTAATTTACACGGTGGAACGGTTAGTCTGGCAAATAGAATAGATGGAAATGGAGCGATTATTTCAGCCTCCTTTTTGATTTCTTAAAAAATTTTTAGGAAAAAATAGATAGAATGTAGAGTTTTTTCTTTTATGATAAGAGCATCAAAGGAAAGGAAGCTGAGAGTATGAGTTTAGAAATTGAAATAAAAAACCTGAGTAAAAATTATGGAAAAAAACAGGCGCTTGACCATGTAAATCTTACAATTTCACAGGGAATGTTTGGACTTCTGGGAAGAAATGGAGCAGGAAAAACCACGTTGATGAAAACCCTTGTTACCCTTCTGAAAAAGCAGCAGGGAAGTATTACGATTTGCGGAATACCTGT
>CAJKQE010000012.1 GCA_905201915.1 uncultured Lachnospiraceae bacterium
GATTACCGTTTTACTCTGACTGTCCCAACCGGAAACTAAAGAATAATCATAATTTTCTACATCTTTTGGTGTAAAAACCACCTTCATCTCTGTTTCGTAAGAAGACGGTGGTATCTGTGTTCCCCACGCAAAAGTGCCCTCTCCAACAAATCCTAAAAGAGCAAAACTACAAGTATTCCATTCTGCCAAATTATTCAAAGTAACCTGTTCCGGCATTACTACCTGTGGAACTTTTGCTAAAACAAATGCCCTTTTTCCGTTTTCTGCTGCTGAAACATCCACATCCTGTGCTGTAATTCCACTGCCGGTCACCGTAAGCTTTCCTTTTCCTGTAACTTTCACCAAAGCTCCTGTAAATCCGTCATCTCTTTTTATCTTAATCCCGGCAGGAATATGCAGTTTCTTTTCTGTGCTGACAGGAACTGTACCACATACCACAATGGTTCCTTGACCGCCTGCCAAACGAAATGCCTTTTCAAAAGAGTCTACTGCCTGCGCCTGACTGGTGCCGTCAGCATTCTCACCTGCCTGAATACTTCCATTTATATAAATCATTTTTCCCTGTGTCTGCACTTCCTGCTGTCCGGCAAATACAGGAATTGGAGCCACTGTTTCTGTTATTGCGCCTGTCACCAGTGCAGAAGCAAGGGTGATACCCAGAACATTGGCCGCCACTTTATGTAAATTTTTTTTGTTTCTATTCATTTCCCTTATTCCCTTCCTAAATCAAATGTGAACAAGTTCTGTTTTGTTATTCTGATTAAGTATAACACAATTTTCTTTTTTCCGACACCCCAAAAATCAACTTTTTTCGTAAGGATTTCATACAGATTTCTTGCAATCCATATAAAAATCATGTATATTAGATTTTAATAGCCAAAGCTATAATTTATTATTAAAAGGAGTTGAACATATTGGATTCCAGTGACGCCATACAGTTTCTGATCTTGATTATTCTCATTTGCCTTTCGGCTTTTTTTTCATCAGCAGAAACTTCTATGACAACAGTGAACAAAATTCGTATTCAGGCCTTAGCTGAGCAGGGTGATAAAAAAGCTCTGACACTTTTAAATGTAATTGAAGATTCCGGCAAGCTTCTGAGTACCATTCTTATCGGTAACAACATCGTAAACATCAGTGCATCTTCCCTTGCCACTACACTTACTATGCGCCTGTTCGGTAATACTGCTGTAAGTATCAGTACGGGTATTATTACCCTTCTGGTTTTAATCTTTGGAGAAATCACTCCAAAAACTCTGGCAACTGTACATGCCGAAAAAATGGCACTATCTTACGCAAAGGTTATTCGCATTTTAATGTTCATTCTGACACCTGTTATTTTTATCGTCAATAAATTAGCCCAAGGTGTTTTGACGCTGATGCGAATTGATGCCAACGCAAAAGGAAATACCATTACAGAGCATGAGCTTCGTACTTTAGTAAATGTAGGACATGAAGAAGGAGTTATTGAAAGTGAAGAACGTCAAATGATTTATAATGTATTTGATTTTGGCGATTCTCAGGCAGAAGACGTTATGATTCCCCGTATTGATGTAACCTTCGCTGATGTAAATAGTTCATACGAAGATTTAGTTGGTCTGTTTCGTGATGAAAAACATACTCGTTTTCCTGTTTTTGAAGATACCACTGACAATATTATCGGTATTGTCAATGTAAAAGACCTTCTTCTTACAAGTAAAGAAGATTTTTCTGTGCGAAAAATTTTAAGACAAGCTTATTTCACTTACGAATATAAAAGAACTTCTGAACTTCTGATGGAGATGAAAGAAAATTCAGTAACTTTTGCCGTTGTATTGGATGAATACGGAGCAACCTCCGGTATTGTAACTCTGGAAGATTTAATTGAGGAAATTGTCGGAGATATTCATGACGAATATGACTCTGAAGAAGAAGAACTTCGTGAAATTATCCCAGAACGGGAATATATAGCTCTTGGTTCTGCTCGACTTGACGATTTAGATGAAATACTTCATTTGAATATTGCTTCCGATGACTATGACTCCATTGGAGGCTATATTATCGAACAGCTCGACAGGTTCCCTACTGCCGGCGAGTCAGTCACTACAGATGGTGGCATACGACTTGTTGTAGATAAAGCAGAACGAAACCGCATCGAAACCGTTCATATTTATCTTCCTGAAAGAACCGAAGAAAATTTTGACGAATAATTTTAAAACAGGAAAGGATTTTTATCATGAGCAGTTTATTTAATATGGACAGCCCGATTATGCGTTTTCTGTCCCGTGTATGTGACATTATGATTTTAAATATTTTATGTATTGTATTTTGTATTCCTATTATTACTGCCGGTGCTTCTGTCACTGCAATGTATACAGTCACTCTAAAAATGGTACGTGGAGAGGAATCTTATATTTTCAAAGGCTTCTTAAAAGCTTTTAAAGAAAATCTCAAGCAGTCCACCATTATCTGGCTGATTATGGCAGCAGTTGGAATTTTTATTTACATTGATTATCGTGCTACTGCTTTTCTTCCGGGAAATATGAGCACAATTTTTCAATTTTTAGTCGGAGCGTTAGGTATTGTTTATTTTATGATTCTTGTATATATTTTCCCATATACTGCACGTTTTATAAATAATATCAAAAATATTTTTAAAAATTCTCTGTTAATTGCAATTTTAAATCTCCCATGGACAATTCTTTTAATGGTTATTCCTCTGGGACTTGGATTTCTTACCTTCTCAACAGTTTCAACACTTGTATATGGCAGTATGCTGTGGCTGTTTTTGGGCTTTGCCAGTGTAGCTTATGTATGTTCTATTATTTTAAGAAAAGTTTTTGAAAAATATGAGCCTCATGATGAGGAGGAAGAAAATGACCTTCCTGAAATCTCCGAAAAATAAACTTTTCAATTAACAATATAAGAGGAGCTATCGCTTTAAACAGTATTCAGAAATGTATAAATATTCTGGATATCATTGAATGCGACAGCTCCTTTTTTGTATTAAAATATAAACACAATACCACCTTGACTTTCTTAGTCCAATATTATAAAATCCACCTATACAAGAAAAGTTATGTATAACTAACCACAAGATATAGGAGGACATAGACTTATGAGACAAGAGTGGATTTCTTTTAACAAAGGAAATTGGACAAAAGAAATAGATGTAAGGGACTTTATTCAGATGAATTATACTCCTTACGATGGTGACGATGCCTTCCTTGCAGGTCCTACAAAAGCAACTCAGACACTTTGGGACCAGGTTATGGAACTTACAAAGCAGGAACAGGAAAAAGGCGGTGTGCTGGATATGGACACAAAAATCATTTCCACTATCACCTCTCACGGCCCGGGATATTTAAATAAAGATTTAGAAACTATTGTAGGTTTTCAAACAGATAAACCTTTTAAACGCTCTTTGCAGCCTTATGGCGGAATTCGTATGGCAATAAAAGCCTGCGAAGACAATGGCTATCATGTAGATCCTGAGATTGTTGAGTTTTTTACAAAACATCGCAAAACACATAATGACGGTGTATTTGATGCTTACACACCGGAAATGCGTGCATGCCGTTCCAGTCATATTATCACAGGACTTCCAGATGCTTATGGCAGAGGACGCATTATCGGTGACTACCGCCGTGTCGCCCTTTATGGTGTAGACCGTCTGATTGAAGATAAAGAAAATGAAAAAAATACCACACGTACTACTATGTACTCAGATGTAACACGAGAACGCGAAGAATTATCTGAACAAATTCGTGCTTTAAAAGAATTAAAAGAACTGGGCAAGATTTACGGATTTGATATTTCCCGTCCTGCGGCTAACGTACAGGAAGCTATCCAATGGTTATATCTGGGCTATCTGGCTGCTATTAAAGAACAGAATGGTGCTGCCATGTCACTTGGACGTACTTCTACTTTCCTTGATATTTACGCAGAACGCGACTTAAAAAACCATACTTTCACAGAGGAACAAATTCAGGAATTTATTGACCACTTCATTATGAAACTGCGCCTTGTTAAATTTGCAAGAACTCCTGAATATAATGCACTGTTTTCCGGCGATCCTACATGGGTAACTGAGTCTATTGCAGGTATGGGTATTGACGGAGGCCACCTTGTAACAAAGATGTCCTTCCGTTACCTTCACACATTGGAAAATCTGGGTACTTCTCCAGAACCAAACTTAACTGTTTTATGGTCTACCAAACTACCTATAAACTTTAAGCGCTTCTGTGCGAAAACTTCCATCGCATCATCTTCTATCCAGTACGAAAATGATGATTTAATGCGCGTAACTCATGGTGATGATTATGCCATTGCCTGCTGCGTATCTTCTATGCGTATCGGAAAGGAAATGCAGTTCTTCGGCGCCCGTGCAAACCTTGCAAAATGTCTATTATACGCAATTAACGGCGGTGTTGATGAAGTATCTAAAAAACAGGTAGGGCCGAAATTCCGTCCTATTACTTCTGAATATTTAGATTATGATGAGGTTATGGATAGATTTCAGGATATGATGAAATGGCTTGCAGGTGTATATGTAAATACTTTAAATGTCATTCACTATATGCATGATAAATATTCTTATGAAAGATTACAGATGGCGCTTCATGATAAGAAGGTAACTCGCTGGTTTGCAACTGGTATTGCAGGACTTTCCGTTGTTGCCGACTCTTTATCAGCAATTAAATATGCAAAAGTTAAAACAATTCGTGATGAAGATGGCATTGCTGTGGATTATGAAATCGAAGGCAATTTTCCAAAATACGGAAATGATGATGACAGAGCCGATGATATTGCTTACGACATTGTCCACACATTTATGGAATATATTAAAGGAAATCACACTTACCGCGGCGGAATTCCTACAACTTCTATCCTTACCATTACTTCCAATGTTGTATACGGAAAGGCAACCGGTTCCACACCGGATGGAAGAAAAGCAGGACAGGCATTTGCTCCGGGAGCAAACCCAATGCACCACAGAGACAGCAATGGTGCTGTTGCATCCTTAAATTCTGTTTCCAAACTTCCGTTTCACGATGCTCAGGATGGTATTTCCAATACCTTCTCTATTATCCCTGGTGCTCTTGGAAAAGATGATGCAATTTTCTTTAACGATATTGCTTTTGACTTAGAACCGGACTGTGCTTGCTGCGAGCCCAATATTGACTTACAATAATAATTTTCACAGGAGGAATTTTCAATGAATATTAGTAACTCTCAAATCGATAACTTAGTAAATTTATTAGACGGATATGCAGAAAAGGGTGGACATCACTTAAATGTAAATGTATTTACAAAAGAAACCCTTTTAGATGCACAGAAACATCCTGAAAAATATCCTCAGCTTACTGTTCGCGTGTCCGGATATGCAGTAAACTTCCACAAGCTGACAAAAGAGCAACAAGATGAGGTTATCTCAAGAACCTTCCATGACGGAATGTAAAACAGGCTTTATACACTCCATTGAAACTTTCGGCACAGTAGATGGCCCTGGAATCAGACTTGTTGTCTTTTTACAGGGCTGTCCCATGCGCTGTCTGTACTGTCATAATCCGGACACCTGGGCTCCTCAAAAAGGACAGTCTATGACAATAGATGAAATTCTGGAAATCTATGAAAAAAACAAGGGATTTTATCAAAATGGAGGAATTACCATTACCGGAGGAGAACCTTTGATGCAGTTGGCATTTGTCACTGAATTATTTCAGGCCGCAAAGGCAAAAAATATCCATACCTGCCTTGACACTTCCGGTATTCTTTACAGAGAAAAGCAATCGGCGGCTTATAAAAATCTGTTTTCCTACACAGACTTGATTTTACTGGATATTAAACACAGCATTCCAGAAGAACACAAAAAATTAACAGGACATCCCCTTTCACCTGTTCTTGATTTTCTGAAGGCTTCGGAGACAGCAAGAGTTCCTGTGGTTGTCCGTCACGTCATTGTGAAGGGCTTTACAAATTCCAAAGAAGAACTGGACGGTATCGGAAAGCTTCTCGCTTCCCACAAAAATATCAAAGGACTGGAAGTTCTCCCCTACCACAACATGGGAGAACAAAAATATTCTGAATTAAATATGGAATATCCGCTAAAGGGGATGGACAATCTTCCAAAAGAAGAAGCGCAAAAAGCACGCTCCTATATTTTGGAAATCTATAAAAAATACCGAGGAAAATAATTCTCTTACAAAAAGGCTGATATTTCACAACAATTTCTGCGTGAAATATCAGCCTGTAATTTCATTTACATTTCTAAAAATTCATTCCATATTTTATCATAATTCAAAAAATAATAATAATCGTCATTTACCATAAAAAATCTTCCGGGACTGATTTTTAATACCTCTCCATCTGCAAATACCAATGTATAATAGGTAACTGCTCCTGAAGACAATGTCTCCTCTCTTTGCACTTTTCTTCCCAGTTTTACTTTTCCTAATAATTCTACAAAATCATCTCTCTGTTCCTTATCCAAGAAACGCTCAAAATGTCCGTCTTTTCCACCTGTAAACCCTGAACATTTAATCTCAACTACCTCTGAAGATTTTATGTTTTGCAAACAATCTCGATTATCTATCTTCTCATATTCAGAAAGTAAAGAACAAACACCAAAAATGACAACGATATAAACAAATACTGAGGCAAAAAGCGTAAAGAAAAACCCTTTTTTATCTCTGCTATTTTTACATTCTATGCTTCTTAGTAATAATAAAGTAGCAAGTAAAGTAAACATAATGGAATTTGTTATATTGAAGGGTAGCATTCGGAATAATCCTAGTGCAGCAACCACAATCATAATTGTGGTTAATATTATTTTTGTAATCTTCATAGTAATTCTTCCTTTTCTTCATCTTCGTTTTTTATAACTACGATTTCTTATTATATCACTTATTCACAAATTACATATACTATCTTTTCAAACATATTATCAATATCTGCTGAAATTTTTTTGAACCGTTGACAGTTCTATAATCCCATTGCAGCAGAGCCATGTAGATATATTCCTGTTAAACTATTTATTATCTTATTCCATACTCATTTCTTTGGTAATATCCTCAAACTGCTCTCCAATCCTCTGTACCTCCCCAAATACCAAACGAATTCCTTTTTCCGTCAGATACCAGTTATCTCTTTTTACATCACTGTCCTGTATGGGGCATACATAAAACTGTGTTTCCGGATATAAAAGCTGATAATATAAAAGACTTCTTCTGGCATGATAAGGTTTGCAGCATAAAATCGCCTTTTTTATTTCCATCCCCAAACGATCTGTAACTTTTCTGGAATAAATGGCGTTCTCATAAGTATAAGTTGCATTATCTTCTCTTAAAATATGTTCTTCTGAAACTTGATTTTTCTTCAAAACTTCTTTTAAAAATTCCCATTCCGTCTCATATTCTCCATCATAAAGCTCCTGTTTTTCCTGTACTCCTGCAAATTTTCCATTTAAAATACTATATTTTCCTGAAGGCAAAATATAAGGTGCTAATCCTTGATGATATAATTTTGCCGCTTCCTCTGCTAACTGAGGAAAACCACTTCCCGGTATAAAAATCATATCTGATTTTTCCGCTTTATCCTCTACAAAAATAAACTCCGTAATCTGATTTAAAAATTTATCGTTCATAAGTCATTTCCTTTATTTCCAGTGAGCATACTTGAAACATTTCTGCTACGATTGCCTGATATTCATCTAAATGCTGGGATTTTTTTATTTTTTTCAAATACTTTTGATTATCTGTGAACAGGTTTCCCATATAAAACCACAATTCTTTCATCTTAAATAAAACATTTTTATCCCCTGACATAATTTCTGTGTATTCCTCACATAGCTTGTCGTGAAAAGCTTTTAGCGTTACCTTTTCTAATATTCTTCCCTTCTGCATCTGTTCTGCCAGCGCCGGATTTACCAAAAGTCCCCGTCCTAACATCACTTTATCTATGGTAGGATATTCTTTAAAAAATTTATCACATCTTTCCTGTGTAAACAAATCTCCGTTATAACATAAGGAATTTTTACTATATTTTATTGCCTCTTGAAATTGTTCCATTCTAGGTTCGTTTTTATAATAATCACTTTGAATTCTGGGATGTACGATTAGTTCTTCCAAAGGAAATTGGTTATAAATCCGAAGCAATTCTGCAAATTCCTCTGGTTCATCCTTTCCAATTCTTGTTTTAATGGAAATCTTCATATCCAGATTTTCAAATACTTCATCCAGAAATTTCTCAAGCTGGGCAGGAAATTCTAAAAATCCAGAACCCTTCTTTTTCGCTGTTACCGTTCCTGAAGGACATCCTAAATTCAAATTCACTTCTTCATAACCATATTCTCTTAATTCTTCTGCCAATCGAATAAAATCCTGTGCCTGATTTGTTAAAATCTGAGGCACAAGATGATATCCTTGATTATTGTCCGGTAAAATATCACGCAATTCCTTTAGTGTCATTAACTTTTTACTTCCCGGCGTTAAAAATGGGGTAAAATATTTATCTATTCCCGGAAAGAATTGATGGTGCACCTGTCTGTAAATATATCCTGTAATTCCCTCCATAGGGGCAAAATAGCACTTCATAAATTTCTCCTATATTTATACTTTTTAATATTGTATCATTCTCCCCTTTTTATTACAACGAATTTTGCCCCCTAAAAGAAGCAATATTCCCACACCTGTACAAACAACCCCCAGCTTTTTCCCCGGAGCCTGATAAGAAATCTCAACTGTATATCTGCCCTTTGGTACTTTTGCACCTAAAAATGCCGTATTCACTTTTTCCATGGAAATCTTTTCCCCGTTTAACCGTATTTCAAATCCTTCATCATAAGGAATACTGGTAATCAAATATCCTGCTTCTTTATTATCCACACTGCAAACTAACGTATCACCTTCTATTTTTTCTAATTTTAAAGGTGTTTCATACAATTTTTTATTGCTTAATTCACTTAAATTTCCAGTAAATGCTTCTAAATTAGAAATCTCATATTCTCCCGAACCAAAAACAAAATCTGCTGTCTTTTTTTCCTGATTAAAGGTAACTGTATAGGCAAAAGACTCATTGTGATTGGCATATTCGTGAGATTTTGCAGTGAGACGATTGGTCTGTCCACAAAGTCGTATATACATATCCTTATCTTTTTTATTCTTCACCTGAAACCGAACAGATAAAAGGTCTTCTGTCACCGGTATATCTTTGATAGGTATACTGATTTTTTCCTCTTTTGAAAGAGAAAAGCTCCAACCGGAAGAAGTCTTTTTAATCTGATTTTCTTCTTCGTTAATTTCCGGTATTTCCAAAGGATAGGTATTCATAGCAGGAAAATCCGCATCACCCTCAGCACTCTCCGCCACAGCTTTCCACAACAAGGAAGACTGATTTACAGGAAAATCTAATGCCTGATAATTCTTTTCTGACACCACCTCATTGGTCACATACCCTATGGGTGCTATATGTGAATTCATATAAAGATTTCCATTTTCTCCTCCTTCTAAAAGTTCATACCCTGCTAAAGGGTGATTTCCAATCACATATTTCACACCCATAAAGCTTAAAAATAAAGGATTGTCTGACACAGCCTGCATCATATTATTTCGAAAATGTTCATTTAAGTCAAAAGCCTCTCTGCGGAAGCCATAATACGCTTCATTATAAGCAGAAGAATACATAGAAGTAATCTTCTGTCTGCTGTCCTGTATTCGATTTACATCCTGTAATTCCTGTTTTCCTCCCTGTTGTTCTTCCATACGATACCAGCCTGTATCTTCGTCTAAAATTTCTTTTATTTCAGCCTTAGTATCTCTATCTAAAATCTTTTCATAATCCTCTTTTGGAATAATATGGTCGCTCCCCTTATTGATTGTCCAACCAGAGCAAAACAAAATCACACAGGAAACCCATACAGCCAAAGGAAACGCTGAAAATCTCTTTCTGATAAGAAAGCAGAGCAGCATTACTCCGCAGTCTAACAACGCCCAGAATGTTTTTCCTGCAATCAAGAAAATTGCCGTTATCAGATACGGAAGAATATCCCGAAAAGTGCTTTCCCTTTTCTTAATGCGGTCTATGTATTTGGCAACTTCCATACACATAAGCGGAAGAAACGGAATAAAAACCTTTCCCTTATCATAAAGTCCGCCGTTTAATACATATCCCGCAAGAGGAACAGTAAAAATCAAAAAAAGGCTGACTGAAAGAAATTTTTCCTGCCATTTTCTCCTGCATATCATGTCGTCAAATAAGGCAATCAACGCCAATGCAGACAGCCCCACACCATGAGGTGTGTACAGAAATCGCATAGGCTGAACAGTAAAAAGCGATACTGCCATTCCTGCCTGTGAACCGCTTCCGCCTCGACCAAAAAGTACAAATGCCGTAGGAATAAGCAAAATCCCACACAAAAGCACGCCGTGAAGAAGCACACCGGCTAATGAGACACTGTTTTTAAAAAATTCTTTTATTCCTTTCTCTGTAAATTTGGAAGCTCCATAAATCCCCAACGCCAGAAGTCCGCCTATGCTAAAGAAAAAACTGGTAAGTATCATTCCACACACGCCGCATAACAGCAATGCTTTCTTCTTTTCTTCTATATATTTATCCACTCCCCAAAAAGCTGCACATAAAAAAGGCATATAATTTACAAACATCAACTGATTGTAAGAATGATACACCAGAGGAGCCGCCAGCATAAACAGAAAAGTACATGGCAGAGCAATTCTATGATTCCACTTCTTCTTTAACCAACAATAGAAAATCACTACAGATACACCATAAGATAAAATTGAGGTAATCTGAATGCATAAGCTCATGGGAACAAAGGGAAGGAGATAAGAAATCCAAATAATAGGATTAAACAGACCATAGTAAGAAAAATTATAGATATTCTGTCCCGCACCTAAGTTCCACGCAATATCGGGAAAAAGCTGTCCTGTATCATAAAATCTCTGTCTAAAATAGTCCGGCAGTACACTGTGCTGATTTATCCAGTCTAAATTCGAGCCAAAAATTCCATACTGCAATACAAAAATCCAACATACTACCAGACACATACAAAACAACAACAAAGGTATTTTAATTGTTTCTATTTTTTTCATTTGCATCTTCCTTCTGCTCATGGGACTCCTTTAAAATATAAAGAGGTCGGTGTTTTGTTTCCAAATAGGTCTTTGACAAATATTGCCCTACAATTCCTGTACAAAATAATTGAATTCCACTTACAAAAAATAAGATACAAACCAAAGAAGGCCATCCCGGAACAGGATCTCCAAATGCTAATGTACGAATAACAATAAAAATAATCAGCAAAAAAGAAATTCCACAGAAAGTAATTCCCGCCACAGATGCCAATGACAAGGGAGCTACAGAAAAGCCTGTAATCCCTTCTAATGAGTAGGACACCAGCTTTCGTAAGGACCACTTTGTTGTTCCTGCACACCGACTAGTATTTGGAAATTCCAACCATGTGGTGCGAAATCCCACCCATTGAAAAATTCCTTTTGAAAAACGATTATACTCACTCATGGAAAGTACCGCATCTACCATGGTTCTTTTCATCATTCGGAAATCCCTTGCCCCATTGACAATTTCTGTCTTTGACATTTTATTAATGACTTTATAAAAACTGTCAGATAAGAAAGAACGGAGTTTCGGCTCTCCTTTTCTATCGCCTCTTTTCGTGGCAACACAATCCCAATCCTCACTTTGCAAGAGCTCATACATTTTTGCCAACAATGCAGGAGGGTCTTGCAAATCTACGTCCATAACAACACCATAATTTCCTGTGATATGAGAAAGTCCTGCATAAATGGCAGCCTCTTTCCCAAAATTTCTGGAAAAAGAAAGATAATTACATCTCTCGTCTTTATCGGATAACGCTCTTAATTCCTGTAATGTTCTGTCGGAAGAACCATCATCCACAAAAAACAGTTCAAAACCTACATAGGACATTTCTTTCATAATTTTTTTCATTTCCATGTAATATACCGGAATTGCTTCCTCTTCATTAAAACAAGGAATTACTATTGATATCTTGTCCATATTGACACCTCATTTTCTTTTGTATAAGGAATTTTATTCTTGCTTGTGATAACTATCCTTTCATCATATAAAATTTCATTCTTGACTTGGTTTATTATAGCAACTAAATCGTATTTTTTTTTAATGAAACTCTGACTTTTTTCTTAATTTTTTGTAAAAAAATTCAAAAATCCCCCTTGAAATAACAAATTTATGCTATTTCAAGAGGGATTTATTTCTTACCCTTATCTGTTATCTGTGTTTTTTTAATGTATACACAAAAATACTTCCTCCTGTAACAAATGCAAGAAACGCTATTCCTAACAAAATTCCAACCTCATTTTCATCCTTTGTTTTTACATTTGTGCTATTATGTACTGTACTCTGTGGTTTCAAACCAGCTGTAGTATTATCATCGTTTCCTCCATCCGGTTTCCCGTTTCCAGACGTGTTATCTTCTGGGTTTATAGGTGTTGCTTTCTTCGGTTCTACTACAACGCTTCTGTTAATGGATGTCTTATTTCCTGCAAAATCTGTAACCTCATAAATAAGTTCATATTCACCTGCTATACTAGTATTGACTTTACCCGTTATAATAATATTCTTTGTGATGTCACCGTCTACATTATCAACCGCACTTACTCCTTCCCACTCATCAAAACAATCTCCCTCTTTTAATTTTGTATCTGTCGGAACTGTTAAAATCGGTTTTTCTGTATCATATTGTACATTTATATAATGCACATTTGTTCTGGAAAATCCACCATTATCATCTGTAACTTCTGCATACCAGCCATTCATTCCTTCTTCTGCTGTTTCCCAAACATAGGAAGCATCGGTTCCGCTTTTAACATCTGTTACACTGCCAATTACATCATCATTATAAACATTCACATTTAAACTGGTTGTTTCTAAAGTTTTTATTTCCGGCTGAATACCAAGCTCTGCAAAAGGAATTTCAAACGTTTCTGCATCATTTAGATTTGCATCTTCGATGCAAAATTCATTTCCAACATTGGGATTTTCTGACGGTTTCGCATCATAATCCCCATAGTTTTCATATTCCGTACCGCCATGAGAAGGAGAAAATGTACGAATAATAATTTTTTCATTATCTAAGTCAAAGTGCATCAATCTCATATATCCTGCACCACCCTCAATTAAGCCCTGATAGTCAAATAATAAATTGTAAACCTTTCTCTGTGTTCCATCTTCATTAACAAAAGTATCTACCGTTGTTTTTGCATTATGATAATGACCGGATAAAACCATACATACATTTTCATTTTTTGCAACAACCTCATCATGAATACGCTGTGGTTCTTCTCCTAAGCCCCCACTTGCTAAAAGATATTCATGGAAATTCAAAATTGCCTTTCTCTCCGGATATTGTGCCAATACATGATTCATCCATTGAATTTCCTCATCTCCAATTCCCCAGCCCATATAAATCATTATGAAATCAATTCCACCAACAGTAATCAAATCGTAATGTCCCCGATTATCTTTATAGCTCTCCCCATACCATGGATTATTTTCATAACGGCTTTCTCCAAAATATTGCTGATAATTTCCATAATCACCATTGAGATGTCCTACATCATGATTGCCTGCAAGAATTCCATAAGGAAACTCTGCATCATCTAATTTCTGATACGCTTCGTCAGCCTGAACCCATTCCTTTTGATTTGGTTCGTCATCAATAATATCTCCATCATGGAACAAGTACTGAATATTCATTCTTTCCCGATTTCCTAATAGCCAATTATGAATATTCAACTGATGCTGATACGCTCCGTCTACCGTCTGATCTTGATTGTCTTCATAATCCTCGTTATAATATTGCGTATCGCTTTCTACTGCAAATGTAAAATCATACTCGTTTCTTGGTGTATCATTCTCATTGAAGGTTTCAACATTGTCCGGTGTTTCATTAATAGAATAATTTGAAGCTCCTGAATTTTCATCATACTGTGTAGGTGTATACCCTTCTCCATTCTGTACAATGACATTCACCTTGCCATCTAAAATATGGTCTTTTAACGTTACATCTCCTGTTAATTTCATTCCTTCTTCTATGATTGTCTGTTGTGCCTCTATTTTTTCCCACTGTTCTAAGGCTGTATTATATACATACATAAATGTCTTTTCATTGTTACTATTTCCAGACCATTCTAAGGAAATAACTGTATTCTCATCTACTGTATCATCTAACTGAAGCTGGAAGCTGTCATACGGAAAACCATTTCCTATATTTTCTTCAAAAGCTTTTTCTACTATTCCACTTTGATTGCTAATTCCGCTATCTTTCACAATGTTGCTGTCGCCCAACTGATATCGTTCACCTTTTTTAAAAGTAACTGTCATATCATCATTTGTTTCATCTGTTGGTTTTATCGACAATATTGGAGCAGTCTGTACTGTTGTACCATTTTCAGGCAAAACATTTTCATCTATGGTTGCTGACTCTACCGGTGTGGTAAAATGAATTTCTTTTTCTGCCATATTTCCTACTTCATCTCTACCTGTAATCTGAATAATATGTTCTCCCTGCTTCATTTCCAGTGCGCGAAATTCATACGGAACTGAAATACTCTTACCATCTAAAAGTACCGCCATAGATACTTGATTACTAATTGTATCTTTTACCTCTGCTTCAATTGTTCCGCTATGGTACAGCTTTCCTTCTTCTATATTACTGATAATTTCCGGTGCCGTATTATCTACTCTTACAGAAATTTGGCTTTTTCCATTGGAAATTACATGTTCACCATCTGTTTCCTGTGTTGTATCCCACAAGTATCGTATTGCATCAAAATCGGTATCTTCTAAGTGAAAAGTAGCATATAATATTTCATATTTTGATGTTCCGTCTCCCATAGAAATATCGGTTTCCTGCGATGGTATGGATACATCTAGCATCGGCGCTTGATCCATATTATCATGCTCAACAGCCCCCAAGCCTTTTTTCGCCTGATAAGAAATTGGAAATAATGTCTTTCCGTTTGGCAATATCAAGCGAATATTCCGAATGGTAAAGTCATCATTATTTTCTATATTATGCTCCAGAACATTTGCCTTATTTCCCGCATGAAATTCTACGGTAATTGTCTTATTTTCTACGTCAAATTTTTCCGCATGAATATCGTATACATAGGTAGCCACATCACTATAAGTTCCCTCATTGAATACTCCTACAACTTCTCCATCAACGGCTACCGCATTTTTAAAAAATACATCTGTATCAGTTGCCTCAAAGGCAATTTTTCCATTTCCATTAATTGATTTCTGTGATTTTTCAGAAACATCCACGCCGTCAATCTGTAATTGATTGCCGTTTGCAATAATTTGCTGTTTATCGGTAACAATATCCCCGTCTTTCAAATTTAAGCTTTCCATTATTTCTGCATCTGTATTATAAATTTCTTTTTCTTCTGTCTGAATGGTAGAATATCCATCGCTTACTTCAAAATAGTATGTAAAATTTTTCTTATTTAACAAATCCACATTACTTAATACTTTTTCAAATTGGTTTTCTCCGCTGCGAACCAGCTTATAGCTTTCAAATTGGGATTGATTATTATTTTTTAGATATAGCATCACTGTTTTAATTGTAGTTTCATTTGAAAAAGCCTCTACTGAAAACGGAAATGACTCTGTTGAATTATCAAAGGCTGTACCTGTATGGTCCACCACTTTTGGGGAATCTGCTGGTACTGTCAACTGCGCCTGATAAGTTGCCTTTTCTTTATCAGTAATTGTCCCTGGCGTAGGTTCTGCCTCATCACTTGTCATAACTGTTTGAAAAATGCCATTGGTATACTGATTTTGATATGTAATTGACTTATCTGCTATTGTATTGTCTGTATTTGCATCATTATAAACAATACTATCAATTTCGTCTCCTACATTTGTACAAATCCGAATTCCTCTTTTCCCACTATTCGCCATACCACCACTGGAAACCTCAATCAATTCATTTTCTAATAACTCTACTCCAAAATTTGCATTAAAATCATCTCTTGTCAGATAATCATTCGAGCCATTTTTAATCCAAAACACCAGTACTTCTCCCGGCTGTATTTTTTTATCTTTATTTGTTTCCCACCATGCCGTCTGAACTCCGGTATCCGGATATACGTAATAAATCCCATAATCTTTTAAATTAATTTCCTGATTCGAGTTATTACTTACTTCAATAAATTCATACGCATCTGCGCCTTCTACATTTGAAGTATCCGGAAGAACCTCCGTTATCGTAAGCGGTGGTACCTTTGTAATATCTATCTCCGGCTTTTCTGCGTCCTTATGAATCACTACCTGCCGTTCCTGAGTTTTGGCTGTGTTTGTTCCATCAAATATTGTAGCTTGATAAAAAAAACTTTCTTTGTCTTCCAAATCTGAAAACGGAACTGTCCCTACTAATTTTCCTTTTTCATTGTAATGAAGGGGATATTCATTTTCTCCATCAATTATAATTTTCCCTGAAAGGATTTGATCTATCCCTAAATTCGTATCCGTCACTTCAATATTTAAGTCTGTATTCTCATCTAAATTAGAAACCTCTGTTGCTATCATATTTGCTGCATCTACTTTAGATGGAAAGGTAAATCCACATTTTATGTCTTCCGGAGCTACTGTTAAAGGCGTTGGTTCACAATCATATTTTGATGTAACATTACTATTATCATAAGAAAAGCAAATAGCTTCATCTACATCTATTTTTTTATTCTCCGACTCATCTGTATTGTATTCCACTGTCGTAAGAATTTTTCCTGTTTTTGACAGAATTTGAAGTTGTCTGGTTCCCGAATTACTTAACCCATCACACTCCAGTTCTCCTATAAGAGAATTTTCTTCTATTTCTCCATATCCTTTTTCGGTATAATATGCACAGAAATCAGATTTTGTAATTTCGGTATTCCCTTCATTTCTAATCCAAACAATCGCACTGGACTTTGCGGGAATACTTTCAAAATCAGGAGTCCAAACACTTGTTTTCTCACCATTTAAATAAACCAAATCATAATTTTCCATATCTACACTTTGATCTGTAATATTGGTTAATTCAAAATATTCATACGCATCAAGGCTATTTAAGTTATCTGTATTAGGTACAACCTCAGTAACAAGAATTGGTGCTTGAACCTCTTGAGAGGTCTTCTCTATATCTTGAGCTAAAACCTGTTGACCAACTCCTACAATAGCAACCAGCCCCAGCATGCTCATAGTTATAGATTTCCTGTCTAATTTCTTCATACTTACCTCCATCATTTTGACTGCATTTTTCTTTATGATAAAGGTAACATACACCATTCCCTGCTTCTATCTTTAATTTGTTAATACTTTTTTAAATCCATGTAAATTTAATTTTCTAGAAAAAAGTATCCGGCAGATAACTTCCTGCCGGATACTCCTATCATTTTTCTTTATTTAAAATATTCTACACCAGACTCAAAAATCTTGATATCCTGTTCACCGTAAATATTCATGGCAACGCCATCACCACGTCTTTCAGAATGTGCCATCTTACCAAGCACACGTCCGTCAGGACTTGTGATACCTTCAATTGCACAGTAAGAGCCATTGACATTCCATTCTTCATCCATCGTAACATTGCCGTTAATATCACAGTATTGTGTAGCTACCTGACCGTTTGCAAACAGCTTCTGCAGCCATTCATCATTTGCTACGAAACGACCTTCACCATGAGAAGCAGGGTTTGCATAAACCTTGCCAAGCTCTGCTTTTAACAGCCATGGAGATTTATTTGTTACAACCTTTGTATATACAATCTTAGAAATATGACGTCCGATTGTATTGAAGGTAAGTGTCGGAGAATTTTCTGTCTGTCCAACAATTTCTCCGTAAGGTACTAAGCCCAGTTTAATAAGAGCTTGGAAACCATTACAAATACCAAGAGCCAAACCATCTCTTTCGTTTAACAGACGCATAACCGCTTCTTTCATTTTTTCATTTCTAAATGCAGTTGCAAAGAATTTTGCAGAACCATCCGGTTCGTCACCTGCGGAAAATCCGCCTGGGAACATAATCATCTGAGACTGGTCGATGGCTTTTTCAAAAGCGTCTACGGAGTCACGGATATCTGCTGCATCCAGATTTTTGAATACTTTTGTAATCACTTTTGCACCTGCACGTTCAAATGCCTTTGTACTGTCGTATTCACAGTTTGTTCCTGGGAATACAGGGATAAATACAGTCGGCTGTGCAATTTTATGAGAGCAGATATGAACTTCTTTTGTATCATATAAGCCTTTGTCCATGCTCTTTGTTGCATCGTCTGTTTCAGAACCGGAACGTGTTTTAAATACATTTTCCAATGGCGCTTTCCATGTTTCCAGTGCTTCTGCCATAGAAATTGTCATATCTTTATATTCAAATGCTGCTTTATCTGTTACTTCACCGATTACAACACAATCCATTTTCAGTTCATTTACTTTATCATGTGCCACTTCACAGATAATATCGCCAAAGCCTGCTCCGAATACGGCTGCTTCTTCTACACTGTCGCAAAGCTTTACACCCATCTGGTTACCGAATGCCATCTTTGATACAGCTGCCGCAATACCCTGACGGTCTAAAGCGTAAGCAGAAACAACTCTGCCTGCCTGAATGTCTTCATGAAGCTTGTCATACTGTTCTTTTAAAGCTTCAAAATCAGGTAAATCATAAGAAGCCTTTGGTGCACGAAGCCATACTAATTTATTTCCGGCATTTTTCAGCTCCGGTGTGATAACATCCTTCTGTTTTGCCACATCAACTGCAAAAGATACCAATGTAGGAGGTACATCAATTTCATTGAAGCTTCCTGACATGGAGTCTTTTCCGCCGATAGACGGAAGTCCAAATCCAAGCTGTGCCGCATAAGCACCTAAAAGCGCTGCAAATGGCTGACTCCAGCGATGTGGATCTTCTGTCATTCTTCTGAAGTATTCCTGGAAAGTAAAACGGATTTTGCTGTAATCACCACCTGCTGCCACAATTCTTGCAACAGACTCTGTCACTGCGTAAACAGCTCCGTGATATGGACTCCAGCTTGATACATAAGGATCAAATCCATAGCTCATCATAGTAACTGTTTCTGTTTTACCATTTAATACAGGAACCTTTGCTACCATAGTCTGTGTTTCTGTAAGCTGATATTTACCGCCGTAAGGCATAAATACGCTGCCCGCTCCGATAGAACCGTCAAACATTTCTACAAGTCCCTTCTGAGAACAGGTATTTAAGTCAGCTAAAGTAGAAAGCCATGCTTCTTTTACGTCTTTCACTTCTTTTGTCTTTGTTAAAGCATTGTCTTCTTTACCCGGAATTTCTACAAATACATCTGTTTCCTGATGAGCACCGTTTGTATCAAGGAAGGCTCTGGATAAATCTACAATAGTTTTGCCTCTCCAGTTCATCACCAATCTTGGTTCTTCTGTTACTGTTGCAACCGCAATTGCTTCTAAGTTTTCCTCTTTAGCAAATCCAAGGAATTTATCTACATCTTTTGGATCAATCACAACTGCCATTCTTTCCTGTGACTCAGAAATAGCAATTTCTGTACCATCAAGTCCTGCATATTTCTTTGGAACTTTATCTAAATCAATTTTCAATCCTGCTGCCAGCTCACCGATGGCAACAGAAACACCGCCAGCACCAAAGTCATTACATTTTTTAATGATTTTGCTGACTTCTTCTCTTCTGAATAATCTCTGAATTTTTCTTTCTGTAGGCGCATTACCTTTCTGTACCTCTGCACCGCAGGTTTCAATAGACTCCTCTGTATGTACTTTAGAAGAACCTGTTGCACCACCACAGCCGTCACGTCCTGTACGTCCGCCTAATAAGATAATGATATCTCCCGGATCAGAATTTTCACGAATAACGCCACGTCTTGGAGCAGCACCTAAAACAGCACCGATTTCCATACGTTTTGCAACATAATCCGGATGATAAATCTCTTTTACATAACCTGTTGCAAGACCAATCTGGTTACCATAAGAAGAATATCCATGAGCAGCGCCACGAACCAGTTTCTTCTGAGGAAGTTTACCTTTCATTGTTTCTTTTACAGAAACAGTAGGATCTGCTGCACCTGTCACACGCATAGCCTGATATACATAAGTACGTCCTGAAAGCGGGTCACGGATTGCACCGCCAAGACAAGTTGCCGCACCACCGAAAGGCTCAATTTCTGTAGGATGGTTATGTGTTTCATTTTTAAAGTTGATTAACCATTCTTCTTCTTTTCCGTCTACATCTACAGGAACAACAATAGAGCATGCATTAATTTCATCAGACTCTTCCTGATCCTGCAGTTTGCCTTCTGCTTTCAGCTTTTTCATTGCCATTAAAGCTAAGTCCATTAAACATACGAATTTGTCATCTCTGTCTTTGTAAAGCACCTGACGGTCTTCCAGATATTTTTCATAAGTTTTTTCAATTGGCTCTTTGTAATCACCTTCACCAAATGTAACATTCTTTAATTCTGTGGAGAATGTTGTATGACGGCAATGATCAGACCAATAAGTATCTAATACACGAATTTCTGTCATAGAAGGATTGCGTTTTTCTTCATTTTTATAGTAGTTCTGAATATGAAGGAAATCCTTAAATGTCATAGCAAGATTTAAGGAATTATATAATTCCTGTAATGCTGTTTCTTCCATATCCACAAAACCGTCAAAAATCTTAACATCATCCGGTTCTTCAAATTTTGTTACCAATGTTTCCGGTTTTGCTGCCTCTGCTTCTCTGGAATCTACTGGGTTAATGCAATGATTTTTAATTGCTTCCAGTTCTTCATCAGAAATATCACCTTCAATTACATAAGTAGTTGCAGAACGGATAATCGGATTTTCATCCTCTTTCAAAAACTGCACACACTGTACTGCTGAGTCAGCTCTCTGGTCGAACTGTCCCGGAAGATATTCCACAGAAAATGCCTTTGCACCCTCTGCCATTTCAAAAGTTTCTCTAAATAAATCATCTACAGGAGGCTCTGAAAATACACAGGTACATGCTTTTTCAAACACCTCATCAGAAATATTCTCTACATCATAGCGAATTAGCACACGCACGCCTGTTACATCTTTAATACCTAAATAACCTTCAATTTCACTTCTTAATTCCTTTGCCTGAACTGCAAAGTCCTGTTTTTTCTCAACATAGACGCGTTTTACACTGCTCATGTGGGCTCCTTTCTGCCTGTAAGGCAATGGCTTTTGTATAGTTTTCTCGTGCCACTTCTTTTCTTAGCTTATCACATTTCACTTTATTAGTAAAATTAATATAACTTATATTATTTATTAGTAATACTTATTGACTTTTTAATTAACTTCTAATATAGTATAGTCAAATTATATGTAGCCAGCTTCTTCTCACCCTAAACTCTTTTACCCTCCCCATTTCTATTACTTTCCGTATATATGCTCATGCTTCTATCCGCAAACAATCGGAACATTTTTGCAATTTTTCGAGCATAATGATGCTTTGGAAGCTGTGTCTGAGCGCGCAAGCACGAGTTTGGCGTACAAAGCATCAATAAATGGCGGAGAAAAATAAAAAAATGGAGCAATTTGCGATGAAATAGCTGAGCACCTATATACCCAAAAGCAATAGAAAGGAACAATCATGGATATCAGTTTTGAATTATACAAAGTTTTTTATTATGTTGCCACTACATTAAATTTTTCAGAAGCCTCCCGTCAGCTCTATATTTCCCAGTCTGCAGTAAGTCAGGCTGTGAAATCTTTAGAGAGTAAGCTGGGTCATCCTTTATTTTTAAGAAACACAAAAAAAGTCGCTTTGACACCGGAAGGAGAAGCTTTGCTTCGCTATGTAGAGCCTGCTGTCAATCTTCTCTACAACGCAGAACGACAGATTTCTCACGCACAACCGGCAGAAGCACCTTTGCGTATGGGCGCTTCCGATACCATCTGCCGCTATTTTCTCCTTCCTTATTTTAAACGCTTTCACAAAGAATTTCCCAATATTCCTATTAAAGTCACCAACTCCACTTCCGGAGGATGTGTTTCTTTACTGCATAATAATAAGGTAGATTTCATTGTTACCAACGCACCGAACCCACACCTTACCAATAAAGATATGTGCTGTACCATACAAGAATTTCAGGATGTTTTTGTAGCAGGTAAGAAATTTTTTAACCTTCAAGAACAGAATATTTCACTAAAACAACTTGCTCAATATCCTATTCTTATGCTGGATAAAACCAGTACCACCAGTGAATTTCTACATCAGTTTTTTATTAAAAACGGTGTATCCCTGACACCGGAAGCAGAGCTTTCCAGCAATGATTTACTCCTTGATTTTGCCCGCATTGGGCTTGGAATTACCGTTGTTCCGGATTATGTTCTGAAATCTCATAAAAGAGATTTTTATCCATTAAAATTAAAAGAAACTCTTCCAAAACGCCAGCTTGTCCTTGCCTATAATCCAAAATTTTTGTCCTCTCCTGCGGCAAAAAAGTTTCTGGATTATCTGCATTGTAATAATCTTATTGTTTAGATTCTTCATTCCAAAAATCTTTGATTTTCCGCCCTGCACTTCGAATGGTACACCTGTCATATCCCTGCCATTCCTGAGGAAATAATTCTAAATATTCTCTTTGCAGAAAACGTTCATCTAAAAGGAGTACCACTCCTCTATCCTCTTTTGTACGAATGACTCTGCCTGCTGCCTGCAATACCTTATTCATTCCAGGATATCTGTATGCGTAGGCAAAGCCATTTTGTTCTTTTTCATCATAATAATTTTTTAAAATTTCTCTCTCGCATCCTACCTGAGGAAGCCCGGTTCCCACAATTGCTGCACCAATCAAACGTTCTCCTGTCAAATCAATCCCTTCCGAAAAAATTCCGCCCATAACACAAAAACCAATCAATGTTCCTGTGATATTGTTCTGAAAAGCTTCCAAAAATTCTTCCCTCTCTCTTTCTGTCATATTGCTGTTCTGCAAAATGCAGGATACTTCAAATTTTCTTTCTTCCGTCTTATTTCGGAAAATCTCATAAATATCCTCCAACATACGATAAGAAGGAAAAAACACCATATAATTCCCCTGTTTTCCTACTGCCATTTCATAAATATACTCTGCCATTTTCTCATATTCCGAAAATCCTCGCCTTGTATATTTACTGCTCACATCACAGGCAACTAAAAGCTTCAAATTTTCCCGAAGAAATGGCGAACTGGCACAGATTGCATAATCATCTCGCCTCTCACTAAACAAGGAGCGGTAATACGGCAGTGGCAAAAACGTCCCTGAAAAAAATACCGTCCCCCTTCCTTTATTTAGACATTCCTGAAGATTTTTTTTAGGATTAACGCAATAAAGAGTAATAAGAAATCGCTGTTCTTCATCATAATGGCTGTAAATCACATAATTTTCATCTGCAATATCATACATATTCAGAAAATGCCGAACAGAAAAAGAGAATTCCAACACAGCTTTCTGTATCTTTTCCTCATGTTCTTTTTCTAAAAAATTCTCCATCTCGCCCAATAAATTCAGAAGCTGTAAAGAGAGTCCTGCAATGTTTTCCATCACAGTACATTCCTCACATTCCCGTTTATACTCCAACATCAGACGATTACATTTCTTTAAAATCTTATATAACTTTGCGCTATGTTCTTTTACAATTTTTGCTGTTTCTAGGAAATCTTCTTTGCATAAAACAGCACTGTACATCTTCCGCCCTCGCTCAACCAGATTATGAGCTTCATCAATTAAAAACAGATAATCCCCTTTTACTCCATCACTGAAAAAACGTCTCAAATATACGTTTGGATCAAATACATAATTATAATCACAAATAACGGCATCTACCCAAGAAGAAATATCAAGACACATTTCATAAGGACATACCCTGTGTTTCTCTGCTTGCTTTAGTAAATCTTCCCGTAAATAGGTATCTTTTTCATTTAAAATCTCAAATACCGCCGCATTTACTCTGTCAAAATGTCCCTCTGCATAAGGGCATTTCTCCGGATTGCAGTCCGTTTCTTCACATAGACACAGCTTCTCTTTCGCCGTAATACTAATAGTTTTATAAGACAATCCCTTTTCTTTTAAAATATGAAAAGCTTCCTCTGCCACCGTTCTTGTAATAGTTTTTGCAGTAAGATAAAAAATTTTATCTCCATATCCTTCTCCTACCGCACGAACTGCCGGAAATATAGCTGCCATTGTCTTTCCAATACCGGTGGGAGCCTGTATAAATAACTGCTTTTCCGTACGCATGGTGTGATATACACCGGACACCAGCTCTTTTTGCCCTTTTCTGTATGGATAGGGAAATTCCAGACTTTCCATAGATTGCCGTCTTTCTATTCTCCTCTGATACTGAAAATTTGCCCATTTATAATATTCACTGAGCAAGTCCTCAAACCACTTCTTTAAATAAGAAAAAGAAAATTCTTCCCGAAACCCCTTGATTTCCTCTGTTTCCAGATGACAATAGGTCATTTGCACTTCCATTTTTGAAAGCTTTTTCTGGCTGGCATAAAAATAGGCATAACACATAGCCTGTGCTTTGTGAACCGGCACAGGCTCTTCCAGAAAATATAAGTCTCTATATACACCTTTTATTTCGTCAATGACACACTCTTCCTCGTCATCGATAATTCCGTCTGCTCTGCCTTCTATCTCAATGATAAAATCGGAATATTCTTCCTCCCACTTTAGGGGAACTTCCGCTTTATAAGAAGCTTTCATCTGCTTTTGGATTTTTCTGTGTATTCTGCTCCCTTTTTGCATTGCCTCCCGATCTGCCGCACTTGTTCTTCTGTTATCCAGATTTCCGCTTCTTAAAATAAATTCTACCAGATTTCGGACAGAAATTTTTATTCTTTCTTTTTCCATACCTCTATCTTATCATACTTCTTTTTGATATGCAAAAAGCTGCCGCAACTCCTGCGACAGCTCCCTGTTTCCTATGCTACTGCAAATTTATTTAAAAATTCGTCAAATCTTTCATCATGACCATTGCATCTTACTGTTAAGACTTTGGTCAAATCCATACTTAAAACTCCTAATATTGATTTTGCGTCAATTACCACTCTGTTGTAAAAAACATCAATATCGAAATCACATTTACTTGCCTGATTTACGAATTCTTTTACATCTTCATTTGCAGTAAGCTTAATTTGGCGCTCTACCATAAATATTCATCCCTTTCTGTGCTTAGGTATTATTGCACTAAAAGTTACCTTTGTCAACAAAACACACCTGTTTTCGACATTTATCTGGTAGTACCAGTTATTCCGTTTTTTTCGTTGCTTCTTTACACTTTTTTAACACAAGCGCCCTATATTTTATATATATTTCACAACGATTTTTCCTAAAATTCAAAAAATCGGTCCTTCTAACGAAAGACCGACTATTTTCCCACAAAAATATACTGTTTTTTCTCTATAATTACATAAAAATATACTAAACTTCCGGCAGATATTTACCCGCACCTGAGAGATAAGTATTTACTAGACCGGCAAACTGCCCTGCGTCCACTGCTGCTGCAATCTCTCTGTCCAACGGCATTTTTCCGATTACCGGAACATTGACTTCCTCTGCTGCCGCATCTACCTTGCTCTCTCCAAAAATGTAGATTTCTTTTCCGCAATCCGGACATTTTACATAGCTGTAATTTTCTACCAGTCCGAAAACAGGTACGTTCATCATTTTTGCCATATTGTATGCCTTTTTCACAATCATCTGTACCAAATCCTGAGGAGAAGATACAATCACAATTCCGTCAATCGGAAGTGACTGGAATACGGTAAGAGGCACATCTCCTGTTCCCGGCGGCATATCCACAAAAAGATAATCCAATTCGCCCCAGACAACGTCTGTCCAGAACTGTTTTACCATATTTGCCAAAATCGGTCCTCTCCAGATAACAGGCGCATCTTCCTGTGGAAGCAGTAAATTAACAGACATTACCTTTACGTCATTGCCTGTTTCCATTGGATAAATTCCCTTGTCATTTGCTACGGCAGAGCCTTTTAATCCGTACATTCTCGGAATAGAAGGTCCTGTAATATCTGCGTCCATAATACCTACACGGTATCCCTGAAATGCCATTTCATTTGCCAAAGATGCTGTAACCAGAGATTTTCCTACTCCGCCTTTTCCGCTGACAACACCGATTACTTTTTTAATTTTAGAATGTGCATTTAAGTTTTCCTTTGGCACACCTGCCCCTTTTGCATGACTGCATCCGGCACAATCTTCTTTTGTACAGCTCTTGCTGTCACACTGTTTCTTTTCTTCGTTCATTGCTCTTTTCCTTTCTTCCTTTATTTCATAAAACGGTCAATAGCCTTATTTAACTCATCTAAAGCCTCGTGATCTCCACTTTCGATTGCATCTACAATACAATGCTCAATATGATCTTGCAGAATAACCTTCCCTGTATTATTAATGGCTGATTTCACTGCTGAAAGCTGTATCAGAACTTCACTGCAATCTCTGCCCTCTTCCACCATACGGCGAATAGACTCTAAATGGCCGATTGCGCGGGAAAGTCGGTTTAGAACTGCTTTCGTATGCGCATGGCTATGGGTGTGTCCATGAGAATGTCCATGGTTATGTGTAACAACAGTTCCGTCTTCCATTACATGGGTATGTTCATGATTGCTATCCATAGTTTTCTCCTTTCTCGCACTCCTTTCATTATAACAAACCTGTTAAAAAAAGCAATGTAAAATCCCTGTTAAAATTCTGAGAAAGTATATCTTTGATGTATCGCTGCTGTCATTACATCAAATACTACACTGCCATCTTCCCTGTCAATACGCTCAATTTTAAGCTCTGCCTCATTTTTAAATTTTTCTCTTACATAAGCTTCCAAATCTGCATCATCCGGAAGTTCTGCCTCCTCAATGAAAATATCTCTTGTATGATTGCCCGGACACAAGTTAATAATTTCCCTTATAATTTCGTATTCCTTCATAATTTCTGCTCCTCTTCTCTTTGGATTTGCTAAAAAACAAAAAAATAAATTGCCTTTCTAATAAATATAGCGTATGATTGTTTAAATGACAATACACAGGAGGAATACAAATGGAGCTTTTAAAAGAACGAATTTTAAAAGACGGTACAGTAAAACCGGGAAACGTACTGAAAGTAGACAGTTTTTTAAATCATCAAATGGACATTCCGCTGATTAACGAAATCGGAAAAGAATTTAAAAGGATTTATGCAGATGCGCCGATTACAAAAATTCTGACTATCGAGGCATCCGGTATTGGAATTGCATGTATTGCAGCACAATATTTCAATGTACCCGTTGTTTTTGCAAAAAAAGCAAAAAGCGTAAACCTTGACGGAGAAATGTATACAACGAAAATCGAGTCCTTCACTCATAAAAAAGTTTATGACGTTATTCTTGCAAAGAAATTTTTAAGTCCTGAAGACCACGTACTGATTATTGACGATTTCCTTGCCAACGGCTGTGCATTAAACGGTTTGATTGATATTGTACATACTTCAGGGGCAACTTTAGAAGGTACAGGAATTGTAATTGAAAAAGGATTCCAAAGAGGCGGAGATATGCTTCGTGAAAAAGGTATCCGTGTAGAATCTCTGGCAATTATTGACTCCATGACTGACACATCTTTAACTTTCCGCGAATAAAACAGAATAAACTGGACTGCTTATTTTTTATAAAACTGGCTATTTATACATAGCCAGTTTTATATTATAGTAATTACATCAAATTTAGATAAAGGAGTCTGGTTTTATGAAATTTCAAACAAAAAAATTAGTTTTGTCTGCCCTTTTTATGGCGCTGACCTGTGTAGCTACCATGTCTATCCGCATTCCTACTCCGGGAACAGGTGGTTATATTCACCCCGGAGACGCTCTTGTTATCCTGTCCGGAGCTCTTTTCGGTCCTGTATGGGGTTTTCTAATTGCCGGAATTGGCTCTTGTCTGGCAGACTTATTGGGCGGCTATTTGGTTTATGTTCCCATTACTTTTCTTATTAAAGGCCTGGTAGCTTTTTCCACTGCCATTATTTTTCGAAAACTTGCAGTATTTTCAAAAAAACATTATCTTGCATTAGCCCTTGGTGGAATTGCCGACATTGTACTGGTAGCCGGAGGATATTTCTTCTTTGAATTTTTCCTATACGGACAAGGTGCTGCTGCCAGCATTCCCGCCAATCTTATTCAGGGAACAAGCGGTCTTCTGATTTCCCAGCTTCTCTACCCCGTTCTTGCCGCAGTACCGGATGTAAAACGTATGCTTGCGACAAATAATGGAGCACTATAACCTTTAGCGTTCTTTAATCATCTGGTAGTAGTGCAATTCTTTATATCCCAAACGGCTATAAAGAGAAATTGCTCTTTCATTACTATAAGTTGCCTCCAGACGGAATCGCTTTGCATTAGGGTATTCTTTTTCTACCCAGTCAAATACCTGAGTGCCATAGCCCTTTCCTCTGGAGCTGCTCTTGAAAAACAGTTCATCCAGCCAGATTGTAATTCCTCCTGCTTCATTACTCCATGTGATCCCAATAAGAAAATATCCTACCACACCAGTTTCGTCTTCCAACATCAATGTACGGGAATATTCTTTACTTCTTATACATTCCTGCAAAGTTGCCTCAAAATGTTCTACAGGAACATTATGGTCACATGCCGGCCCTCCATAAAATTCCTTCGCCATCTGAAAAAATTCCTGTCTGTCACTCTCCTGGATATCCCTGATATTTAACATTTCTTTTTTCCTTCCTTTTCTTTTATAAATTCAAATACTTTATGCATCATTTCACAATCTTCACTATACGGACACTTTCCGTATTCACAATCAATCTGCTCCAGCTTTAAAACTCCATTTATCTCTGTAAATTCTCCTATGGCAGTTCTCGCCATATCATAATTTTTACAATATCCATTAAAAAATTCTTCAATTATTTCACTCATTTTTCTTCTCTTTCAATGTTTTCAAATCTACCTGTCTTCCGTCAGGATGACCGCCTATCATATTCTCTACCTTTTTATTATCTAAAAAAGAGGCTCTCATAATAGCATTGTTACCGAATTTTTTCCTGATTTTATCTACCGCCATATCCATTTTTTCCATTTTTTCATAATTGGTATTCAAATCAAATAACGACATCTGGCGTCCCCTCTCTTCTCTGGAAACACGGCTGGTATGCACACCTAAATGGCGGATTGGTGTGCCATCCCAAAGTTCATCAAATAATACACAGACTGTATCATAAATTTCTCCTGTGATATTGGTAGGCGCTGCCATAATTTTTTGATGAGAAACGTTCTTCATCTCAAAGCTTCGAATAGAAACAGACACTACTTCAGCCTTTACATCGTCCTTTCGAAGTCTTGCTGCCACTGTTTCACATAAGGAAAGAAGTACCATCTTTGCAGTTCCTTCGTCCGTCACATCAAAGGCAATGGTAGTACTGTTCCCGTATCCTTTATTCCCCTGACTGTCGCTCTCCACCAACGAAGTATCTCTGCCATTAGCAAAATTCCAGATGCTCTCTCCCTGTTTTTTTAAATGACATTTTAAAATTTCCACATCTGTATTAGCAAGGTCTCCTATAGTATAAATGCCCAGTTTCTTTAAAACCTGTGTAGTAGCCCTTCCCACAAACAACAAATCTGATACCGGCAAAGGCCACATTTTTGCTTTCATCTCTGTTGGAAATAAGGTATGTACCTTATCCGGTTTTTCAAAATCTGATGCCATTTTTGCCAAATATTTATTACTGGAAATCCCGATATTTACCGTAAATCCCAACTCTTTACTAATTCTGTTTTTTAACTTATGGGCAAAAGCAACAGGACTTCCTATCAGTTTTTCCATTCCTGTCATATCCATAAACGCCTCATCAATACTGTACTGCTCCACCGAAGGGCTGTACTCTCTTAAAATATTGAGAAACTTTTGAGAATACTGACGATACATACTATGATGAGCAGGTACAACAATTAAAGACGGACACTTTTTTAAAGCCTCTGTCAAAGGTTCTCCTGTCTTTACACCACAGGCTTTTGCAGACAGAGATTTTGCCAAAATAATGCCCCTTCTCTTGCTTTTATCTCCCCCTACAGCACAGGGAATTTCTCTTAAATCTACCGTTCCTCCCTGCTCTAAGCGGTAAACTGCCTCCCATGATAAAAAAGCACTGTTCACATCAATATGAAAAATCACCTTTTCGCAATCAGACATATTTTTGCCCCCATTTTCTCACTTATAATTCAATCTGAACTTCTACCGGACAATGGTCTGAACCGAAAATTTCTGTATGAATAGAAGCTGAAACTAATTTTTCATCCAGCCTTTTTGAAGTACAGAAATAATCAATTCTCCAACCCGCATTCTTTTCTCTGGCTTTAAAGCGATAAGACCACCAAGAATAAATCTCTGTTTTATCAGGATAAAAGTAACGGAATGTATCTGTAAATCCAGCTTCCAAAAATGTGGTGAATTTTTCCCTCTCTTCATCCGTAAATCCTGCATTATGACGGTTTGTCTTAGGATTTTTCAAATCAATTTCTTTATGTGCCACATTCAAATCACCACACATAACCACCGGCTTTTTCTTATCTAATTTCTGTAGATAATTTCTAAAATCCTCCTCCCACTGCATACGATAGGATAACCTTGCCAACTCGCTTTGAGAATTCGGTGTATAGACCGTAACCATATAAAAATTCTCATATTCTAATGTAATCACACGCCCTTCTTGATCGTGTTCTTCTATGCCAATACCATACTGCACATTTAATGGTTCTTTTTTCGCAAAAATTGCTGTACCGGAATATCCTTTTTTTACAGCATAATTCCAATAACAGAAATAACCTTCCGGTGCAAAATCAATCTGTCCTTCCTGCAGCTTTGTTTCCTGTATACAAAAAAAATCAGCATCTGTCTGTTCAAAAAATTCTGTAAATCCCTTTTTTACACACGCCCGCAGACCGTTTACATTCCATGAAATAAACTTCATTCTGTTCTCCTTTTCTTGTCTATTTGCACATTTCAATTTTCATTATACACTATTTTTTCTCCCTTGCGAAGTGAAAAACTTTCCCAAAATCTCTTTACGAAAAGTAATTTGAGAGTATATAATAAGGTGAACATTAAATTGGTAATTCCAAGAAAAGGAGAACAGCAATGGGTGGAATATTTGGAGTAACATCTAAATCCAGTTGTACCCTGGATTTATTTTTCGGAACAGACTATCATTCTCATTTAGGTACCAGACGCGGAGGACTTGCAGTATATGGGGAAAACGGCTTTAACCGCTCAATCCATAACATTGAAAACACACCATTCCGTACAAAATTCGATGGTGATTTAGATGAACTGGAAGGAACATGTGGTATCGGCTGTATTTCAGATAATGAGCCTCAGCCGCTTTTAGTACAATCCCATTTAGGCAGCTTTGCTATTACAACAGTAGGTAAAATTAACAATACCGATGAACTTGTTGATATTTCTTACAAGAACGGCTGTACACATTTCTTAGAAATGAGCGGTGGATGTATTAACCCAACTGAAATCGTTGCATCTTTAATTAACCAACAAGAAACAATTGTAGACGGTATTCGTTATGCGCAGGAATTAATTGAGGGTTCTATGACGCTTCTCATTTTAACTCCGGAAGGTATTTACGCTGCTCGTGACCGCATGGGAAGAACTCCTCTTATTGTAGGTCATAAGAACGGAGCACATTGTGTTTCTTTTGAAAGTTTTGCTTACCTTAATTTGGGTTATGAAACATTAAAAGAATTAGGCCCCGGAGAAATTGTTTATCTGACTCCGGAAAGCTGTGAAACTGTAGCAGAGCCTTTAAACGAAATGAAAATTTGTTCTTTCCTGTGGGTATATTATGGTTATCCTACCTCTACCTACGAAGGCATCAATGTAGAGAATATGCGCTACGAATGTGGTAAAAAACTAGCACAACGTGATGCACAGCGAGATGATGTAAAACCGGATTTAGTAGCCGGTGTACCGGATTCCGGTATTGCCCATGCAATTGGCTATGCAAACGAGTCTGGCATTCCTTTTGCCCGCCCATTTATTAAATATACTCCAACATGGCCTCGCTCCTTTATGCCGTCTCGTCAGGAACAGCGTAATCTCATTGCAAAAATGAAATTAATTCCTGTTGAGGCATTGATTAAAAATCGCAAGCTTTTACTGATTGACGACTCTATTGTTCGTGGAACACAGCTTCGTGAAACCACAGAGTTCTTATATAACAGTGGTGCAAAAGAAGTACATATCCGTCCGGCATGTCCACCTTTAATGTTTGGATGCCCTTATTTGAACTTCTCTCGCTCTAAGTCCGAAATGGATTTAATCACAAGAAGAATTATCGCTGCAAGAGAAGGAGAAAACGTAAGCCGTGAAATTTTAGAGTCTTATTCTGATCCAGATTCTCAAAACTATAAAGAAATGTTGGAAGAAATTGGAAGACAGTTAAACTTTACTACTTTGCATTTCCACCGTCTGGATGATTTATTATCTTCCATTCCAATTGAGCCATGTAAAGTATGTACTTACTGCTTCAGCGGTAAAAAATAATATTTCATAAAAATAGAAAAAGCCGTTATATTTAAGCTCGAAGCTTAATATAATGGCTTTTTTGTGTTAATAATTATTTTCCTGATAGAAACGTCCCAGCAATGTGTCTGTTTTCACAATATTTACAAATGCATGGGCATCTGCTTCCATAACTTTTCTGGTAAGCATCTTTGCCTCTACTGTGGATACAACAGAGTAAATCATTTTTCGTTTCTCATTAGAATACATTCCCGTTGCTGAAAATTCTGTTGCACTGTGATTTGTAACCTCTGAAATAGCCTGATAAACAGCCTCAGCATTTTCTGTAACCACAAATAATGTAACTTTCTTATAATTTTGATACAATAAATGTATCATCTGTGTAGATGTATACTGGAAAATAATAGAATAAAGTGCTTTATCCCATCCAAAGAGGTAACCCGCAATCAAAAGGACAACCGCATTTCCCAATAAAATATAATTCCACACGTCTTTATTTTTCTTTTCCGCAAAGTAAATGGCAATAAAATCTGTTCCGCCTGTTGAAGTTCCTCCTATTAGTGAAATACTGATTGCAACTCCATTAATCAAGCCTCCAAATATACTAATCAACAGAATATCTTCTGTAATAGGAACTGCCGGAACAATATCCGTCAAAATACTGGTAGCAACAATCATACAGCTTGTAACAACCGTAAATTTCTTACCTATAGCTTTGAAGCTGATAATTGCTGGAATCGCATTTAACGCTAAACTGATAGAAGAAAAAGGTACTGTAATATCAAAAAACCTGTCGCAAATGGTCTGAAATAACAGTGTAACACCATTAAATCCTCCTGGATATAATCCTCCTGCCCGCACAAAGGTCTTAATATTCACTGCCATGATTACCGCACCGATAAGACCAAACAGAATTCTCTTTGTCTCTTTTTTTGCATCTACCTTAGCACTCACTTTTTATTCACTTCCTCCAAACCCTATAACATTTTTGCACGAAGTTCTTCTGGTGTCTGAAGGCTTAAATAAGCAGGTGCCACATCAAATACTGTTTTGCAGCCTTTCTGTCCTTCTTGGCTCATACGGTAAGCAGCTCTTGCATAAGCTGTAATAACAGATGATGTGAATTCTGGATTAGAATCCAATTTCAAACTATATTCTATTACATGTTTGTGTTCATCTTCCCAGCCTGTATTTCCGCTGCGGATTACAAATCCTCCATGCGGAAGTCCTGTGTGTTCTGCTTTCATTTCTTCTTCTGTAATGAAATGTACCGTTGTATCATATTCATCAAAATAGTTTGGCATAGTTTTAATTTCCTGCTCAATTTTTGCTTTATCTGCGTCTTCACAAGTAACTACAAATACCTCTCTTGTATGTTTCTGACGTGTGGTAAGCTCTGGATTTTTTCCTTCTCTTACCGCATCTAAAGCTTCCTTTACAGGAATTGTGTACTGTCTTGCATCCAATACCCCTTCAATTCTTCTAACTGCATCAGAATGTCCCTGGCTGACACCTTTTCCCCAGAAAGTATAATCTTTTCCTTCCGGTAAAATCGCATTTGCATAAAGACGATTTAAAGAAAACATACCAGGATCCCAGCCTACGGAAATCATAGCAACCTTATTCCCCTTCTTAGCAGCCTCATCTACGGCCTGAAAATGCTCTGGAATTCTTGCATGAGTATCAAAGCTATCTACCACATTAAAATACTGTGCAAATTCAGGAGTCTGAACTGGTAAATCTGTAGCACTTCCGCCACAGAGAATTAAAACATCGATTTCATCCTTCATTTTTACGGCTTCATCTACATGACAAACCTTTGCTGTTTCTGTCAAAATCTGAACATCCGCAGGATTACGACGTGTAAATACTGCTGTCAGCTCCATATCAGGGTTATGCTTCACAGCGCACTCCACACCTCTACCTAAGTTACCATATCCTAAAATACCAATTTTAATACTCATATTTCACTCTCCTATCTGTTCTTTGACTCACTATTTACTCTCAAAGTATATCAAAAACCTGCTCTTTGTCAATGGTTTTTATATGCGTATCTTACAGAATAAAGAATGTGCCATAGCACATTTTCGCGCCGAGCGTGGTCGCTTGCGACATGTTACATCTCCACGCAAGTGCGCTTCCTGCGCGGAGCGCTTTTTATGTAATAGGAAATTACTCTGTAATGTTCCTATTACATAAAAAAGACACCCGAAGGTGTCTCTTTCTTTTTAGTGGTGGAACAGGCGAATACCTGTAAACGCCATCACCATATTATATTTATTACAGGTTTCAATTACTGCATCATCACGTACAGAGCCACCTGGCTGTGCAATATAAGCCACACCGCTTTTATGTGCTCTTTCAATGTTATCAGAAAATGGGAAGAATGCATCAGAGCCAAGAATAACATCCTGCATTTTATCAAGCCATTCTCTTTTTTCTTCTCTTGTAAACACTTCTGGTTTTTCTGTAAAAGTATTTTCCCATGCACCATCTGCCAGAACATCCATATATTCTTCCCCAATATATACATCAATGGCATTATCTCTTTCTGCACGACTAATGCTTTCTTTAAATGGTAAATTTAAAACTTTTGGACACTGTCTTAACCACCAGTTATCTGCTTTCTGACCTGCCAAGCGTGTACAATGTACACGAGACTGCTGTCCAGCACCTACGCCGATTGCCTGTCCGTCCTTTACAAAGCATACAGAGTTAGACTGTGTATATTTCAAAATAATCAGAGAAATTTTTAAATCTCTTTTTGCTTCTTCTGTCAGTTCTTTGTTTTCTGTAACCACATTGGAAATTAGTGCATCATCAATACAAAGTTCCTGACGTCCCTGCTCAAAAGTAATACCAAACACTTCTTTATGTTCTAACTGAGCCGGTACATAATTTTCATCGATTTCAATGACATTATAGTTTCCTTTTTTCTTCTGTCCCAAAATTTCCAGAGCTTCTTCTGTATAACCCGGTGCAATAACACCATCTGATACTTCTCTTTTAATCAATAATGCAGTATCTCTGTCACATACATCAGATAATGCAATAAAATCACCGAAGGAAGACATACGGTCAGCACCTCTTGCTCTTGCATAAGCACATGCAACTGGAGAAAAGTTCTGCCAATCCATATCATTTACCCAGTAAATCTTTGCCAGAGTCTCTGTAAGAGGAAGACCTACTGCTGCACCCGCAGGAGACACATGTTTAAAAGATGTTGCTGCCGGAAGACCTGTTGCTTTTTTCAAATCACTTACTAACTGCCAGCCATTAAATGCGTCTAAGAAATTAATATATCCCGGTTTGCCGGACAATACCTTAATAGGAAGTTCACTGTCATTTGCCATATAAATTCTGGATGGTTTCTGATTTGGATTACAGCCGTATTTTAAAGCTAATTCTTTCATGATTTTCTCCCTTCTTACTTCTTATTTATTTTTATTTACAATTCTTGTTTCATATTTACCTGTTTCAATATCAATAAAACGAACAAATAAAGATACTTTATTTTCTTCATTCAAACTTTCCCAAAGCCTGTCTTTAAATTCATCGATATCATTTGGAATGCCTACCAGCTTAGGTTCTCCTTCAAAGCTTGGAAGGGGATTTCCATCATGCATATAAGTATGTATAAAATGTCCTTCTCCTGCTATCGGATTTTCATAAGCAAATGTATAACGGTTACATGCCTCTGGATTTCCATTATTGCTTTTTAAAATAGACATCGCATAATTATATTTTCCATTTTCAACATGCATAATTCCTGAAATTCTAGGTGTATAGTTCGGTCCGTCCGGTTCAAATTCACGACTTCTTAAAGACTGTTCAAAAGTCAGCTGTTTATCCATACCTTCGTAAATAGTATCTGTCTGATCTCCGTTTGTCACAATAGTTTTATTTCCTAAAATACGTACAGGAGCGTAAATAATCAGACTTGGATCAACCAGCTTAGAAGGATCAAATGCCTGTGTACGAATTCCTTCGCCTTCTTCTACGAATACACGGTTTCTGCTGTTTTCACTTCTTCCCATGATAAAATAAGCAGCTACCGCTTTTTTTCCGTCCTCTGATTTTCCCAGAACAATTCCTCTGCCCGGATATGCATTTTCTTTCAATTCTTTTGTTAACGATAACATTTCCATGAATTTTTCTCCTTTTTTTCAATGAACGATATACTCGGTGAAATAGAACAGGATTTTCTGATATACAAAAAAGCCCACTGCCCGAGCATATATGCCCAGACGGTCGGCTTCCTTGGCTTATACTCCCTGTGGTCATTTCCACTTCCGTCAGTCATATAAGCAATTACAACATACCATTAAAAAAATGGAATGTCAACCCCTTTTCTCTTAATAACAAATAACTTCACATCCCCGCTCTGTTACCAGCACCATAATTTCCCACTGGGCAGATGGCAGACCGTCTTCTGTGTAAATCGTCCATCCATCCGTATCGTCTACAAATATCTCATGACTGCCCATATTAATCATTGGTTCAATGGTAAACATCATTCCCGGAACCAGCAACATCCCTGTGCCTGCCTTTCCGATATAGCCTACCCACGGATCTTCATGAAATTCCAGTCCAATTCCATGTCCACCAATTTCTCTTACTACGGAATATCCATTAGCATGAGCATGCTCATAAACAGCCTGACTCATATCTCCCAAATATCCCCACGGCTTTACCTGCTCCAAACCTTTCTCCACACACTGACGTGTAACTTCCACCAGTTTCTTTTTCTCCTCACTGACATTTCCAATGCAAAACATACGGGATGAGTCGGAATAATATCCGTTTAAAATCGTAGATACATCCACATTAATAATATCTCCGTCTTTCAGCACAATATCGTCTGAGGGAATTCCATGGCACACCTGCTCATTTATGGATGTACACACACTTTTGGGAAATCCTTCATAATTAAGAGGTGCAGCTACTGCTCCTGCTCTTGCTGTAATATCAGCCACCCAATGATCGATTTCCTGTGTGGTAATACCTTCCTTTATATGCTCCGCCACATAGTCTAAAATTTCAATATTTACTTTTGCACTTTCTTTAATTCCTGCAATCTGTTCCGGTGTTTTGATAATATCATGAGATGGAATTAAAACACCTTTACTTTCATAAAATTTTAATTTCTCATCAAAATTATAATGACATTTTTTATATTTCTTTCCACTTCCACACCAGCATGGTGCATTTCTCTCTAATAATTCCATTTTCTAATTCTCCCTTTGATATGCAATTCTAGGCGTATTGTTTTCTACATAAATAATTCCGCAGCGTTTAAAACCATTTTTTTCAAACACATTTTGCATCACATCATTATCTTTATGCGTGTCACCTCTTACATTCCCACACTGCTGAAAACACCAGTCAAGGCAAAAAGAAGACACACCCTTTTGAATTCCCGATGACGCCATTCGATGCATCGTTCCGTAAGGTTTTTCATTTAACCACTTACCTTGAAAAATTTGTCCGTACGTCTTGTCCGGTCTCTTTGTGAACATAAATACTCCTGCAATCTGTTCGCCGGAAACACATACATACAGTTCTCCATTTTTACAATCTTCTGTTACCAGTTCTTCAGAAGGATATCCATTTACCCACTGTGTTGGATTTCCATGTTCTGCC
>CAJKQE010000013.1 GCA_905201915.1 uncultured Lachnospiraceae bacterium
TTGCCAAGGTCGAGGCCGCGGGTTCGAGTCCCGTCTCGCGCTTTTATTTTTTTGAAGCTTGTAAAATCAAGCTTCTTTTTTTATTTCACAAAGTTCTTCTTTTCTAAAACAAAAAGAATATTTATACATTTTCAGCCTCCTCTTCGAACACATAAAAAATATATAAATATTCTTCGTATACTGTTTTATCTATTTTCTCTTTCCGGACATGGTCTGCTCTACAATACTTTTTATTGTCTCTTCATTTAGCTGCCCGCTGGCATATCCAAACACTTCGCCTTCTCGTGTAATCATAAAAGTAGTAGGAAATGCATTCACACCATAAGACATAAATACTTCGCCTGTAGTATCCATAAGTACAGGATAAGTATATCCGTTTTCTTCAAGAAATGCTTTAATTTCCTCTTCGGATTTCTCATTTCCCATATTAGGCGCTGCCACGCCTAAAACAACCAGAGCATTCTCTCCTTCTGTTTCCGCAGACTCATACAATTTTTGAATATCCGGCATCTCTGCTCTACAAGGTGAGCACCAGGTAGCCCAAAAATTTAAAAACACTGTTTTTCCTTTGTAATCAGACAACTTATGTGTATTCCCATATTGATCTGTCAAAGTAAAATCGATTGCCGGTGTCAGTCCATTTTCTGTTTCCTGCTTCTCTCCTGTTCCATCTGCCTGTGTATTTTCTCCTTGCTTTTCTTCTGCTGCTTCTGTTTTTTGTTCTTCCTGTTTTTGTTCTTCTGCTATTGTTGGCGCACCGCTGGATAAATATCCTGTCACTGCATTCATCTTTCCTGTAAACATAAGAATTCCCATAAAAATCATTAAAACTCCGCCTATTTTCGCTGTATATTTTACAACTTTTACATGAGCTTTAAAAAATTCAAGCAACTTTGTAGTAAAGAGTCCTACTGCTAAAAATGGCAATACAAACCCGATAGTATAAACACCGATAAGCAAAAATCCCCACAGTTTTGTGCTCGCAGATGCTGCCATAATCAAAACACTGGTAAGGGCAGGCCCTACACAAGGTGTCCATGCAAAACTAAAGGTAAATCCCATGATTAACGCTGTAATCGGAGACATAGCAAGGACATTCAGTTTAAAGGGAAGCCGTCTTTCCTGTCCTAAAATACGACTGGTTCCTAAAATCCCCAACTGATACAAACCAAAAAGCACTACCAATACGCCGCCAATTCTGGCAAATAAAAGTTGATTACTTTTAAAGAAAGTTCCTAACGCCGATACACCAAGCCCTAACAGGAAAAAGGCAAAGCTAATTCCAATTACAAAACACAGAGTATTTATCAATACTTTTTGTCTTTTAAAATAAATTTTCCCATCTTCGCCTACTGTCTGTGTTCCTCCCGACAAATAGCTGATATATAAAGGTATCAACGGTAACACACAAGGTGAGAAAAAACTCAATAATCCCTGTAAAAACACCGTCAGCATCGGAACACTTACGTCCAATGAAAATCCCATATTTTCTACTCCTTTATTTTGTTTTTTCTCATTGTATACTAAAATAGTCATGTATGTAAAGAAAAATCTAAGAAATCCTCATAACTTCCGACATCACACATCCACCTTTTGCCCCTGCCTCCTGAATTTCAAAAAGCTGATGCGCTTCTAAATGTATTCCACCTATGGCATAAACAGGAATATCCACAGATTGACAGACTTCTCTTAAAAACCCTAATCCTCTAGGGGCTAAATCTGGTTTACAGCCTGTCTCATAAATATGTCCGGCAGTAAGATAGGATGCACCTAGCTTTTCTGCTTTTCTCGCCTCTTCAACAGAATGGATGGATGCTCCAATAAAATCAAAACTTTTTTGTTTATAACTCTCGTCTAATTTTTCTAATTGCCATAAAGGCAAATGAATGTTTCTGACTCCTGCCTTTTCTGCTGCTTTATAAAAAGTATGGTAAATACAAGTCACTCCATATTTTTCGCAGATTTCCTTTACCGCCTTCCCCAATTGTCCATATTCTCTTTCGCTTAAATCCTTTTCTCGCAAAATCAATGCCTGAGGGTTATAACGGCATACAATTTCTATTTGTTCCAGAAAAGGACGAGTACACAGCTTTCTGTTTGATACTGCAATTACATTCCGAAATATATCTTCTCTATACATATACATAATCCGCCATAACCGGCTGCAGATTTAATTTTTCCAAATCCTCATATACCTGCTCCACAGAACGAGTATCAGAAATTTCAAACTGCTCATCCCCCTTGTCTTCCATTTCTTCTACATGTTCCCCAATACCTGTACTTACACCGGCAGAAATTTTATTGGCAGCAATTTTCATCAAATTATCTCTTACACGTGCACATTCTCTTGTAGATACTGTAATACTTGCAAAAGGCATAAATAAACGATATGCACATACCACCTGTAAAAGCTGTTTTTCATGGACATCCATAGGATTTATTTTATCATTATTGATAATAGGGCGCAGTCTTGGACAAGAGAAGGCAATTTCTCCATGAGGATATTTTTTCTGTAAAAGCCACCCATGTATGCCTGTGGCAAAGGCATCTTTTCGGAAATCATCCAAACCTAAAAGTGCACCAAATCCAACGCCTCTCATCCCTCCTTTTAAAGCCCTTTCCTGAGCGTAAAAACGATAAGGAAAAATCCTTTTATGCCCTGCAAGATGAAGTGTTTCATACTTATCAGAGTTATATGTTTCCTGAAAAACAGTTACATAATCCGCTCCACATTTATGCAGATAAGCGTACTCATCTGAATTTACAGGATAAATTTCAAGACCAATAACACGGAAATATTTTCTGGCAATTTTACACGCTTCTCCTATGTATTCTACGGTAGATTTACTCCTGCTTTCCCCTGTAAGAATTAAGATTTCCTGTAATCCACTTTTAGCAATAGCTGCCATTTCTTGCTCGATTTCCTCTATATTCAACTGTGCTCTTTTTATCTTGTTATGGCAGTTAAATCCGCAGTATATACAATAATTTTCACAGTAATTTGCTATATAAAGAGGCGTAAACATAGCTACAGAATTACCAAAATATCTTTCTTTTTCCACCTTTGCACACTGAGCGATTTCTTCCAGCAAAGGCAGTGCCGCAGGTGACAATAGCGCCGCAAAATCCTCCGGTGTTTTTCTTTCATGAGATAAGGCTCTCTTTACATCTGCTTCCGTATATGCTTCATAATTATAGTTTTCTACATAATTTAAAACCTTATCCAAAATATCAGAGTCCAACACTTCCATGTCCGGCATATATTTCAGATGGTCAATTCTGTTTTTTTTCTGATGTTCCTTTATTTCATCATTTAAAATACTCTCATTTATATGATTTTCTGCACTCATTTTCTTTCTCCTAATCTTCTAAATATCCTGTAAGAGGGGAAGATGCACTGCCGCCTTTTTCTTTTACTCTTCCAAGTCCTGATAAATATGCACTTCTTCCTGCTTCCACTGCATTTTTAAATGCCTCCGCCATAAGAGGAATATCTCCGGCAGTAGCAATAGCTGTATTTGCCATAATAGCCGCAGCTCCCATCTCCATTGCCTCACACGCCTGAGATGGTCTTCCAATACCTGCATCCACAATAACCGGCAGTTCAATTTCATCGATCAAAATCTGAATAAACTCTTTCGTGCACAACCCTTTATTTGAACCAATAGGAGCACCAAGGGGCATAACACAGGCAGCACCTGCATTTACCATATCTCTGGCAGCATTTAGATCAGGATACATATAAGGCATTACAACAAACCCTTCCTTAGCCAATATTTCTGTGGCTTTAGCTGTTTCATAATTGTCAGGAAGAAGATATTTACTGTCTCTCATAATCTCAATTTTTACAAATTCACTTTGACAAATCTCCCTGGAAAGACGTGCTATACGAACAGCTTCTTCTGCATTTCGAGCCCCTGATGTATTTGGTAAAAGTGTTACATTCTTGGGAATATAATCTAAAATATTTGCAAGTCCTCCTTCATTTGCACGGCGAAGTGCCATTGTAACAATTTCTGCTTTCGCCTGCTCTACTGCAGCCTGAATTAACTCTAAAGAATACTTCCCTGAACCTAAAATAAACCGGGATTGAAATTCATGATTTCCTAATTTCCATGTATCTTTTCTTGTTTCCATTTTATATATCCTCACTTTCAATAATTAACTTTGTAATTAAATTTGCCTGATGAGCTGCACAAAGAGCCACGCGAGGCGCCATAAGTCCTCTGCCCGGCACAGACTCAGAAGTCCCATCTCCGCAAATATAAAAATTTTTTCCTACTTTGCGAGTCTGTATCTCATTACTCTTGCCATATCCTGCCATACCATTTCCTGCCACCAGCACTTTATCAGGAAAATATTCCCGAATTCCATTTACCAACATTGCTTTTTCTTCTGCACGATCAAAAGCTTCACAAATATATTCGTCCTTCTCAAACAGCTGAGGAATATCCTCCCCTTTCACTTTTCCACAATCTGTTTGAATGTCCAAATATGGATTAATATCCAGCAGAATTTCCTTTAAAGCCTCTGTCTTTTTCATACCAATATGCCTGGTAAAATAGTACTGTCTGTTTAAATTTGTTAAATCAACCTCATCAAAATCCAGCAGATGTAAATGCCCAACACCAATTCGGGCAAGAGATACTGCTATGTTAGAGCCCAATCCACCAAGCCCTGCTACTGCCACCTTTGCTTTATCCAATTTTTTCTGTACAGCGGTTGAATGGCGGTTGCAAAGAGCTTCCCATATCTCCCTTTTTTCCACTTTATCAACCTCCCCCTACAAAACTCACAACCTCAAGCTTATCTCCATTATGAAGAATGGTATCCTCATATTGTTGCTTTGGAACAATTTCTCCGTTTAGTTCTGCTGCAATATAATCCAGACAATATTGGCGTTCCCTTACAAGTTCTGCAAGAGAAATCCCTTCTGAAACCTCCGCTGGTTTTCCATTTAAATAAATCATTTTTCCTCCTTTTCCATAAAAAAGAGTTCACGAAAAAATACACCCGCGGTGGTGCACCCCTTCATGAACTCTCATTCACTCTCAACTTCTCCGGTAAACAACATTTTCCTATAAAAAATAGAAAAGGAAATCGAAGAACCCGATTTCCTAAATTTACCACTTCTGTATCCCTACGTTGGCATTATCCACATCAGGTTTATGGGTCGAAGTTCGCAACTTCCTCTCAGCCTGTATACAAGCTCCCCTGTTTTCTTATTGATGTAACTATAAAACTTTTCCAGAAAATTGTCAACTAATTTTTCTGTATTGCAAAAATTAAAAATAGAATTCCTCTGCTTTTTTGAAATTTTGCCGAAATGGCATTGAAATGTTTTTTATTTGCCCGCAAAACTTAATTTATAAGATTTGCGGGTATATTTGACTTGACTTTTGAATTGGTATTTTGGGATATTACATTTTAGAAATAAACTCATCCAACGACTGTACTTTTAATGCCATATCCATCCATTTTTTAATCACTTCTATATCCTCTTGCTCCTGTAAAGCTTCCAGAAGGCTGTCTGGCAATTCTCCGAATTTAGATAAAACCATCTGCATCGCCGTCTTTAATCCCTCTTTTAAGCCCTCTTTTAAGCCTTCCCTACGTTCATCTTTTAACAACTCTTCTAAAACCATAAACCTCTCCTCCATTTCCCTACTTCCCTTGATATGAATGACAGATTTCTGCACTTGTCTTACATAATCATCCTGAAAGTCCTTCTGACTTTCTTTTAAGTCTGCATGCATGAATTTCAAAAAAGAAACCAACTCTTTCGGTACATCTTCTGCATTTTTCCCACGGGTGTTTAAAAACATGATACACCGCCCATCTTTTAGAGAAGCTTTTTCTGTTTCCTTACAGGCTGTCCAAAAAGTATAGCGATATTTCCCTTCCCCAAAGGGATCAAAATCGCATAAGAAAATCACATAACTGTCGGGTAATTCTGCATATTCACACCCCTTCAACAAAAGCTCCATATCCATTTGACTTTGATAATAGCGACTTCTCCGTCCCAAAGCAGGTTGCTTTAATACCTGCATTTCTATATTATAGCGGGTATTATTTTCATCTTTCACATAAACATCTAAGCGAACACCTTTATACTCCGGATGATAGACAATATTTTTCTCTGTACTGATTTCTACATGGTCGATTTTCATGGAAAGAGCACGTTCTAAAAAGCCTTTGCAGTTTTCCTCATCTGACATCACTGCCGCAAACATAAAGTTATTTTTGATTGTAAGATTTTTTAATAATGTATTCATATTTTTTCCTCCATTTTACAGAGGAATTCTATGAAATATAGTATAGCAAATAAAAAATACCTTTGCCAGACTTCTTGAAAGTTTTCCTACATTATTTCTTCACCTGACAGCTTATCCTACACACATAATCTTTTTCTTCCTGAACAGTCAAACTGTCTAACACTCCGTCTTCATAAAAATACTCACTTAATACCAGTTTATGTTCCTTCGCATAATGCAACATTCGGGAATATGTTTCTCCAATACTTTTCCAGCTTCCTTTATGATAAGCACACAAATAATCCCCTGTTTCTCTGACGGTATATGCTATCTTCTTCGGTCTTGTATCCAACATTTGATAAAAAACATGATAATTATCAAAAATACCCTGCTCTATATCTTCTTTTTCCTGACGATAGCCTATGGGATAAGGACTTTTTATCCCATGTTCGATGCAATAATCCCATAGCTTGCCAATAGCTTTTGCCCATGCTCTATCATCATTTTTCTCGACACTTCCTTCTATAAAATAGCGCTGAGGTTCTTGACAAATAGTGATTTCTTCTAAATCTTCTTGTAAATTATGCTGGATTAATTTGCTCTTTTCTGTAATCCAGTTTTTAACTGCTTTTAAATGTCTGATTTTTTCACTGATTATCTTTTCTTCATGCCGAAAAAGTTCTAAAAACTGTTCCGGTGTACGATTTTGCATATATTCCTGAATTTCTTCCAATGTCATATCCAGCTCACGCAGCACATAAATCACATCCAAAATATCTAACTGCGCTGCTGAGTAATATCGATAACCATTTTCCTTATTCTTAATCTCAGGAGAAAGCAATCCGATTTCATCATAATAAAATAAAGTATGTTTAGACACTCCTGCCAGTTTTGCAAATTCTCCTGTACTGAAATACATTTTTTTATTCATAACAAAACACCTCTTGACTATCGGGTTACTCTATAGTTTATTATATCTTTTGGATAAAATTTTACAAGGAGTTATTTGTATGTCAAATTCTATTGCAAAAGATTTTAAATTTTTTTCCCTTCTTCGTTTTGCCTTACCTACCATGGTTATGATGATTTTTATGTCTTTATATTCTATTGTAGACGGCATTTTTATTTCCAGATTGTTAGGAACAGATGCCCTGTCTGCCTCCAATATTGTATATCCCGTTATCAGTATTGTCTTCGCCGTAGGCATCATGCTCTCTACGGGAGGCAGCGCCTTAATTGCAAAAAAATTAGGGGAAGGAAAAGAAAGGGAAGCACGGGAAGACTTTTCTTTCTTAACTCTTGTAAGCTTTCTTTTTGGTATTGCCATCCTGCTTATTGGTAACATTTTTATCGAGCCCATTGTTCGAGCTTTAGGTTCAACAGATGCTCTACTTCCTTATTGTGTAGATTATTTAAGCGTTTCCCTGTTTCTTGCACCTGCTGCCATGCTCCAGATGATGTTTCAGACCTTTTTTGTCACTGCCGGAAAACCACTTATCGGGCTGATGCTTACCATAAGCGGTGGTGTGGCAAATATGATTTTGGATTATCTCTTTATGGGACCTTTCAATATGGGAATTTCCGGAGCTGCTCTTGCTACGGGAATTGGAGAACTGATACCTGCTGTAATCGGACTTTTTTACTTCCTTTTTACCCGCCATTCGCTCTATCTTACTAAGCCGGTAGTTCGTTTTCAGGTACTAAAAGAAAGCTGTTTTAATGGTTCTTCCGAGATGGTTACAAACCTGTCTACGGCTGTGGTCACTTATCTTTTTAATATCACTATGCTGAAATTTCTGGGCGAGCCAGGTGTTGCAGCAATCACCATTGTGCTGTATGGACAGTTCTTGTTTAATGCTCTCTATATGGGGTTTTCCATGGGAGTTGCTCCTGTTATCAGTTATAACCACGGAAGTCGAAACTTCCCTCTTTTAAAGCGAATATTTAAAATCTGTATTGGTTTTATCAGTATATCCTCTATTCTTATTACGAGTATGGCTCTTATATCCTCGCCGATAATTGTAGAAATTTTCACACCTATTGGTACTGCTACTTATGATATTGCCAAAACAGGATTTTTCCTTTTCTCTATCAACTACATATTTGCAGGGATAAATATTTACGCTTCCTCTATGTTTACTGCATTCTCGGACGGAAAAGTATCTGCACTGATTTCTTTTGTTCGAACCTTTGTTTTCATTGTTCTTAATATTATACTTTTACCATACCTGATAGGCGTAAATGGAGTCTGGCTTGCAGTGCCTGTCGCCGAATTTATGACACTTTTTCTTTCTGTTTATTTCTTTTATAAAAAGAGAAATGTTTATCAGTATATCTAAAAAAACACCCGCAAGTTTCCTTAACTAAAACTTGCGGGTAATCCTTCTATTTATTTACTAAATATATATACGCATCCTCTAACGTTATTTCCCCCTGTGTGCATTGCACATCAGGTTTTTCCTCACTAATAACCCTTATCATATATCCGCCGTTTACATATTGTTTGGTAGATACACGATAATTTTTTTCGATTTCCCGTGCCTGTATATCGCTTTTGGCAAAACAATTCCACACGCATCCGTCTGCCATAGAAAGCATTTCTTTCATGTCTCCACTGTAAAGAATATTTCCCTTTTTCATAACTGCAAGCTTACTGCAAGTTGCTGCCAAATCTTCTACTACATGCGTGGAAAATAAAATTGTGCGGTTCTCTGAAAAATCCACCAATAAGTTCCGAATACGAATACGTTCTTCCGGATCAAGCCCTGTGGTAGGCTCATCTACAATCAAAAAATCAGGTTCATTTAAAAGTGCCTGCACCAACCCTACTCTTCTTTTCATTCCCCCTGATAACTGCCTCATTTTCTTTTTCCTATGTTCTGTAAGACTGGTTTTCTCCAGATAATCTTTTATCCTTTTCCTACATTCCTGCTGTGGTATGCCAGATAATTCACCCATATATTCCAGGCATTCTTGTACACTTAAGTTCGGATACAAATCAATTTCCTGTGGCAGATACCCGATTTTTTGCTGTATTTTTTCATAATTTCCTTCACTATATAGAATACCATCTAAAGATACGGTTCCACTGGTAGGTTTTAATACTGTGGTAAGCACTCGCATCAACGTAGTTTTTCCCGCCCCATTTTCACCTAAAAGCCCATAAATCCCATTGGATATTTCTAGGTTTATATGGTTTACTGCCGTTATCTTATTTTTAAAAGTAACTGTTAAATCAGTAATTTTAATACTCATACTCCTATCCCCTTTTCTCCAAAATTTTCTTCTGCAAAAGCAGTAAAATCACTACACATACGGCTGTTAAAATTTTTCCTGCTGCCCATTTCCACTCTGTCAAATCTGTAAGTTCACAAAATTCATAAGAAAATGGGTTCCACACTCCCAGCAATTCTCCTCCTGCTTTCGACACCAAAAACAGCCATACAAGAAACAGCATTCCCATTCCGCCCCATATACTTTGCAAAAGATTACATACAGTTACAGACAACACACTCCAAAAAAATATAGTAATAAAAACAACTGTGCAATATAGCAAAAACAGAAAAATTTCCGACCTTTTCTCATCCAAAATCACCGGTTTTTGCCAATAAAACATCCCATAAGTCAAAATAGAAATCGCTGTCAGATATCCTATCTGAGCCATAATTCTTCTAAGAATTGCGTGATATTGGTTCTTTATGGAATAAAGGCGAAACACCTCTCTGCGCCTGCATTGCTTCTCTATAAGATAGGTATCTGCACAAAATACCATTGCCAAAACTGCCATTTTCTCATCAATTGCCGGTCCGATTTCATTGATATAAACAACAGAATGAACGCAGCTTAAAATCACAATAAATGCCAAAGAATATCCTGTTTTATATAAGGGAAGACTGATTTTTAAATCTTTTTTCATTATATCCGCCTCCTTTTCCATAAATACACAGTAATACAAAATAAGAATACTGACGCTATCAACAAAAATGTCTGATTTAGCAATACCATTGGAGGCGGTGTAGTGTCAAAAAAGTTTCCGGGAAAACGTACCATAATTGCCAGTGGTCTACCTATATAACTGCCGTTTTCTCCTATTCTTAACATATTAGAATAAAGCATATAAAGTATCAGCATAGGAACTGCCGGCAATGGATTTCGGAACAGCAAGGACACAAATCCATAGACACTGCAAATCATAACCATGTTAGGCAAGATATAGAATGCTGAGGACTTTAAAAAGTCTAGCAAATTAGCAGAAAATCCTGCTTGATAGGAAACAATTTTACATAAAACAAAAAATCCTACATTCAGCAAAATCAGTACAAAAAGCATCAATAAAAATCCACTGACTGTCTTTCCTAAAATATATTTCCAACCTTTTATTGGCTTTGTATGCAGAAGCTCATAGGTGTTCTTTCTCATATCCTGCATGAATAAAAATGCCAGAAAAACCGTTGCAAAAAATCCCGTATAAAGTCCTACATAATCTGCAAATTTTCTGGAAAAATAATAAGAAAAATCATGTTCATCCAGTCTTTCCCGGATATATTGATTAATTTCCTCCCTGCTGCCTGCATGGTATTGAAAATCCTCATAAGTATAATCCGCTCCGTAATACTTGTAATTATTCTCCAAGTATTGGCATGCCTCATCAATCTCCATGCCTTGTATTTCCTGTATAACCAAAGCTGCCTCATCTTCTGACATTTCAAAATCTGTCATAAGAGAATTACAAATAGAATTTTCCCAGAGTTCCCGCTGTTTTTCAGATGTTGACGGAACGTATCCATCCATAATATCTCCATCCCAATCCCACGGTTTTCCCTCTTCTGTGGGAAGTTCCTCATTTTCTTCCACATAATGAATAGTTAAATAAGGAGACACCAACTGATAAACTCCTACAAAAACTACAAAAATCCCCATCCAAAACACCGGATTTTTTAAATAACTTTTTATTTGTCTTTTGATAATTGCTTTCATGGTTTTCACCTCATTTCTTTTTCTTTAAAGAAATCATAAACCAGAAAACACAACAAAATAACAATGGTTATCTTTCTTTAAAAACTGCCTTTACCTTTGCCCCTTCCCTTTTATTCTGCTCTATATACAATCCCCCTCCATGACGTTCACAAAAAACTCTGCTGATATACATTCCCATACCAAAATGCTTCAAATCGTCTTTTGGATTAGAATGATAAAATGCCTGTGTCACTTTATCGGTATCTTCCTGAAATCCGGTTCCGTCATCTTCCACCGTAATCACAAGCCTTGAAAGCTCTGCTGAAATAATTACTTCCACGCTTGTTTTTGCATACCGAAAAGCATTGGATAATAAGTTTTGAACAACTTCTCTTACCATTTCCTCATCTACAAAAGCTGTTTTTATTTCTCCTTTTATCATAATTTTGCACTGCTTTTCTGTTTCTTTTTCGAGAATTTTTATTTCCTTTTCCAGATTTTTTCCTAAGCTTTCAAGCTCTACTTTCTGATATATCGGCTCTCGTTCCTCCAATCTTGTCATTTTTCGCATGGTCTCAATAAATCGGTTCAACCGCTCTATCTGCCTCATTCCTTCGAGAAGGATTTCCTCTGTTTCTTCTTTTTCCATTTCTCCTGTTAGTAAAAATTCCAGCAGCATTTCCTGATACCCCTTTAAGACAGCCAAAGGAGAACGTATGTCATGAGCAATGGCAGCTCTTAATGCCTTTTCGTCTTCAATCATTCGCCAAAGAACTTTATTATTCTCCTCCAACTGACTTCGCATTTTCTCGAACTCCTGACACAGCATCCCCATTTCGTCCTGATTTTCGTATGTAATATGAAATTCTAATTCATCTTTTGCAATCAGCTTGGATGCTTCCTTTAATTCTTCGATAGGCTTTTTCAGTTTGTTTTTATAAAATATTCCTACTGCCACAATGCTTCCCGCAATACTCCAAAGCAAAATACCGTATGTTTGTAAAAAATCACAAGTTTCTGATATGTGCCAGTCCATTTTACTCATTTCTTCTCTGCTTGGTCTTGCTATCAAGGTTTCATAGCTTTCATTTCGCAAACCTTTAAAATATTCTTCTTGGTCTGTATATTTCCACCAGATATTATTTTGTATCTCTGCCGCTATATTCACTGTAAATACAGATAAAAAAAATGTCACGATAAAGCTCATTGTCACATAAAAAACAATCGCTTTTTTCAGAGAAAAATTTCTTATTTTTTCCATTTATATCCCATTCCCCACACTGTTTCTATATACTCTGTATCACTGTAATTTCCTATCTTCTTTCGTATTCTCCGTATCAGCTCCGTAATCACTCTGCTGTCCCCTTCTGCGTCATATCCACAGGTTATTTCATAAATACGCTCTTTGTCAAAAACCTGTCCCGGATGTGTAGACAACAGCTCTATAATCTCATATTCCAACTTCGTAAATTCTATTATTTCTTCATTTATCTGTACGTTTTTCTGACCATAATCAATACATAGTTCCCCATGAAAACGGAACTCTGTGTTTTGTGAATGCCGTTGTTCTCTTTTTAAATGTGCTGTAATTCTGGCATCCAATTCTTTCAGGCTAAAAGGCTTTAAAATATAATCGTCTCCTCCTGACAGCAATCCGTTTACCCTGTCTTCTTCCTCTACTCTGGCAGTCAAAAATAAAATCGGACAGGAAATTTTATCCCGAATTTTTCTGCAAACCTCCAGACCATCCATCTGGGGCATATTAATATCCAGCAAAATAATGTCAGGGGCTGTCTGTAATTTTTCTATGGCTTCCTTCCCGTTTTGTGCTGTAATTACTCTATATTTTTTTCTTTCAAAATATTTTGAAAGCATCTTTACAAGCTCTGTATCGTCATCTACAAGAAGTATTTTATATCCCATTTTTCATCACCTCATAACTATAATATATCGTAAATAACAACAAAAGGACAATAAAAAATCCGGACACTTTCCAATAACGTACTCATGTCCGGAGTATCTTTTAATATATTGCCCATTCATCTCTTTCTTCTACTGCTTCTGTTTCTTCAACGATTTCTTCGTATCTTTTAATATATTGCCCATTCATCTCCGTATTGGCATCTTCTACCTGTCACCCGAAGCTGTCCATACTGTTCCAGATTATAATTGGCAGGTCGATAGGAAGGGTTTAAAGCCAATGCCGCCCGAAAATGCCGCATTGCTGCTGTATGCTGTCCTGTTTTTTCCAACAAAACACCGTATAGATTATGAGGCTGGGCTGCGTCGGGATATTGTCCCATAGCGTTCATAACCATTTTTTCACCGGTGATATAGTCATGTTTCCTGCAACATCTTTTCACTTTTATACACAGTTCCCTTAAATTTTTTTCTGTCTCGTCTTCCTCTATTCTATTAATTTCTTCTCTCATTTTCTATCCCTTCTTTAATAAAACATCCTTTTTTGTAACTATATTCTTCTTATTTACAGGTCTTATTCTAGCAATAATTTTATTAAATAGGGTTTAAACTACTGCTTATAGAAATTAACATCACATTAAAATTAAGAAATATCTTCTGCGCTGACCATACGATACCCTACGCCGATATGTGTCTGGATATATGCGGAATGTTCTTTGTCTTTTTCCAGTTTTTTACGCAAAGAAGCCATATATACACGCAGAGAAGAAATATCGCTGGTAATACCGTTTTGCCATACCTTTTCCAGAATAAAACGGTAAGTCAGCACCTTTCCGATATTCTGCGCCAGCAGGCAAAGTAAGCTGTATTCCAATGGCATCAAATGTACTTCCTCCCCTGAAACCTTTACCACTCCTGCACTATAATCAATTTCCAAATTGCCGTTTTTAAACACACTTTCATTTGTATTATCTGCGTGCATAATGTACTGTATACGGCGAGTGGTAGCCCTTAATCTGGCAGAAAGCTCTGTAACGCTAAAAGGTTTCGTAAGGTAATCATCTGCACCTACGTCTAAAGCAGATACCTTATCTTTTTCGTCACTTCTGGCACTGATTACAATAATGGGCGCTACCGACCATGTTCTGATTTTCCTGATTACTTCTATTCCGTCAATATCCGGCAGCCCCAAATCCATAAGAATAATATCAGGATTGTTCGCTGCTGCCAACATAATCGCCTGATTTCCGTTTTCCGCAGTATCAAATTTATACTTTTCCATCTCCAAAGTCGTAGTAATCAGATTTCGAATTGGTACATCGTCCTCCACCACTAAAACAGATGGTTTATTTCCTTTCATCATAGCAAAATCTCCTCCTTCGAAAGGGCAAATTTAAAAACAGTCCCCTTAGGTGTATTATCACAGACTTCTAATCTGCTTCCATGGGCCTTTACAATCGCCTGACACAGAGGAAGTCCAAGTCCCATTCCCCTTCTTGCATCCCCAATTCCTCTGTTTACCGTATAGTACATATCAAATACTTTTTCTTTTTGTTCCGGGGTAAGCCCTGTTCCGTTATCACGGACTGACAGGATAACTTTCTCCCCCTCTGCCTCTGCTTTTATCAGAATTTCTGCATTCTTTGGTGTATATTTTACTGCATTATCCACCAGATTGATAATTACCTGAAGCATCAGCTTCAAATCCATTTTTGCCATAAGAAGTTCATCACATTCTATTCGCACGCTCTGGTCTTTCCCCCTAAAATTCACATGCTTTAACGCTTCTTCAATGACCTCCTCCACTATTTCGCCCTGCATATCCAGCTTCATATTTCCGTTTTCAATTCTGGTTATGGAAAGAAGATTTTCCACCAGATTAATCAACCATTTCGAGTCATCATAAATATCCCGATAGATTTCTCTGCGCCTTCCTGCCGGAAGCTTTTCCTCATTCGCCAAAAGGTTTTCTGCATTGCCGGAAATACTAGTAAGAGGACTTCTTAAATCATGGGAAATGGACCTTAAAAGATTGGCTCGAAGCTGTTCCTTTTCCAGACGCATTTCCGCTTCTCTCTGCTTATTCAGCAATTCTTCTTTTTCTAAGGCAAAGACACATTCATGAATAATCGTTCCTACAATTCCTCTTTCAAACATTCCGATAGCTTCTTTTTTCGTATCTACTACAATCACGGCAAAGGTCTTCTGTTTTCCCTTCACTGCCAGAAACATATACGGAGACTCTCTTAAAACATCCGTAGAAAATCCGGCATCTTCTCCATGCTGATAACACCAAAGAGCCGTTGCCCTATCCTCTTTTAACAGTTCTTTCGGCATTTTCCAGTTTTCCGGTTTTCCCATAAGACAGTATATCTTTTTTTCCAGAAGCTTTCCCAGCTGTTTTACTGTTTTTTGTAAGATTTCCTGGGAAGTGGACGCCTCCTGTAAGCTGCGGCTCGCCTGAAGCAGAAGCTCTGAACGATAGGATTTTCTCGCATTTTCCGCCGCATAATTCTTCACTCGTTTCGTTAAGACAGAGCAGGTAATCGAGGTTGCAAACATAACCACAAAGGTAATTAAATAGTCCGGATTATACACAGAAAAAGTAAAAATAGGCTCTGCAAAAAAGAAATTGAAGGTCAATACACCTAAAATACTGGAGATTATTCCCCACACATATCCCCCTGTTAAAAGGGCTACCATCAGCACACCCAGTATATAAATCATAATCAGATTGGCATCGCTAAAGCCAAGCGCCGAAAACACAAATGCCACTGCCGTAGACAGAGCAAGACTGACGATGCACCATAATATATCCCTCTTTTTCATGGTTTTTCCTTCCTTCCGTAAATCAATCTTGCGAAAACCAAAGCTGCTTCATTTAACATTGCCGTTAAAAGTCCATACTCAAAAGGCGGAATTTCTCTTTTTTCTTCCAGTACAATTCCCATAACTCCATAAATTTCGTCACTGGTTTTAATGGGAAGATATATAGCGTTTGCCTCAGGAAGCGTATGCGTACAGCAGCCGGCACGTTTTCTATTTGTCATTACCCAGTCTACAACTGCTTTTTCTTTGGTGTCAACTGTTTTTCCCAATTCTGCCTTAGAAATTCCCGGTTTTGGAAACAGCCATGGTCCTGTAAGCTTTCCTTCCTTTTGCACGTAAAAAACAACAGATAAATTCATCAGCTTTAATACTTTATCGCTTAATTCTGTCAAAAGCTCTTTTACCGACTCCACACGTCTCATTCTTCGGCTGTTATCTAATAAGAGCTCTGTGCGATATACCATTTTGGCGCTTTCCTTTGCCTGATGCTTTTCTGTGGAAATAATGGCAGAAATAATAATAGAAAATAAAAGCATAGTGCCAAAGGTCGCACTGTATTTTCCACTGTAAAAATTAAAACTATAAAAAGGCTCTACAAAAAACCAGTCAAACAAAAGAACACTGAAAACTGCCGAAGATACTGCGATATAACGCCTTGCCGTATACAGCGACAACAGCAAAATTCCCAATAAGTACACCATAATAATATCTGCGTTTAAAAATCCCAGTTTTTGAAACAAAAGCCCAACAGCAGTGGCAATCCCAAGCATAAAGGCTTCTTTTAGAATATCTGCTCCCAATTTTTCTGTTTTTTTCCTTTTTTCGGAATTTGTTGGAGAAAATAAAAAATACTTTTTCTTACCTGTATGTCCCATATCGGGAATAATAAAAATATCCAGATTGGGGCTATACTCGCTGATTTCATCTGTAATATTTCCCTTCTTCTGTCCAAATAAAATTTTGTGATTGGTTCTTCCCAGTACCAGCTTTGTCACACCGCTGACTCTGGCATATTCTGCAATCTGGAAAGCCACATCATCACCAAATACGGTTACAATCTTTGCACCCAGCATTTCTGCCAGATGCAGGTTGTCATCTCTGATTTTCTTTACAGACGCATCTGCGTTTTGAAGTCTTGTAGTCTCCACATACAGAGCCGTAAACTTTGCGTGAAAGGCATAAGCCATTCTGGAAGCGCTTCGTATGACTCTTTCACAGGAGGGAGCCGTGGAAATGCAGGTAAGTATATGTTCTCCCTGATACCCTTCTCCTTCCTCCTGTTTCTCACTCAAAAGCCGCTCCTGCTGTGCTACCTGATTGACCTTATCTGCCATTCTGCGAAGAGCAATTTCCCTTAATGCAATCAGTTTTTCTTTTGCAAAAAAGTTTTGCAACGCCCGTTCTGCCTGAACTGTTTTGTAAATTTTTCCTTCTTTTAAACGTGTAATCAATAAATCCGGTTCAATATCAATGAGCTTTACCTGCTCTGCCTCATCGAAAACCCCATCCGGTATTCTTTCTTTTACATGAATTTTTGTAATATTTTCCACAATGTCGTTTAGGCTTTCCAAGTGCTGAATATTCACTGTTGTATAAACATCAATTCCTGCATCTAACAACTCCTCAATGTCCTCATAACGTTTTTTATGTCGCAGACCATTGGCATTCGTATGCGCCAGCTCATCTACAAGGAGTATCTGTGGTTTTCTTTTTAATGCTGCGTCCAGATTAAATTCTCTAAGCTCAATTCCCTTATAAGGCACCATAAGCGGCGGGATTTTTTCAAGCCCTTTTTCACGCATACTGGTTTCCCAGCGTGCGTGAGGCTCAATATATCCCGCCACTACATCAATTCCTTTTTTCTTCAGTTCATGGGCGGTATCCAACATGGCGCAGGTCTTTCCCACGCCTGCCGCATACCCAAGAAAAATGTATAATTTTCCTCTTTTCTCATTTTCTTTTTGTTTTTCTTCTGCCTGAATACGTTTTAAAATTTCCTCCGGAGTGCTTCTGTCACTGCTCATTCTTTATTCACCCATTGCTTCTGCAATATCAATATTACATTCTAATACATTTACTTTTTCTTCACCGAAGATGCCGAATACTTTTTTTTCTGTATTATTATCTACGATATTCTGAACTTCTTCTTCAGAGAGTCCACTTGCTGCCGCTACAATGGGAAGCTGTACTTTAGCAGCCTCCGGACTAATATGTGGATCCAAGCCAGAGCCTGAAGCCGTCAGCATATCTGCCGGTATCTCTCCTTTAAATTCTTCGCCTGTTACTTCTTTATAACGTTCCTTGAAAGCTTTTACATCTTCCTCTACACGTTTCTCAAGGTCTTTGCTGCTTGGGGCATAGTTAAAACTTCCTGATGAAACTCCTGCATATTCTCCACTTTCTTTTTCTTCTTTTGTATAGGTATTATAATTTACAGAGGAAATTCTTCCATGAAAATATTGATCCCCTTCAAATTCCTGACCTACAACCTCTGAACCTGCTGCTTTATCATTTACTTTTACAATACTTCCATTCGCCTGTTTAGGGAAAATCACCTGTCCCGCAGCAGTTAAAAGAAGGGGATAGACAACTCCGCACAAAACCAGCAGCACAAGAGTAACTGCTAATGCTTTTTTTAAATATTTTCCGAAATTCTTCATATCTTCACCTCAAAATTATAATCCAAGCAAAGCCAGTAAAGGCGTTACCAAAATATCAATTAATTTAATTCCGATAAACGGAACAATGACACCGCCCAGCCCGTAAATACTCATATTCTTTAACAGCATTCTTTCAGAACGCATTGGCTTATATTTTACACCACGCATAGCAATGGGGATTAAGCATGGAATAATAATTGCATTAAAAATCAATGCTGATAAAATAGCGCTAAACGGTGTAGACAAGCTCATAATATTTAAAATGTTCATCTGCGGAATTACCAGAGTAAACATAGCAGGAATAATTGCAAAATATTTCGCTACGTCATTTGCGATACTGAAGGTTGTCAGAGAGCCTCGTGTAATCAAAAGCTGTTTTCCGATTTCTACAACTTCCAGAACCTTTGTAGGGTCAGAGTCCAAATCTACCATATTAGCTGCTTCTTTAGCTGCTGTTGTACCGCTGTTCATTGCCAGTCCTACATCTGCCTGAGCAAGCGCCGGTGCGTCGTTTGTACCATCACCTGTCATTGCCACTATTTTTCCCTCTGCCTGCTCTTTCTTAATGGCTTCAATTTTATCTTCCGGTTTACACTCTGCAATAAATCCGTCTACACCTGCTTCTTTTGCGATTGTAGCCGCTGTAAGAGGATTATCACCGGTACACATAATGGTTTTAATTCCAATTTCACGCAGACGCTCAAATCTTTCTACCAGCCCCGGTTTTACTGTATCCTTCAGGTAAATCACACCATAAATCACATACCCGGCACATACAACCAGTGGTGTTCCTCCCAGACTTGATATTTCTGTTACAATACTGTCTAAATCTTCCGGAATAACACCATTGTTTTCCTGCACATAAGCTTTAATGGCTTCACTGGCGCCTTTTCTTATCTGTGTACCATCCTTTAAATTTACTCCGCTCATTTTTGTCTGTGCAGTAAATTCCACAAATTCCATCTGGTCTTTGGCATCTTCTTTAATATTTGTACCCAAAGTTCTTGCCAGCTCCACAACAGATTTTCCTTCCGGTGTGGCATCACACAGAGAAGTCATAACACTGTAATCAATTAAATCTTCTTTTTTCTTACCTTTTACAGGACGAAAATCTGCTGCAAGACGATTACCGAAGGTAATTGTACCTGTCTTGTCTAAAATCATGGTATCTACGTCGCCACATGCTTCTACTGCTTTTCCTGACATTGCAATTACGTTAAATCTGGTTACTCTGTCCATACCGGCAATACCGATTGCAGATAACAGACCTCCGATGGTTGTTGGAATTAAACATACCAACAAAGCAATCATGGTTGCCATTGGAATTTTTGCTCCTGCATAATCAGAAAAGCAATATAATGTAACAACTACAATAAGGAAAATGATTGTCAAACTTACCAACAAAGTATTCAGCGCTATTTCATTTGGCGTCTTTTGTCTGGAAGCGCCTTCTACCAAAGAAATCATTTTATCCAGAAAGGATTTTCCCGGTTCTGAAGTAATTCTGATTTTCAACCAGTCGCTCACTACTGTTGTACCGCCTGTAACAGAGGAAAAATCACCTCCTGCCTCTCTTGTAACAGGAGCGCTTTCTCCTGTAATTGCAGACTCATCTACGGATGCAACACCTTCGATTACCTCGCCGTCATTCGGAATGACTTCGTTCATTCTTACCATAACGATGTCACCCTTTTTCAGCTCAGAAGCATTTACAACTTTTTCTGTCCCATTCTTTAGTACCAAATTTGCAACGGTATCTTTTTTTGTTTTCTTTAAGGAGTCTGCCTGTGCTTTTCCCCTGCCTTCTGCCACAGACTCTGCAAAGTTTGCAAATAAAATTGTCACAAAAAGAATTGCTGATACAATACCATTGTAAACTCTCAGACCACTGTCATCTCCGAAAATGGTTGGGAAGAAGGTCATTACAAGCGTAATGAAAAATCCAACTTCTACTACAAACATAACGGGATTTTTTATCATATATCTGGGACTCAGTTTCTTGAAAGCTCCTATAACAGAGCTTTTCAATATATCCTTTGTAATAAATTTTGTCTTTTTATCTTGTTTTCCCATTTTAATTACAATCCTTTCTGTTTTATGGCATCCATAAGGACAAATGTTCTGCAATCGGTCCAAGCGCCAATGCAGGGAAGAATGTCAATGCGGCAAAGATATACACTACTACTACTAAAATTGCTATAAAAATCACATTGTCCGTTCTTAATGTACCGACTGTTTCATTGACTCTGCGTTTTGCAAGCATACTTCCTGCAATCGCCAGCTGTGCTACAATCGCTATATAACGTCCAAAGAACATTGCAAGTCCTGTTGTAATATTCCAGAAATAGCTGTTATCTGCAAGTCCTTCAAATCCGGAACCATTATTCGCAGCAGAAGAAGCATATTCATAAAGAACCTGTGACAATCCATGAAATCCTTCATTGGTAATACCTGCCTGCCCTGCACCTGTCATAACTGCCAGTGCAGAAAATCCTAAGATTAAAAGAGGGTGAACAATCAATACCAGCGCTACCAGCTTCATTTCTTTTCCTTCAATCTTTTTGCCCAGATATTCAGGAGTACGTCCAATCATTAAGCCGCACAGGAATACTGCAAGTATGACATACATAATCATATTCATTAAGCCGACACCTTTACCGCCAAACACACAGTTTAACATCATGTGCAGCATAGGCACCATACCGCCAAGAGGGGTTAACGTATCGTGCATATTATTGACAGTACCTGTGGTAAAGGAAGTTGTTGTCGTAGTGAAAAGCGCTGATTGTGCAATTCCAAAGCGGACTTCTTTTCCTTCCATACTTCCCATGTCCTGATTTAATCCTGCCGGTTCCAGTGCAGGATTTCCTGCCATTTCAGATGTAAAACAAATGGCAAGACCTACGATAAACAGAATAGACATTGCAGCAAAAATAGTTCTTCCCTGATTTCCAAACAGAACTTTTTTATTTTCCTGTTTTTTCCGTTTCATTGTCATTTTTCCAAAAGTAATTACACATGCTCCCGGCAAAATCATCATAGAAAATAATTCAATCAAATCAGAAATAATGGTTGGGTTTTCAAATGGTGTTGTAGAATTTGCACCGAAAAATCCACCGCCGTTTGTTCCCAGATGCTTAATGCTTTCCAAGGAAGCTACCGGTCCCATTGCCAAATCTTGAAACTGTCCTTCAATGGTCTGTACTGTCTGATTTGCTTCCAGTGTCTGCGGAACGCCCTGCCATATAAGTAACAAGCCTGCGATAAAAGATACGGGAATTAAAATACGTGTGGTAATTCTTACCATATCTTCATAGAAGTTACCCACATCCTTCTGTTTTCCTGCCAATCCTCTGCAAAATGCCATACATGCCGCATATCCGCTTGCCGCTGATACAAACATCATAAAAATAATAACCAGCATCTGACTCAAATAAGAAAGTCCCGACTCACCGGAATAATGCTGCAAGTTTGTATTTGTCATAAAGCTGATAATGGTATTAAAGGAAAGCGTTGGCTCCATTGCCTCAATTCCATTAGGATTTGCAAACAAAATCCCTTGCAGTCTTAATACCAGATATCCAATAAAGACCATAACCGCATTTGTTGTTAATAAATGCAGCGCATACTGTTTCCAGTTCATTCCTTCTCTGCCGATATGACAAATTTTGTAAATGATATTGTCTAAGGGATTAAAAATCTTATCGGCAAAGGTTTTTTGTTTTGTAGCAATATGATACATATAAGTTCCCATTGGAATTACCAGTATCATGAATATTGCAAGTGTAAGTACAATCTGTAACATTCCTTTTCTCCTCCAAGCTTCCTCTATGTCTTACAGTTTCTCCGGATAAATCAAAGCATAAAACAAATATCCGGCAAGCAATAAAATAATCATACCTAATAAAATCATTTGCGCTCCTCCTTAGAAACGGTCGTTCCTACCTGTTTTTCGCACCAGTCAGCCAAAAGCTTCATGCTGCCAAAGCATATTGCCAGAATTAAAATCATCAATAAATCCATATTCTTCATCTCTCTTTCTTCCTTTATGGCAGAACCTAGTGTAGCATAGGTAATTTTAAATTCGTGTTATAATACAGAGGCGAGGTATTAAAATGGTATTAAAACAGCATAAAAAGGGGAGGCTGTATAAAACAGCCTCCCCTTTCAAAAGTTCTTCTCTATTCTAAAAATTTTTCTTTATTTTTCTAAACGATATCCCATGCAGTCTAAGAACAATTCTGCATACATGGCATTTGCCCATGAAAACCATTCTCTTGTAAAGCGAGTATCGTCTTCACAACAAAATCCTTCGTGCATAACACCTTTGCCGCCGGTTGTAGCAGCCATTGTTTTTAAAATTTCCATTTTCTTTTCCTGTTCAGTTTCTGTAAGTCCCTGAATTGCCATAGCAATATGCCAAACATAGTTGGAAGGTGTATGAGGGCTTCCAATTCCTGCTGCCTTTTCTCCCTTGAAATAGAATGGATTAGCTTCGCTAAGGAGCAGTCTTCTTGTATTTCCTGCAATTTCCCTATCAGAAGGATATCCCAAATAATCCATGGAAAGAAGACTTGGTACATTGGCATCGTCCATTAAGTTGTACATACCAAAACCATCTGTTTCATAGGCATATACCATACCGAATTCTTCTGTAAAAGTCTTACCGATTGTTTCAATCGCCTGATAAACCTCATCTTTTAATTCTTTTGCTGCCTTGGCAAGCTCCTGATTATGATAAATCTCTGTTTCAATTTCTTCCAGATATCCTAAAACAACTACTGCAAACATATTGGAAGGAATTAAATATCCATAAGTACAAGCATCATCACTTGGACGGAAACCGGACCAGATTAAACCTGTTCCTGATTTTACTAATGCTCCCTTACCATCTCTGGAAAGTGTATCACGATAATATCCATTGTTTCTGTTAAAACGATAAGAAGATTTTTCTTCATGATACTGCTCTGTGTGGAATACTTCCAGAATTTTTTCTACACCTTTCTGGAAATCTTCATTAAACTGTGTTACACAATCTGCATTTTTCCATAATAAATATGCCAACTGAATTGGATAGCATAAAGAGTCAATCTCAAACTTTCTTTCCCATACCCATGGGCTCTGATTTGGATCATCCTTTTCCCAGCAGTCACCGCTTGCAGAATGGTTGAAAGCATTTGCATACTCATCAATATTGATATACATAAACTGTCTTCTCACAAGTCCTGCAATTAACTCACGAATTTCCTCATCTTCCTTTGCAAGGAAGATATATGGACGAAGCTGCGCAGCGGAGTCTCTCAGCCACATAGCCGGAATATCACCTGTAATTACATGTGTGGTGTTGTTTTCCATTCTCTTTACTGTAGTATCCAATGTGTTTGTATAGCAGGTTACAAATAAATCCATCAGTTCTGGATAGTCTTTTGATTTTCCTCTTAATTCTTCTAAAAATTTGTCCATTGTTTTCTGTATTTGTTCACTCATTTTTCATAATCCTTTCTTTTCTTATACAATTTCTGCGCCAAAGGGCATAAGCGCCAGCTTTGCAAGCTTAAACTGTTGCAAACCAAAAGGAATGCCTATCACAGTAATACATAAAGCCACCCCAAAAACCAAATGTTCCAGCGCAAGTGGCAGTCCTGATACCACCAGCCAGATAATATTTAAAATCAAAGAGCCTGCCCCTCCGCCATAAGAAACTTCTTTTCCAAAAGGAAAAAAGCTTAAAGATGCAAACTTAAAGCACTGCAGTCCCACAGGAATTCCGATAATCGTAATACACCACAGACATCCTGCCAGACACCAGCTAAGACCGGAAATGCAGCCTCCAAAAATAAACCATAACAAGTTCCCTAAACAGCCCATCTTCTACCTCCTGTTTATTTCTTCCTATCATACCATTCTCAAATATCCTGTGCAAGTATTTGTTTTTTCCTTTTGTGATTTGGTCACAGATATTCTTCTGTTAAATGCGTATACTAAACATATCAATTTTACGAGGTGAATATTTATGAGATTAAAAGATAAAGTAGCAATTATAACCGGAGGAAGCAGAGGTATTGGATATGCCACTGCCGATGCATTTTTAAGAGAAGGCGCAACTGTAATCTTAACTGCCAGTTCTATGCAGTCTGCCCAAAAAGCAGTTGCACAGTTAAAAGAAAAATACCCTGACTCCACAGTAGTAGGAATTAGCCCTGATTTAAGTGATTTAAAAGCTGTAAGAGCCGAATTTAAAAGCGTCACTTCACAATACGGATGTGTAGACATTCTTGTCAACAATGCCGGAGTTTCGGAAAGCACACTTTTTACTGATTATACAGAAGAAATGTTTGATAAAGTTATGGACTTAAATGTAAAAGGCGTATTCAATGCTACCAAAGCAGCATCTGAATGTATGGTAGCACGCAAGAAAGGTGTTATTTTAAGTACCTCTTCTATGGTAAGTATTTACGGACAGCCAAGCGGTATTGCCTATCCTACTTCCAAATTTGCGGTAAATGGTCTTACGGTATCTCTTGCACGAGAACTGGGGCCAAAAGGGATTCGTGTAAATGCAGTAGCCCCCGGAATTACAGAAACAGACATGATGAAGGCAGTTCCAAAGGAAGTCATCGAACCGATGATTGCTCAAATTCCTTTACGCCGTCTAGGACAACCGGAGGACATTGCTAATGCTTTTGTATTTCTAGCTTCTGATGAGGCTTCCTATATTACAGGCGTAGTGCTGAGTGTGGATGGGCTTGCCCGCACATAATCCTAAAAGGAGAGCGCTCAATATTTAATGAGTCTGCTCTCCTTTTACCATGTCTATAAACACTTGCATCTGAGGTGTAATCCACTTATTTTTATAGTGCAATAATTGGCTGTACATTTTTACACCGGGTAAATCTGTATCAAGCTGCCTGAGTTTTCCTCTTTTTAATTCCTTTCTCACCGTAAATTCCGGCAAAAAAGAAACACCCATTCCCCTTTTTAATAAATTAATAATTGTCTCTGTATTCCCAATCTCCAACACAGGTGAAATTCTTAAATCACGTTCTGATAAAAGTCGCTCTAATTCATAATGATAGGCTGCTCCCCTCTCTGTAAGAAGAAAAGGTTCCTGTACCAATTCCTGTATCTGTATTTTTCTCTTTTCCTGTCTTTCTTTTCCCAACGTAACAAAAATAATTTCTTCTGTTCTTTGCATTGCACAAGGCCACTCCGGATTACAAATTTTCTGGTCCAAAGTAAAAATCAAATCCAAATCATTTCCCTTGGCCATATCAAGTAAATCTGCGGTTTTTCCGGATTTAATTACAATTTCAATCTCAGGACAAAGCTTATGAAGCTTTAATATTAAATCAGGCAGCAATGCCGTACAAATCGACTCTACACCCCCTATTCTCAACGTCCCCTTCGGTACACTGTTTTTCTTCGAAAAATCAAGGGCACGATTCGTCACCCTCATAATTTCGTTTGCATAAAAAACAAATTCCTGCCCTTTCTCTGTTAAATAAACTCTTTTCCCTATTCTTTCAAAAAGCTGTGTATCTAATTCTTTTTCTAACTGTTGTATCTGTACAGTGACTGCTGATTGGGAATATCCTAACTGTTCTGCTGCTTTTGAAAAATTCTGCGTCCCTGCTACCTTTAAAAAAGTAACAATATTTCTAATCTCCATATCTTCCTCTTATTATTTTTTTTCATATATATTATAAAATTTATCAATTTAACAAATAGATAGTTTTAGTGTAAACTACTATATTAAAGACGTCAAGATAACAATGAATTTTAGGAGTTAATAACATTATGATAAACAGTGAAAATATTTTAAACAGCGCTCAATTAGAAAAAGAAATCAAAAATTTCGTACATGATTTTTGTCTGGAAAAGCACAACATCCATACACAACAAGTCATCTGGAATGCGCCAAGCGGACAAGCTGAAAAAATAAAACAATTGGGAATTCCCAAAGACGGACGTCCTGCTAATGAAGTAGTTCAGGAAATGATGAACGAAGTATATCAATACCGTGGTGACTCCAATCATCCACGTTTCTTTGGCTTTGTACCTGGTCCCGCTTCTTCCATTTCTTGGCTCGGTGATATTATGACATCTGCCTACAATATTCATGCAGGTGGGAGCAAATTGGCTCCCATGGTAAACTGTATTGAACAGGAAGTATTAAAATGGCTCTGCACTCAAACCGGATTTGGAAAAAATTCAGGAGGTGTCTTCGTAAGCGGAGGCTCTATGGCAAATATCACAGCACTTACTGCTGCTCGAGACAACAAGCTTACAGATGAAACCTTACATCTGGGTGTTGCATATATTTCCGACCAAACACACAGCTCTGTTGCAAAAGGTCTTCGCATTATCGGTATTCCCAACAAAAGAATTCGCAAAATTCCTACTACACCGGATTTTAAAATAAATACTGAAATTTTGGAACAAACGATTTTAGATGACAAAAAAGCCGGACTTATCCCATTTGTAGTTATCGGAACTGCCGGAACTACAAATACCGGAAGTATTGATCCATTCAAAGCTATCGCAGCTATCTGCCAGAAACACAACCTTTGGTTTCATATTGATGGCGCTTACGGCGCTTCTGTCCTGTTAAGTCCTAAATATCGCCACCTTTTAGACGGAACAGAATTGGCTGACAGTTTAAGCTGGGATGCCCATAAATGGCTATTTCAAACTTATGGATGTGCTATGGTTTTGGTAAAAGATATTCAACATTTGTTCCACAGTTTTCACGTAAATCCAGAATATTTAAAAGATGTGCAGGGAGACAGAGAACATATTAATACATGGGATATCGGTATGGAACTCACCAGACCTGCCAGAGGATTAAAACTGTGGCTCACCTTACAGATTTTAGGAACAGATTTAATCGGCAGTGCTATTGAACACGGTTTTCAGCTTGCACACTGGGCAGAAGACACACTAAAAGAGCTTCCCGATTGGGAAATCGTCTCTCCTGCACAGCTTGCTATGGTAAATTTCCGCTATGCCCCAGAAGGTTTATCCAAAGAGCAGACCGACCTCTTAAACGAAAAAATTTCTGAAAAAATTCTGGAGAGCGGATACGCTGCTGTATTTACTACGGTTCTTCATGAAAAGACAGTTCTTCGTATATGCGCCCTTCATCCAGAAGCAGAAAAAGAAGATATGGAAAAGACAATTTATTTGTTGGATACTTATGGGAAGGAACTCTGTAAAGATATGAAATAAATTTGAGCCCGCAAATCTCCATTTCTGAGACTTGCGGGTAATTGTTACTTATCCAACTTTCAAATAAAATTGCTATTCACCAAGCTTTAAATTATCCTTTCCAAAAAATTCAAGATATCCTTCTTCCAATCCTTCTTCCGCAACAATAAATGTAAAATACACTTCTTTTTCTGAATGTGGTTCTAATCTTACATAATACTTTCCATTATACTTGCTGTCAGAACCTCCTCCTTTAAGGTCGTATGGCGGTTCATTTTCCATAAGTGGGCTGTAAAACACCGGATATACCGGAAGTTCTTCCCACAACTTATCTGTGGTGTTTTGTAATTTCACTGTAACTTCCATCTTCTTCACCGGACCATCTATCTTATGTACCTCATCTTGCACCTCAGAAAATGTAATATCCGTCACCTGAAGGCTGCATCCTTTTGCATAATCCGGATACTCTATTTTTTCTCCCAGAGTAATTTTTTCCTTTGTAATTTTCTCTTTTTCACTTTCTGAAAACTCATCTTTTTCATAAATTTTGATTTGTTTTCCTATCTCTAATACTTCTTCTTTTGGAATAAAAGAAGCTGCAAACATCTCTACAACGTACCCTTCTTCTTCATAAAATTGCATTAAATTCCAACGATACTCCGCTTCTTCCCCTCCGTCAATCAACAGATTTTTTACCCTTCCATCCTTCCATATCTCACAATTTTCATAGGGAATTTTCTCTTTTTCCATCCAATCGTTTACTTGAATTGTAATACCATTTGCCCCCCAAACGCCTCCAAAGGAATATTTCCCAAGAGAATATTTTTCTTTTTCCTCATCCCAGATTTCATAACCTTCCGGTAAATATCCAGGAACAGCAATTACATCTGTACATTCCTTCTTCCTTTCCACCTTTATCAAAATTGTTTGTATCCCTTCCTTAATTTCTACCCGAATTGCCTTTCTGTTTTTTGTCATTGCATAAGCTGTAAAAGAAATTCCTACTACAAGTATCACTGCCGCTGCCGCTTGAAGAAATTTTTTCATTCCACCATTATGAAATATAACTTTTTTCTCTTTTTTTGTTTCTTCTAAAGACAATAAGCTGTGTTTTCTGTTCTGATAATCTTTGGAGAAATCATGCGTTTGTTCTTCTTGTCCAAATTGCTCGTCTTCTATTTCTTGTCCCAGTTTTTTCATTATCTGATCTAATTTTTCCTGTTTCATTGTCAAATTCCTCCTCCCATTCCAATCGGTCAGCAATCAATTTTCGTGCTCTCTCCAATCTTTTATTTACATTTCCTTCACTAAGCCCTAAAATATCACCTGTCTCTTTTGCCGAAAATCCATAATAACAGCGTAATTTAATAATCTCCCTATATTCTGTTGGAACTGCATTCAATAATTGCTGAATAAATTCTCTGTCCTCCACAGATTTTACAAATGTATTTGTTTCTTCTCCTTGTTCCTGCTGAGACAGCCATTCATTCTGTTTATTGTTTCTGCGGTACTGATCGATTGCTGTATTTCGAACTGTTTTCAAAACAAGTTGTTGTGTTTTTGGACTATCAGGAGTGTCAATTTTCGGTAAATACTTCAAAAGTTTCTCAAAACTGTCCTGTACTGCATCCTCTGCCTGTTCCCTGTTATGAAGAACTCCATAGGCAACCCGATACATTCCCTGCTCATACAATTCATACATAGTCTCCAGCAGAATTTTAAACTCATGCTTTTCCAAGATTTCTCACCCCCTGTTTTTATCTTTCATAAAGTATAACGAATGTTTGAAGGAAAATCTGACAACAATATCCTACCATTTTCTTGTCAACGGACATAGAAAGAGCCAAGAAAGCCCGTAAAATAGGCATTTCTTGGCTCTAATATATTATTCAAACTCGTCTTTTACATTCGTACGAATGCTTATAAAGTGTATTAGTAATTCGTTTTATGTGTGTTTTATGATTGGTTATCCGCACAATCCACTTCGTCCGTAATGTTTTTGTAGCCAAAATGTAGCCACTATTTTCTATTCACCTCAATACAACTTACTCACAATTCCCGAGCTTTTTCATATTCAAGATAAGTTTTACCAGGTGGCTTACAAGTTCTTCCATAACTGAAATTAACGTTTTGGTAACTTTGAAGCCTTGATTTTACTGGATTCTTGGAATGTGGTGTTGCAAACACGTTACAAACGCAGGACTTCTCATTACTCCTCACCACATCTCTGAATTATCAAAGTGGGAGATGGATCAAGAAAATGTATGTCTCCCTCTTTTTCTCTCAACATCATTCAAACTCGGCAAGTCCAAAGATATTATTAACTATATTTATTTTGAGAACACTGCATCATTTTTTGAAAGAAGGTACACACAATACTGATTCATGCTGATTCCTTCTCTCTGAGAATGCTCTGCCAGTGATCTGTGCAGGCTTCTCGGAATTCTCAATTTAAACTATCCAGAATAGTCTTCCAGACTGTCTGGCTCATGAATCTCTACACCATCTTCTAGTGCAGCTTCAATCCATGCTTTTTTTGCATCCAGTGCATTTGCTACCGCACTCTCCACTGTCTCACCACAAGTAATGCAACCAGGCAAATCCGGATAAGAAACTACAAATCCGCCTTCATCTTTGTCTTCCACAATTTCCATACGATAGGACATTGCCATATAATCGTTCAGCGTCTTCATCATTCTTCGCCTCGCTTTCTACAACCTGCCTTACCATTTCTACATATACTTTTTTAATTGGTTCATGCTTTTTCAAGGGTGCTCAAAAAAAGGGGGGGCATTTGCCCCCTAAGGAATGCACTGTTTATAGGCACAAAAAGTGGCATACAGCTAAGGATTTAGCCACCTGCCAGTTGATGAATCTTATACTATTTTCTGTATTTGCCAGTGCGACAAATAGGAAGTTCTTACTCTTTATTATCCCGTTTTAGTTTGTTTTCTCATGTATACCAATTACTGCAATTAATACAAGAATAAGTGTTCCTACTGACATTGATAAAAATGCAATATTCAGACCATGCATGTCTACAACAAACAGACGATATAGCTCGAATTATTAATGTTCAAATAAAATACTTCAAATTGCCAAAAAATCTTTGATAGGCGGAAAAATCTGTTGTTTTCAATAAGTTTTTTGCTTTACTTTCTCTAACCATCTGGAGCGCCTGTGTGATTGCTGGACGAACTCTACGCATAACTGTCGATCACGAAACATGAAAGAGCCAGCTAGAAGAAAATATATGTATTAAGTTAAAAGAATAAACCCTTAAACAGCAGATCCCCTGCAAAGCTTGAAAACTCTGCAGGGGAGCACATAAATTTTATTTTCCCTATGTAATCATCTCCGGTTTCATCTTTCAAAAACAGGTATATCCGAAACATCCCGCTTTTCATTACGGATATAATCCTGATTATACGGGAATCTGGCAACCTTTGCGCGAACCTTCATCTGGCGGGTTCCCGGCGTTCCCCAGAGTATTTCAAGCTCCGTCCCTTCTTTGGCATATTCTGCGGAAATAAAGGCCAGAGAAATCATGCTGTTATAGGTATAAGAGATGATTTTTCCGCTTGTGATACCAATCTCCTTATCCGCAGCCAGCACCTTATCCGCCCGGTACTCAAAACCAAACTCTCTGACACAGAAATAGTATTCAAGAGCGGATGGTTTGGTAATATCCTCGCAGGGTTCCTCCCCAGGGCTGAGCATGGTTGCAAAGACTTCTGCCACATCCTTGGCGTTCCATTCCAGGGTTACGCATTTTCTTTGGGGCTTTTTCGACATTTCAAGGAGGGCTTCTTTTCCAATGAAGTCATGATTGTATTTAATCAGGAAATCCCATCCCACATCATAGGGAGTAACAAAGCGAGCCTGAAGATCATCCCCTACACTTCCGAGGAGCCTTCGATTGAGATTGAACATGGATAACTGAGGCACTGTGCGCATATATTCTGTCATTTTCTCGCTGGTTTCCAGCCACGGAAGCGGATAGTGAAGATTGATATTCGGGAATCCGGCCTCCGTATGGTTAAACATGTTATAAGCCTGGAGCCCAAGCTTTCTTGCTCCCAGCTTTTCACCTGCCGCCCATACCAGATTGTAGATCTCCACATAATCCGCCATATCTCCGTGAATTTCATAAGCAAGGTTGCCGGACATGCCAAGCCGGATGATGCGTACCTGTTTTCCGTTTACCTCCTGGATTCTATGCCTGCCGAATTTGATGTCGTGAAGATTGGCCTGGAATGCGTTTTCCAGAATTTCTAAGGACTTTTCACCGTCAATCTGGATAAAATATTCCTTTCCGCTCATGTTTTCGCCATGCACATCCAGATCTGATGTATTGACATAATAAGAGATTACCGGATCAAGCCAGTAGGTTCTGTAACGATCTTCTCCGATACGGATTACAACGCCGTCTGTCAGAATCTGACCTTTCTCATTGCACATTACGGCATGGCGTATGCCGTTCATTCCCAGCGTGGTAAAATCATTTGTACAGACCTGTCCCATTAATTTAACAGCATCCGGTCCGTATACATCATAAATGGGGGATGTCATAAGCGCTGTTCCAATCCATGCGCTGGTCTGATATGCCTTAATCTCATCCTCCACGCCCGTATAAGCATATGCCGTAATAAAAGATCCCTGTGGGAACAATAAGGTGGCGCCTTCCAGCGCCGGATTCATCATTTCTGCCATTTTTCGTCCTCCTACTGTTTTTAATTATCTGTAGATGTTCTTGTTCCGATTAAATGATTTTCCATATCTTCAAACATTTCTCTTACCGTGATGGGCTTTTGCCCTGTCAGCTTTTCAAAATCATCTGTAAATGTGCTCATTTGATTCAGACGGATTGCCCTGCCAAAGGACACCATTCCATCTGAGCAAAATGGAAAGTTCTTCGCCGTGTCCGCCCACATTTCCTCCGTTGTCCTTGGAACGCCGATGGAGTCAAAAAACTCATACATCTCATCATCGTTGATATATTGATATTCCGTCTTTTTACCCGTAACCTCCGAGGCGATTGCCATGTACTGTGCAATTGTCAGAAGCTCGGCTCCATTTATATCAACAATTCGATCTTCCCAATCAGACATTGCCGCACAGGCCGCCGCAAGCGCACAGTCATCCCTCGAAACAAATGCCATTTTCCCATCTCCCATGTTATTGCGGATGATGCCGTTTGTATTCTCAACTGCTTCTACAAATGTGGAGACCATTGCTTCCGCATATTGGGAATCCCGAAGAATCAAATAATGGATGGGCTGTTTTTTGATATACCTTTCGGTCCATACATGATCGTTTACTTCGTAAGCATTGATATCCTCATGTCCGGCTCCTACAATCGATGTATAAACCAGTTTGTTTACACCTGCCGCCACAGCCGCATCAATTGCAATTTTATGTGCCGCTCTTCTTTTCGGTCCAACGAATGGCATGGAGATCAGAATAACTGTATCCGCATCTTTAAATGCTTCCGTCAGTTTTTCCGCATTGTTAAAATCGGCAATTCTGGTTTCAATGCCCATTGCCTGGTATTTTTCAAGACCATTTTTTGTTGGAGCCGTAAAAATCAAAGCTTCATGAGGATATTTTTCCAGCAATACACGGGCTGATCTGCTTCCAAAATTTCCGTCTACTCCATTTAACAATATCTTTTTCATAAAAAATAATCCTTTCAATATATAGTTATAATATTAAAAAATCGATACCCCTTTATAGGATGCTCCCTCAGCTCTTTTTTTGCCTCCTTCCTTTTGTCTGAATTATATTATCTCCTCTCTAACTGTCGGTGCCTGAACAGTGTTTTCTATATATTTATAGTAAAGCAGTTGCCATCTCCCGTCATCAGTTATATAATTCATTTATACCGTCTTTTTTCGTCAAAAATAACCAAAGGAGTTTTTTGCAATGAAATCTATGAGCATTTCTGTCATCCTTGACTGGATTCCTGATAAATACAGGATTTTTTATAAATCTACGGGCTTAGATCAATTATTCCGGCATGCCCGCATGCTTGATGATTCCATGGAAATAATCGATAATGATTTTCTGTATTTAACACAAGAGAGCTCTTTCCTTGATAGGGAATGGGATATACGTAAGCCCCGGTTCCTGATTTTCTGTACCAGAACCGAATCAAAGGAGGGACAGATAAACCCTTCCTGGATGGAGCATGCCGCCATCTTATATACGGACGAGCCTTTTCATAAGGTATTCCGTGAGTTTCTGGATATTTTTGATAAGTACTATGCCTGGTATGAGCAATGCCTAAAAATAATTATCGAAAACAAAGACGTTTCAGATCTGCTTGATTATGCGGCCACCTTTCTTTGCAACCCGATTGCCCTTTTTTCTCCAACCGGAAAGCTGCTGCATTATACCGGAAAATTTCAGGAAAAAATCGAGGGAACTCTCTGGGACGAGGTTATCAATTTCGGCTTTACACCGACAGAATCCATATATCCTGACGAACACCAGAGAGTTATGCAGGAAATTCACAGCGGAAACCGCTTAATCTCCAACGTCTTTCGTCAGGATCCATCCCATCACTCTCTGACCGCTCCGCTTTATTTTGAGGGAAAAAACTTTGGAGCATTCGGTACGACAGATATGAACGGTCCCTTTACGGAAGCACAAAAGGCTTTGTTATTAGAAGTCGTTCATTTTACAGAGCTTGCTATGAATCACCAGATTCAGGCTTTTCTTTTGCAGGATGAAGAAAACTATTATGTTATACGGCTTTTACAGGGATATCCGGCAGATGAGCTTTCTACCTCTTATTATCTCCAAGCCAGAAATTATACGAACGAGGATATTTGGTATCTTTATCAATTTTCCCTTCCGGAATCTGACGTCTCGGATACCCGTCAGTCTGCCTATATTCATCAGATAAAAAACATTCTGCCTCATGGAGTTGTCCTCTATTTTGAACATTCTATTGTTGCGGTTTGCCGCAGGCGGGATTTTGATCCTGATTATGAAAAATCATATGCCGCACTGGAGGATTTGCTAAAACGGCTTTCCCTTAAGGTCTATATAAGCACCCGTTTTTTTAGATTCACGGAGCTTTCCATGGCATATGGACAATGCAGGCTTATGAAATCTTACCCTTTGGAGCCTCAAAAACATATTCTAAGGTTTGATGAAGCCTTTCCGCATGTTTTATATGGTGTCCTTAAGGAAAAAAACTCCTTGCCGGGCTTCTGCCACCCAGCTGTTTTATCCCTGTGGCAAAGCCATATGGAGCAGGATCTCACACTCATTCATAACTTAAAATGCTATCTTATTAACGGAAGAAATATAGCGGAGACTGCCCGGACGCTTCATCTTCATAGAAACACCTTGATCTACCGGCTACGAAAAATCGAAGACCTGCTCCATATTTCACTGGATTACCTGGATGAAAATATGCTTCTCTATTTATTAATATCCTGCTTCATCTGCGAAACACTTTAATTTGGACATCTTCCTATGCTTGAAATTTGGCTTGCGACAGCAATTTCATTGCAACATAGGAAGATTTTCATTTATTTTGTGATTCTTACTTTTGATTGTTTCCGAACTGAGGGAGTAACAGCCCACAGAGGAACATAATTACCATACATATGGATGCAAGCATAAACAACAAACTATAATTATCTCCCGCAATCGGTGTTAAGATATAAGTTGGAATCAAAACAGCTCCAAGAAGCTGTAATGTAGAGATGACACCCGCCGCACTTCCTGCATATTTAGTTCCAAGTCCTTCTAACAAAACCGGTGCGGAAAGGAAAATAGGCATTGACGCTCCAAGCATAATTCCAGTATAAAGAACCAGTATGTGTAAAACGAATATGGACGGAAATCTCCAACACATAATAATTCCGGCAAAACTCAACACGGCAGCTCCTGATACAAACACTTTAACATTTTTGATTTTAGAGAATACAATGGGCCCTGTAATAGAACCAATACAATTTCCCAATGTCAACATAGATGCAATCGTACCACATACTTTCAAATCTATTCCATACATGGTCTGCAATGCCATCGGCATAAAAGTGGATAAAGTTACCGTACTGCCAAGAGCCATCATAATGCAAATAGAAAACAGCCATATACCTTTATTAGAAAGTACTACCTTAAGAGAATCCCCAATGGAAGGTTGATTTTCCTGATCTATCTTCTCCCTTTCTTCCATTGTATCCTCTGGCTTATCTTTCACAAAAAGCAACCATAAAACAAATACACTAATACAGAATATTGCTGATACAATAAAAGCAGATGTCCTGCTATCAAACAAAACTGCCGTCGTTGCTGTCGCAAAGGCTCCCGGAAGTTGTCCGCAAAATGCAAATATGCCCATCAAAATTCCTAGCTTTTCCTGCTCAAACCAATTTGCAGTAATCTTGGATGCATTAATATTGACAAACATATTGGAAAAACCGGTTAATGCCATGCAAAGAAAAAATGGCATATAGCTATTTGCAAAAACTCTCCCAATCATTCCAATTCCAGCTATAACAAATGAAATATTAATGACTTTCTTTGAACCAACCTTGTCAGAAATCATTCCTCCTACAAAACTCAAGAGAATTGCTACAATCATAGGCGCCGTAAATAAAGATGAAAACTGCGATGTTGTAAGTCCAAAAGATTGTATTAGTTCCGGGGCATACACGGATAACTGGTATTGTGCATAACTTCCCGGCATATATGCAAGACACATAATCGTAAATACCAGCCATTTTCTATTTTTTTTACTCATGGAAACTCCCTTCATTCTTCAAAGTCATACGGACAAGAACTAATATCATAATTTTTATTCTCAACCAGATTATTTAATGGAAATTTTGCAATTACTGCACGGATATCCTTTATACGCTTTCCATAATCGCCCCATTTTACAATCACTTCTTCGCGCTCTTTGGCATATTCCATATCTATGGTACATTCAGAAATCATTTTATGATAATGGGAACTATATACCGCACTACTGGATAAACCAATAACCTTGCCATCCCTTGTGGTAACATAGTCCTGATGTCCTCCACACATGCCCGCAACACAACAAGGATACTCCATCTGCTTATAAGGCTCCCCCTCTCCATACAAAGATGCCTGTACATCTAAAATATCTTCCGGCATCACAATTATTTACTCAAATTTTCTTAACCGTCGGCGCCTGAACAGTCACATTTGATATTTATATTCTAAAACGATTGATCATCTTTGTCATTGGTTATATGATTCAATTACTAATACCTTTTTCGTTATTTTTAACCCGATTAGATAATCTTATAAAAAAATACATTTATCCATTATTCCTGATTAACTTTAACAATACTACAAAGTTTTTATGACCTCTTCATAATTGATATATCGTTTATTCATTCAAATCTTTTTGAAACCTCAACAAAAATTTTATATATTTAACCAATGGCATATCCCTACTAAATCGTGATCGACGTGAATCAGCACCGCCAGTTTTAATTCCATCTGTTAATGATAATTTCGATTCTAAAATCTATGATATTACTTAGAAAGAGCACTTAATTTTTCTATACTATCATAAGCCTTTTTTGAAATTTGCAATAAAATACTGGATATATTTACTCAGTACAATCATTATATGAAATTGATTTTGGAAAGCAAACCG
>CAJKQE010000014.1 GCA_905201915.1 uncultured Lachnospiraceae bacterium
TTGAAAACAATGAGACTTTATCTGACACAGAACTGATGCAACTTATTATACTTCCGCTTACAGGAAAGGGTAAAGAGGCAAAGCAACAGATTATTGAGAACGTCATTACCTTAACGAAACAAATCAAAGATGAAACAAAACAGGTATTTGTTTTATCAGGTGTTTTAGTAGCTACAGATAAATTTATTGATGAGAAGTATGCCGATAACATAAGGAGGTATTTGAGTATGACGAAAGTAGCTAGATTATATGAGGAAGAGAAACTAGAGGCTGTAAACCTTGCCAGAAAAGATGAAAGACGTGAAACACGATTAGAGATGATAGAAAGTTTTATCAAAGCTGGTACAGACACATTAACGCTTATGGAGGCAACAGGCTTAACCAGAGAGGAACTTGAGGAAATCAAGAACAATATGCTGATGACGAAGTAAGGGTATTTGAGTATGACGAAAGTATTCCAGATATTAGAAGAAGAGAAGCAAGAGGCTATAAACCTTGCAGAGAAAAAAGGTGCTAATGCTATGATAGAGAAGTTTATCAAAGCAGGTGCAGATACGTTTATGATTATGAAGGGTACTGGCTTGACTAGAGAACAGATTGAGGAAATCCGTAACAACATACTGACAACAAAATAGGGTATTAAGAGCAGGCTACGATTTACTGATATATATTTGGTAGCCATTCTCATTCCATTTAGTAGTAGGATAAAAGCCACTTGTGGCAAAGCTAATTATTTTTATTTAAAAGATTGAATAGGGTATCAGAACAGGCTGTCATTTACAGAGATGTATCTGGCAGTCTTTTTATTTCTAAAGATAGTTTTGAAAGTTATATAATTGACGGTATCTAATGGAAACTGTTATACTATATAAAAAGAGAGATTGCATTGTCAGAAGGAATAGTGTACCAGAATAAAGATGTCGAATTTAAAATGATATCTGAAACATTTAAGGAGAAATCCTTTGCAGCCTATGGCTTGAATTTACCAAAGATTAAAGCAGTGCTGCCAACAAACTTGCCGGTAGTATTTGCAAATGAAATGCGTATAGACAATGTATTTTTGTTAGAAGATGACTCGATTGCCATTGTTGATTATGAGTCGACAGATAAGGTTTCTAATCGTATTAAGTATGTAAATTATATTGGTAGATTTTTGCAACGCTATTACCAAGACGAGCAGAAAATTCCAGATATACGTATGATTGTGATATATACGGGAGATGTGGAGCGAGCAGAGGCTTCATTTGAAGCAAAATGTCTTACTTTAAGCATGGAGCAAGTCTTTATCAGTCTATTAAGAGTAAACTTGAAAACAATGAGATTTTATCTGATACTGAATTGATGTAGCTCATTGTACTTCCGATTGCAGGGAAAGAAGTAAAATAGCAGATTATTGAAAATGTCATTACCTTAACGAAACAAATGAGGAAATTGAAGAAATCAAGAGTAACATGCTGACAACAAAATAGGATATTAAGAGCAGGCTGCTATTTATTGCAAGATATTTAGTAGCCTTTTCAGCACTTAAAAAGAAAGTTTTGTCAAAGGAATTCATTTATTTTTATCCGTTATTATAGATGAGAAAATAAAAGGTGAAGGAAACTTTATTATGAAAGAGACATATTTTGAAGGACAAGTAATTCGGGAGCAAAAAATTCAAAGCGAAACAATGGAATACTTCAAGTTTATAGATTGCGATTTTGAAAATTGTAGTTTTGAAGATTGTAAAATTATAAATTGTACCTTTGAAAATTGTAAATTTTACAACTGTAATATTGTAAGTCTAAGTGCTCAATATTCAGAAATCAAAAATGCGGAATTTAAAAAATGCAATTTGATAGGAATACACTGGGGTGGACTTCTTCCATCCGGAAAATACGCCCGTGCTCTTGAAAAAATAGAAAATTGTTATGTGAAATACAATACCTTTAGTGATATGAATTTGAAAAAATTTGATTTTTCCGGTAATATCATACAGGACAGCTTGTTTGATGAATGTGATTTAAAGGAAAGCAATTTCAAAAGTTGCCGATTAGAGGGAAGACAAATTCATAACAGTGATATTCGTAAAGCAGATTTTAGAGATAGTAGGGGATATATCATTGATATACCTTCTAATAAACTGAAACAGGCGAAATTTTCTTATCCGGAGGTGGTTTCATTGCTGGATAGTTTAGAGATAGAAATTGATTAAATGAATTTTATGATAAGATGAATGATATAATAATAAATTTGTAGTTCATTATAAGGAGAGAATAAGAGATGGCATCAATATTAGTTTTAGAAGACGAAGACAGTGTAAACAGAGGAATTGAATTTTCCCTGTCCAGAGAAGGATATGAGGTTTCCAGCGCAAAGTGCATACAGGAGGGTTGGGAATTATTTTTGGCACATCCTTTTGAAATGATTATCTGTGACATTAATTTACCGGACGGAAACGGACTGGATTTTATCAGAAAAGTGCGTGAAAAAAGTAACGTATATATCATTTGTCTCACTGCCTTAGACCAAGAATTTGATCAGGTTATGGGATATGAAGCGGGAGCGGACGACTATGTGACAAAGCCGTTTAGTTTGTCGGTATTATTGCTGAAAGTGAATGTGTTCTTTAAAAGAACAGAAAAAAAGCGGGCGGAACTTCTGGAGTCTGGAGAATGGAGCTTTTCCATTGATGAAATGACGGCAAAGAGACGGAACAGTGAGGAAAATATAGAATTTACAAAGAATGAGTGGAAGATGCTGAAATTATTTTTAGATAATCCAAAGCAGATTTTATCAAAAAACCAGATTTTACAAGGTATTTTTGATTTAGACGGAGAGTTTGTAGACGAAAATACCGTGGCAGTAAATATCCGCAGACTCAGAGAAAAAATAGAAGAAAATCCGGGTAAGCCGGAGTATATTCGCAATGTAAGAGGACTTGGCTATATATGGAACAAGGAATGTATCAAGAGATAGAAAATCAAAGAAACGACAGGATAAGGATTTTGCGAAAGCTGCTATTGGGGGGACTGCTCTTTTTACTGGGGTGGTCGGCAATTACCGGAATGGAGTATCATTCCTATAAAGAAAAACTGGCATTGGCGGCTCAAATGACGAGAAAAGAAACAGACGGACAAACGCCTTTTGCAATTTTAAAAGGTGAGCCTATTGATATAAATGTAAAAGAATTTCAGAAACAATACGGCTATGAAAGACTGGAAAGTAATATTTATGGCAAAGAGTATCAGCAGAAAAGAATTTTCACAGGAATAATTTTGTCTCTCTGCTATCTTGTATATGCAGGAGCTGTTTTGCAGGAATATAAGTGTTCAAAGAGAGAAATGCAGGAAAGACAATGGAAAATAGCAGAGGCAGTGGAAGATATTGATAAAGGAAAAGGCCTTTTAAATTTAGAAATCAGCAATCCTGCCTACGAGGCATTGGAGAGATTGGACAGCCATACACAGAGTATTTTACGAAAGGCGCAGGATGAAAAAGAGAAGACAAAGGAAATGGTAACGGATATTTCTCATCAGTTAAAAACACCCATTGTTGCTTTAAAATCCTGTTTTGAGGTGCTGGAAAGCGAAATACTCACCCAGAAGGAGCGCAGAGAATTTGAAAAGCGTATGGAAAAGCAGCTTCAAAATCTGGAACAACTGTCTGCGGTACTGGTTAATATTTCCAGAATGGAAGCGGGATTGATTGATATTTCCCTGAAAAACGGAAAGATTTTCGAAACTATTTTAGCAGCCGTAAATGGGATATGGGAAAAAGCAGATGCAAAAGCAATAGAAATTGAGATGGATATTTGTGAGGAAATAGAAAATCTGGAAATCATGCACGACAGCAAGTGGTTGAAGGAAGCAATTTTAAATATTTTGGAAAATGCAGTAAAATACAGTGAGCCGAATACAAATATTGTAATTATGGTTAAGAAATGGGTGAATTTCCTCAGAATAGAGATTGCAGATGAGGGCGTGGGTATTCCGAAAAAGGAATATCATAAAATTTTTCAGCGATTTTACAGAGGTGAAAATGAATACGTGCAAAAGGAAGAAGGCAGCGGCGTAGGACTTTACCTTACCAGAAAAATTGTGGACGCACACAAGGGAATGGTTTTTGTGGAAAGAAAAGAGAAAAAACAGCGGGGAAGTGTATTTGTGATACAGCTTCCGTATGAAAGTCTTACGAAAATGTAAGACTTTTTTCTATGAATTGAAAGAATGATGAAAGAGTCGTATTTTATACTTTCAGCATCATCAAAAAGAAAGGGCGATAGAGTATGGATACAATTTTGAAAACAAAAAATTTATGTAAATATTATGGAAACGGTGAAAATGAAGTAAAAGCATTGCAGGATGTAAATATTGAAATAGAGCGTGGAGAATTTGTTGCAGTTGTAGGAAAATCCGGTTCAGGAAAAAGTACGCTGTTGCACATGCTGGGCGGCTTAGACCATCCCACAGACGGAAAGGTATACATTGGAAAGAAAAATATTTTTTCTTACAAAGAAGATGAGCTTGCAGTTTTTCGAAGGAGAAAAATCGGATTTATTTTTCAGTCTTTCAATTTAATATCCTCTTTGAATGTATGGGAGAATATTATTTTTCCGATTTCCTTAGATGGAAAGAAAATCGACGAAGCATTTTTAAAAGATATTATACAGACATTAGGATTAGAAAAGAAATTACATAATTTGCCAAATACCTTATCCGGCGGGCAGCAGCAGAGAGTTGCCATTGCAAGAGCCATTGCATCAAAGCCGGAAATCCTTTTGGCTGATGAGCCTACGGGAAATTTGGACTCCAAGACAAGTGCGGAGGTTATGGGAATGTTGAAAATGTCTGTGGAAAAATACGGACAGACCTTAGTAATGATTACTCATGATGAAGATATTGCTCAGATTGCAGACCGCATTTTAGTAATTGAGGACGGAAAGGTGGCTGAATTTTCATGAAAATGCTCACAAGATTAGCTTTGAATAATAATAAAAAGAATAAGGCAAGAAGTATTTTGATTATGCTGGTTATCTTTTTAAGTACCACATTGCTGTCAAGTATTGCTCTTATCTGCTATGGCAGTCTGAAATATCAAAAGGACAATGTGAAGGAATTATACGGAACTTTCTACGGAGCTTATAAAGGCGTATCGGAAGAACAGATTGCAGAAATGCGGAAAAGAAGCGAATTTACGGAAATCGGAAAATCTGCCGTATGCGGTGAAGTGGAAAGTGAAGCCACAGTCTCTTTGCAGTGGATGAGCGAAGAAGTAGGGATGATGACAAATCTGAAAGAACAGTTGGAAGAAGGAAGTTTTCCAAAAGCACAAAATGAGATTGCCGGTGAAAGACGTTTTTTTCAAAAATTGGGATATGAAAATGTAAAAATCGGAGATGAGATTAAGCTTTCTTATCGAAGAAGTAATCAGGAAAAATATCAGGAAACAACTTTTGTTGTCAGCGGTATCATCAGAAGTATTTCAGAAGAACTGGAAAATCAGGCATACGTAGGGTATGTTTCCGAAGATTTTTATACGACACATTTTTCTGAAAATGCAAGACGCTATATGGCATATTTTTCTTTGTCAGAGGATTTGGGACTGAATTCGGAAACTGCCGAAATAGAGGCAAAAGAGTTAGCCGAAAAATGTGGCATTGATGCGGAAAATGTAGCAATGAATAAAACCTATTTATTCTTTGTACTGTCTCCGGATATGGAAAGTATTATGGGATTTATTTTGATTGCTATTGTGGTTGTAATTTTCTCTGTGCTGGTTATTTACAACATTTTTCAGGTAGGAATTGTTGAGAAAATACAGGAGTACGGCAAAATAAAAGCCTTAGGCGCTACAAGAGGGCAGATGAAAGCTTTAGTATTCCGTGAAGGTATGATGCTTTCTGTTATTCCTACACCGCTGGGTATTCTGGCAGGAATTGGTATCAGTTGCCTGTTTATGAACTATTGGATAAGCAATATGGCGCCTTTTGGAGCAGAAACAAAAATAAGTGCAGCATATATTTCCGTGCCTTTGCTTTTTCTGTGTGTGCTGGCGGTATTGGCAACGGTATGGATTGCCTTGAAAAAACCGATGAGCACAGTGAAAAAGGTATCTCCTGTGGAAGCATTTCGGTATCAAGGAGAGGGAAAGAGAAGAAAAGGTATTCGCAAAGGCTATGCTGTTATGAGTCCTAATCGTATGATGATGGCAAATCTGGCAATGAACAAAAAGCGTACTGTTGGAACCATGTTTACCATGGGATTATCCTGTGTATTGTTTGTAGTAGCGGTTAATTATACCAGAAACGTAGACATCGAGTATGCTGCAAGGCAGGAACTGCCATTTGGGCAGTTTCAGATTGATTTATCTTATTCCACCACGGATACGGCTTATCCTGAGAATAATTTAGACTCTGTTTTAAAAGAAAATCCGTTAGATGCACAGCTTGTAAAGGATTTAAAATCCATTGAAGGCGTCACAGAAGTCAAAATCGGAAAGCTAGCATACGCTTATGATGAGAAGGGAGAACTTCATTCTGTCGCTGTTTTAGACCGCAAGCTTTTTGAGAAAGAAAGGAAAGGAGCAGGAGTATTAGGTACAGTAGACTATGAAAAAGCATCAAAGGATAATGCAATTTTAAATGGTTGGTCTCACTTTATTGCAGATACAGGATATGAAATCGGAGATACGATTTCCTTTCAGCTAGGAGGAAAACAGGGAGAAATCCCTTATCAAGGTGAATTGCAGGGAGCTTTCGGTGCAATAAATGGCGATTGGGGAATTACAGAAGAAACCTATAAAAACCTTGGATTTGCTGAGACGGAGGAGAATATCGGAACAATCTGGGTAGACTGTAAGAAATCAGATTGTAAAGACGTAGAAACTGCTATAAAAAAGCTTCTGGAAAATAAAGACCACTATGAATTGAGCAGTTTTGCGGGGGAAGTGGAGTCCTTGGACTCTATGATGTCTATGATGAAAATCATGGGTTACAGCTTCCTGCTGTTAATCGGAATGATTACTTTTATGAATATGGCAAATACCATGATTTTAAATGTTATTACAAGAAAGAGAGAGCTGGGTGTATTACAGGCAGTGGGAATGACAAATCAGCAGTTAAACAAGATGCTGAGAAATGAAGGTCTGCTGTTTACACTGGGAAGCATAGTGATTTCTCTGGTTGTGGGAATTCCTGCGGGATACGGACTTTTTCTGTATGGTAAGAAAGCAGGATTAACAGGATTTGACGTTTATCACTTCCCGGGTGTGGAAATTTTAGTCATGATTTTTGTCTTGGCAGTTCTTCAGATTGGATTATCCTTTATGCTCAGCAGAAACGTGAAAAAGGAGTCACTGATTGACAGAATTCGATATTAAATTACTCTGGAATTTTGCAGAAGTACGGAAGTCAGAAGGTGTACAGTGTTTATAGTGCTTAAATTGACGTACAAAATAACTGATGTTTTCGTATCCATTATTGAGTGCAACTTCCGTAATAGGTGCAGTAGTTTTTAGAAGCTGAACAGCAGCTTGATTAATACGATATTCATTTAAGTAGGCAAATGGTGTTTTGCCTACTTTTTCTTTGAAAAATTTGCAGAAATAATTTTTATTCAGAGGAATACATTCTGCAAGAGCTTCCAGTGTTACAGGCTCCATATAATGCTTTTCTATATAGGAAAACACAGATTTTAAAGAATGATTTTCAAAATCTTTTTCAGCTTCATGCTTTTGGGCAGAAGAAAAGGCGTGTTCCTGAAATAGAATTTCCAATATCTGCAAGAGTATAATTTTTATGGAAAGTGCAGTATTGGCAGAGGTGTCTTCTAAATAAAGCCTGGCCGCTTTTGATATCAAAGAACCAATTTGCAGGCTGATTTCCAAAGAGAGAGAACTTCCTTCCGGAAACAGCAGTTTTTTTGACAGTAAAGGAGTAAGAAGCTCATTTTGACAAATATCATATTGAGAAAAACTTAAAAAGGACATGGGAAATAAAAGAGCATAATGGTGGGAAACTTCACTATGACCGAAAATTCCATGAACCATACCGGGATTGATAAAATATACATTTCCCTCTGTTAAAAGCTGAGAGTTGGTTTCTGTGCGAAGCATCAGGCTTCCTTTGGTGATATATATAAATTCTGTTTCTTCATGCCAGTGGTAAGGGGCGAAATATTGTCCGCAAAAATCTTCTTGAGACAGAGCCTGGAAAGGAAAGTAAGGTGTTCCGTGTGGATTTTCTTCCTGAATGTTAATTTTATACATAATAATTTCGCCCTTTCTTGTAATTACATAAATAAAAGTGAATATAGTACAAATAAAGAGTAACATATTGCAAGAATTTAAGAAAGAGTTTTTTTATACTGAAAGTAACGAAAAAGAACTGTGAGGTACATATTATGAATAAAACATGGTGGAAAAATAGTGTAATTTATCAAATTTATCCAAGGAGTTTTGCAGATAGCAATGGAGACGGAATTGGAGATATTAAGGGAATTACTCAACATCTCGATTATTTAAAGGAACTGGGCGTAGATGTTATCTGGCTGTCTCCTGTTTATCAGTCTCCTAATGATGATAATGGATATGATATTTCCGATTATCAGGCAATTATGGAAGATTTTGGAACAATGGAAGATTTTGATGAAATGCTTTCAGAGATGCATAAAAGAGGAATAAAGCTGGTTATGGATTTGGTAGTGAACCATACTTCTGATGAACATCCGTGGTTTGTAGAAAGCAGAAAGTCAAAGGATAATCCTTATCGTGATTACTACATCTGGAAAGAAGGAAAAAACGGGAAAGAGCCAAATAACTGGGGTGCATGTTTTGGCGGTTCTGCATGGGAATATGATAAGGAAACAGAAATGTACTATTTACATTGCTTTTCTAAGAAACAGCCTGATTTAAACTGGGAAAATGAAAAAGTCAGAAAAGAAGTTTTTGATATGATGACATGGTGGTGTGAGAAAGGTGTAGATGGATTTCGTATGGACGTTATCAGTATGATTTCTAAGGCTCCTGCCTATCCTGACGGAGTTTCTCATAATGGCTTATATGGTGATTTTGGCCCTTTTGTCTGCAATGGTCCTCATGTTCATGAGTATTTACAGGAAATGAACCAAAAAGTGCTTTCTAAGTATGATTTGATTACGGTTGGTGAAGCGTCTGGCGTTACTGTAGAAGAAGCAAAAAAATATGCTAATTTAGACGGAACTGAGCTAAACATGGTATTCCAGTTTGAACATACAGACATTACATCTGGAAAGAATGGAAAATGGACAGACGAGAGATTTAAACTCAGAGATTTGAGAAAAATATTGAATAAATGGCAGACAGAGTTGGAGGGAAAAGCATGGAACAGTCTTTATTGGGATAACCACGACCAGCCAAGAGCTGTGTCTCGCTTTGGAAATGACGGGCCAATGTATCGTGAACTTTCAGCTAAAATGCTGGCAACCTGTCTTCATTTGATGAAAGGAACACCTTATATTTATCAGGGTGAAGAAATTGGTATGACAAATGCTTATTTTAATAAACTGGAAGATTACCGTGACATCGAAAGTATTCATGCTTTTGAAGAGATGACAGAAAATGGTCTTCTTACAGAGGAAGAAATGATGAGCGCTTTAAAGGCAGTCAGCCGTGATAATGCCAGAACTCCTATGCAGTGGGACGATAGTGAAAATGCAGGATTTACCATAGGCACCCCATGGATTAAAGTAAATCCTAATTATTTACAGATTAATGCAAAGGCGGCTTTGGAAGATAAAGACAGCGTGTTCTATTATTATCAGAAATTAATACAGATGCGTAAGGAATATGAAATTATTGTGGACGGTATTTTTGAAGGCCTTCTGGAAGACGATGAAAATATTTATGCATACCGGAGAAAACTGGGAAATCAGACTTTAATTGTAGCTTGTAATTTCAGCGATAAAAAAGTACCGTGTACTTTGTTTGAGGGAGCAGCAGGCGGTAAAGAAATGATTGCCAATTACAAAAATCATGAGACAGGAATATTGAAACCTTACGAAGCAAGAGTTGTACTGATAGAAAATTAAAAAATAACTTCTGCATGAGAGAAATGAGGTTGTCGCATTAAATATTTTGGAATAATGTTTAAAGCGACAGCCTTGTTGTTTTTTGAGGGGATTTTATTTTCACTCTTTACTGCCAAACTAACATTTTTGCAACATTAGCCGTTAGGGCTGTGCAAACGGAGGAGAAAAGTGTAAGATAAAACTGGGTGATGAATATGAAAATTTTAATTGTAGAAGATGATTTGGTATTGGCAGAGGAAATTTTGCTCCTCTGCCAACGATGGGGCTTTGAAGGAGAATATCTGGAAGATTTTACAGATGTAGATAAGCAGTGTGAAAGCAGTCATTGTGATTTGGTTCTTATGGACATCAATTTACCTTTTTATGATGGATTTTACTGGTGTCAGAAGATTAGAAGTGTATCAAAAGTTCCTGTTTTGTTTTTATCCAGCAGAGACCAGAATGCAGATAAGGTTATGGCAATGGTTTCCGGTGGAGATGACTATGTGGAAAAGCCTTTTGATGCAGAACTTTTGCTGGTAAAAATCCGTTCCCTTTTAAGGCGAAGCTATGAGTATACTCAAAGTGACAGGGAATATCTGGAGTCCGGACTTGTTTACGACCGTGGACAGGGAATTTTACTCTATAAAAATCAACCTATAGAAATGACAAAATCCGAAAACAGAATTATGAGTATTTTAGCAGATTATAAAGGGCAGGTAGTGGACAGAGAAACTTTGATGCAGGGGTTATGGAATACAGATGAATATGTAACAGATGCTTCTTTGACAGTGTTGATATCCAGACTTCGAAGCAAAATTTGCACTGCGACAGGAGGAATTTCCTGTATCCATACCAGAAAAGGGAAAGGATATTATTTGGAATGAAGAAATATCTAAAAGCCAGATGGGCTGTGCTGGTTACAGGAGTGGGATTTGCAGTTTTTTTGAATATATACCTTACATGGTTATGTGCAACATCACTTTATAGACAAGATATTTTGTACTTGAATGTGTTGTTGGCTGCTTTTGGAATCGTTCTTTTGATCTGGGATTACAGTCAGTGGAAAAAGAAGAAAAAGCAGGAAGAAGAACAGGAGGAGCTTCTTGAATATACAAGGAGAGAACTGCTGGAATATAAAGGAAAATTGGAAAATTTATCGGATTATATTACAAAGTGGACACATGAAATAAAGCTGCCTTTAGCTGCTTTGCGTCTCATGAATGGAAGAAATCAGGAAATTTCTTTAAAAAAGGAAATGCAGGATTGTATTGTGCGCATGGAAAATTTGCTTCATACCGTGCTTATGGGAAGTAAGCTGCAAAGACCTGAAAATGATGTATGTATGGAACGGATTTCTCTGGAAGAAGCAGTAAAAGAAGCAGTGAAAAACCAATCTTATTTTCTTATCCAATATGGTTTTGAAATAATTTTAGAGATAAAAGATGTCTGGGTATACAGTGATAAAAGGTGGATGATTTATCTTTTGGACCAGCTGATTGCCAATGCCATAAAGTATAGAAGCAGGAATCCTAAGCTTGTATTTTCCTGTGAAAAGCAGGGAGAAAATCAGGTATGTTTAAGGGTGGAAGATAATGGAATTGGAATTTCCAATGAGGATTTACCGTATATTTTTGACAAAGGATATGTAGGGAAAAGTTTAAGAAAAGGGGATTATCATTCAACGGGAATGGGACTTTATTTTGCAGGAAAAATAGGAGAAATGCTGAATATTTCTTTAAAAGCAGTACCGAAAAAAGAAAATGGTAGTTGTTTTGAAATTGTATTTTGTGATATGGCAGAACATTTTATGATGTAGTTGTATGTTACAGAAATGTTAGATTGGAAAGAAAACTGTTGGATAAATGAAAGGATTTTTTGAAACCTCTTTGCTAAAATAAAGATATAAATTAGGAGGTAAGTATCATGAAAAAAGTTTTAGAAGTCAGAAATCTTTCCAAGAATTACGGAAAAAAAGGATATGAAACTGCTGTGCTGAAAGACATCAGTATGGATATTTATGAAGGTGATTTTATTGCTATTATGGGACCAAGCGGGGCAGGGAAAACTACATTTTTAAATATGTTGTCCACCTTAGATAAGCCTTCATCAGGGAAAATTCTTTTAGAAGGGCAGGATATTACAGCATTAAGCAACAAAGAACTTTCTCTGGTGAGGCGTGATAAAATCGGGTTTATTTTTCAGGAATATAATCTGTTAGATAATATGACTGTGCAGGATAACATTGCCCTTCCACTTTCTTTAAATGGAGTGGCGCAAAGAGAAATTATCAGAAAAGTGCAGGCGAAAGCAGTGGATTTTGGCTTAGAGTCTCATTTGAGAAAGTATCCTTATCAGCTTTCAGGAGGACAAAAGCAAAGAGCTGCCAGCGCCAGAGCGCTGATTACAGAGCCTCGAATTTTGTTCGCAGATGAGCCGACAGGAGCATTAGACAGTAAGTCAGGTAAGGATTTATTAGGGTGTCTGAAAAATGCCAACGAACAGGAAAAGGCTACTATTTTAATGGTAACCCATGATGGTTATACGGCAAGTTATGCAAAGCAGGTATACTTTTTAAAAGACGGAAAAATTCACAGCCGCCTGACGCAAAAAGACAGCAGAAAAGCATTTTATGAAGAAATCATGGCAATGTTGGCGGTTATGGGAGGTGAGGGAGAATGAAGCTTCTATCACTGTCCTTTTCCAACTTTAAACGTAGTGTAAGAGAATACGGAATGTTAATTATTTCTCTTGCTTTTTCGATTTTTGTGTTTTTTAATTTCCAGAGTATTATTTATTCAGAGTCTATGGACATTCTGGAAAATTATAATAAAGAGTATATTGATATCATTGTGCAGTCTGCATCTGTAGTATTTGGTGTATTTTTGTTTTTCTTTATCTGGTATGCATCCAATGTTTTTCTTAATCAAAGGAAGAAGGAAATCGGAATTTATATTTTTATGGGACTGGATAATGTGCGAATTGGAAAAATGTATATGCTGGAGTCTGTTTTTATTGGACTGTTTTCTTTAGTTACAGGAATTGGAACAGGTGTCTTATTTTCTAAGCTGTTTCAAATGCTTCTTTTAAAACTCTCTGACATCAGTGTGGACATTCAGTTCTCTTTTTCATGGGAGGCGGTACTGATTACTGCAGGAATGTTTTTGGGTATTTATGGTTTGATGACTTTAAAAAGTTATCATACTTTAAAGAGCAGCAGTGTATTAAACTTGCTTTCCGGTGCAAAACAGCAGGAAATGCAAAAGGAAAAGGGGATGATTACATTTTTAAAAATTGTAGGCGGTGTGGGTATTCTGCTATTTGGATATTATCTGGCGTGGGACACAGGAGATATCAATTCTTTAGGAAATGCTTTAGGGGCTGTTGTTCTGGTAATTGTAGGGGTTTACCTTTTGTTTTCCGGACTTATTCCTGCCATACTTCGTAAGCTCTCAGGAAATAAACATTATTTGTATAAGAAAGAGCGTACTTTATGGGTAAACAATCTGGCGTTTCGTATGAAAAAGAATTACAGAACGTATGCGATGGTAACGGTACTGATGATTTGTTCTGTGACTGTTATGGCGATTTCTATTGCTATGAAACAGCGTTATGAAAAGATTACACACTTTGACCAGACTTATACCTATCAGGTGCTAAGCAGCGAAGAAAAGAACGGGGAAGAAATTGCCAAAGGAATTGAGCAGGAAAATAAAGTGAAATTCTGGAATGAAATGCAGGTGGTTATGGTAGAGCCTTCTGTGGTGCACAGCAAATATACTTATACAGCTTACGGATTGGTTTCTTTTTCAGATGTGAAACAAGCGGCGAAAAAAGCCGGACTTCCTTTTGACTATAAAGAATTGAAGGACAAGCAGGCAATCGAGCTTTCCCATGAGGTTCTTATGGATTTATCCGGAGATGCAGATGAGAATTATAAGCAAAAAATCGGAAGTGAAACATATGATGTAATAAAAGCAGATAATACGCCTTATTTCGGAGCGCTGCAAAACGATACGAAGATTTTTATTCTCAGTGATAAAACCTTTGAAAGCCTGAAAAATTTAGGAAGTATTACATATTTTTACAATTATAGAATTGAAAATATGAAAAATATGGAGGCGTCCAGAGCATACCTGAATACACTGGCACAAAGCAGTGAAGACGGACAGGCATTTACAGGCGTAAATTATACGCAAATAGACGGAAGGCAGGACAGTTGGATAAGAGTCATGTATTCCCTTTGTATCTTTATGTTTGTAACCCTTGTATTGGCAGCAGGAAGTATTATCTTTTTGAAAATCGGCAATGAAGTATATGAGGATAAAGAGCGATACAAAACTTTGGAGAAAATGGGAATTCAAAAGAAAAGCCTGAGAAAATCTGTACGAAATGAAATCTGTTTTACTTACTATTGTCCCTTTGTTCTTATGATGATTACCTCCTATTTTTCTGTAAAAGCGCTGGGAAATGTTATGAGAGAGGATTTGTTCATGGTGAACATCTGGAGCATGGGAATTATTCTTTTGGTATTTACAGTGATTTGTGCAATATCTGTTTATACGGCAAAGAAAAAGTTGTCCTTAATTTCATAGAAAGTAAAAAGAACTATTTTGAAAAAATCAGAATAGTTCTTTCTTTTATGCAAAAAAAAATCCAAAAATACAAAAAAAGTACAAAAACTTTATAAGTACCTTAAAAAAGTAAAAGTTTTAGCGAACAAAGTCCTAAAAAAAGCCAAAAACCTCATGTTAAAATATAGATAAATAAATGTAGTGTCATGAAGGAGGTTTATAGAAGTGGGAAAGAAGAAAAAAAGCAAAAAGGCTATTGCAGGGATATCTGCATTTGTATTGGGAGCATCTGCATTAGTTCCGGCGTTTCCGGTTTATGGAGCAGAAGGTATTTCCGTTAATCCACAGATACATTACCAGACCTTAAAAGGATGGGGAACATCTCTGTGTTGGTGGGGAAATACCATTGGTTCCTGGGGAGAACAGGATTTTAATGGAAACGGCAGACCAGACAGAGAGGAAATTGCAGAACTGGCTTTTTCACCGGAATATTTGAATTTGAATATTGTACGCTACAATGTGGGGGGCGGAGATAAAGAGAATACTTCTATTAAGCGGTGTGAAGGTCTGGTGCCGGGATGGACGGAAGACATGACAGGAACCAAAGACGGTACAGGAGAATTTAATGCAGAAGAATTTTACAGCAAATCAACAGAAGAAATGGCAGATGCAGGACAGCTATGGATGCTGGAACAGGCAAATAAATGGAGACAAGAGGAAGGGGACATTATCAATGAAGTCTTCTCTAATTCTCCTCCTTATTATATGACAAAATCAGGAAGTTCTACAGGTGGATATAACTGGGACAAAAACAATCTGAAAGATGACCAATATGATGAGTTTGCACAATATTTGGCAAGAGCAACCAAATGGGTGGATCAAGATCTGGAAAAGAAATACGGCACAGGTGTTTCTTATGTAGAACCTTTAAATGAGCCGGATACTAATTACTGGATGGATGGAAGTACCAAGCAGGAAGGCTGTATTTTCAATACAGGAGAATTGCAGTCAAAGGCATACAGAGAGATGCAAAAAGCACTTGAGACAGAAGGTTTGACAGATATTCAGATTACAGGTACAGATGAGACCTCTCTGTGGAGTGCTAATAATTCTTTTAATCGTCTGGACAATGACGTGAAAGAAAATATGACAACGATAGGGGCGCATACATATAGTGGAAATAATGCAGAGAGAAATGAACTCCGTCAAACGGCACAGAAATATGATAAAGATTTGTGGATGAGTGAAGTAACCAAAGGCGGCGGCGCTCATGAAGACGGTTGTCATGAATCCATGGATGCTGCCAATACACGTTCTCAGAGTGAGGGGATTATGGCAGATTTGAAGTACATGCAGCCTACAGCGTGGATTGCATGGCTGATTGCAGACAGCGAATACGAATGTCTTCAGACAAATTCTAACTGGGGACTTTTACATGCTGTATTTGAAAAAGATGGTCCTGTACCAGATTATCATACAAATCTGGTAAATAGTGATGGTTCTAAGAAAGATTGGGTTCCGGAAGAAGGATACTGGGCAATTACCAAGCAGTTTTATACCATGATGCAATACAGCAAATATCTGAAGACAGGATATACCATGATTGATGTAGGCGATGGCAACATGTGTGCTGCAATTTCGCCGACAGGTGATGAACTGGTAGTTGTGGCCCAGAATTTTGGAAATGAGAGAAATGTTTCTGTAGATTTAAGTAAGTTTTCAGGCAATATGGAAGCTGAGATTTATAGAACTTCAGACAGTGAAAGCTGTGAAAAAATAGAAACTCAGGATGTATCTGATACAACTTTGGAAATGACATTGCCAACTGATTCTGTATCTACTGCAGTGGTTCGCGCAACTGACGGAGCTCCGATTTGTGATGTGGATAACTATTCTAAAATTGTAGATGCAGATGTTGAAAAACCGGATGAAGAATGGACAAAGGCTGAAAATAAATTTACTTATGATGGTTTATGGAGAAATTCAGCTGAAGAATACGGCGGAGGAAAATACAGTACAGAAGAAAATGCAGGTGTTACCTTTACTTTTGAAGGCGATCAGGCAGCCATTTATGGAACAAAAGTGCCGGAAGGAGCTGTTGTAAATGTAGTGGTAGATGGAGAAGATAAAGGGCAGATAGAACTTACGGCTGAAGAAAAAGATGGCGAAGTAATGCTGTTTGATACAGGAAAACTGAAACAGGGAACACACACTGTAACTTTTACAAAGGCAGATGGCGAAGGAGATAAATTAATTGAAATCAATTACGGAAGAATTATTTCCGGTGAATTTATCGAAGATATTCTTCGTGTTGAGACCTTAGAAGATATTTATACTATTGCAGGACAAAAACCAGAATTTCCCAAAATAGTTCAGGTTATGACAAATAAGGGAACAACCACAGAAAAAACAGTAGAATGGAATTTAAAAGACATCGACTTTACACAGGATGTTACTGTACATGGTAAAATTGAAGGAACAAATAAAACGGTACCTGTAAATGTAAAAGTTATCGCAGCTAATATTGAATACTTTGTGGATTGCAACAGCCCTAAATCTCCTCTGTATGAAAAAATTGATTCCCTGTCAGAACTGAAAAATGACACGCCGGATCAGGCTTATAAAGAAGGAAGCTGGGGGTATAAAGAGCAGTATGGAGAGTATAACGGAGACATCAATGACCATTATGATACAGGGTGGTATGCATACGGCGGACAGAGTATTGAATACACATTCCCTCTGGAAGCAGGGACTTATAATGTGGATTTTGGATTTAAAGAATGGTGGAAAGATGGAAATAAATCCCGTCCAATGGCAATCAGCATGACTGTAAACGGAGAAACTACAGAGTTGGGAAAAACAAACACCTGGAATGGCGGAAGCTGGTGGAATAAAGCATCCTATCAAATTACCTGCGAAGAAGCTGCAGATGTGACCTTTACTATTGCGAAAGCGGAAAATAATGATCCTGTATTGTCCTTTATCCAAATTCAAAAAGAAGAAAAAGCGGAAGAAATCAGCAGACTGGATATTTTAATTGAAAAGGCAAAAGAACTTCTTAATAATGAAGATGTTTATACACTTTCCAGCGCACAGGCATTAAAAGACGCTTTAACTCAGGCAGAACTTCTTGATCAGTCTCAGGCATCAGAACAAGAGCTTGCAGCGGCTTATAATGAATTGGCAGCAGCTATGACAGGACTTGTAAGAACGGCTAATAAGTCAGAACTGGAAAATGCTGTAAACAGAGCAAAACAAATTTTAGCAGATAAAAATCTTTATGTAGAAGATACCTTAGAAAATTTAAGTGATACCTTGCAGAAGGCAGAAGAAATTTTAGCAGATAAAGAAGCAGCGAAAGAGTCTGTAGAAGAAATTTTAAAGAAGCTTATCAATGAGATTTTAGAAGTACGCCTTATGGGTGATGTGGATATGAATGGTAAAGTGGATACAGCTGATGCAGCAGTTGTTTTACGTAGTAGTGCAGAATTAAATACAATGACTGCAGAACAGGAAAACATCGCAGATGTGAATAGAGATGGCTCCTGCAGTCTTGATGATGCAGTATGTATTTTACAATATGCCTCAGAAAAAATTGAAAGTTTTCAATAGGGCAGGAAAATGATGGAAAGGAAAGGAAGTCATGAAAGCAAGAATGAAAGCAGCGTTAAGCTTGCTTAGTGTAATGTTTATGTTGATTTCTGTACCTGTAATGGCATCAGAAAAACCAGAGTTGTATTTGCAGGCAGAGTATGTAAAAGACAGTGACAAAGAAATACAGGTAGAATGTAAAATTAAAAACGGTGACAGTGTCAGTAATGGAAAAATACGTGTTTTATATGACGCTGACAAGGCAGAATTAAAGTCTTCCGGTGCAGGTGATGCACTGGAAGGCGCAATGTGTGAAATCAATGACTGCCTGAAAGGAAATAAAGAGGCAGGAGAATTAGTAGCAGCATTTGCGTCATCTGAAAAAATAAAAAAAGAAGGTTCTGTTCTGTCAATGAAATTTCAGGTGAAAGATGGTGTAAAAGATGGTGACAAAATTTCCTTTACACTGAAACCGGAAAAACTGGCAGGAGAAAGTGGTGATTTCACAGAAAAAGAAGTCACCATGAAATTCGAAACTGGAAAAAAGGAAGCCCAGATAAGTAAGCCGCAAGGTAGTGATACAGACGAAGATAAAGAAAAATTAAATTCTGATAAGAAAATAAGCAATGTAAAAACCGGAGATGAAACAGCAGCAGGAAAGTATATTGCATTAGGAATAGGAGCAGGTATTATTGCATTAGGCAGTATAGCAGCAGTAAAAAAGAAAAGATGCTGAAATATGAATGAAAAGGAGAAGGGTATGAAAACAAAGAAGTATGTAAAAACAGCAGTAGCAGGTGTGTCCGCAGTTGCTATAGGTGCGACATCCATTCTTTCTGCAGTACCAGCAATGGCAGCAGAGCAGGAATTGAATAAAGAAGTCATAGCAGCGAACGATTATGTGTTATATACTGCAAACTGCGGTACTTCAGATCCAACTGTAGTACCAAATGAAGGGCAGGAGAAAATGGGACTTTTCCAGTCCAGTGTAGATCAGGCATACGGTGCAGATTCACAAACAGGAAGAGTCTGGGGGCTTTCCCCGGATACGGAATATTCCGTAGCCAAAAAGCATGCAGACAATGCAGATGACATTGGTTATAGCTATGTATATATGGGTGAAGAGGCTAAATTTGATAAATATAAAAGTACACTGGGGTATGATTTTGAAGTATTTGATAAAGATGAAAAAATTGAAGGGATTAAATCAGATACTTATGAAGTAACTGTTGCTTTTAAACATTTCTGGGATGGTCGCTCAGTAAACATTCAGTTAGAAAATGAAACCGTAGCAACAGATGTAAGTGTAGGCTATAATCAGTGGGTATCTCGCACATTTATTACTAAGGTTACAGATGGTGAACTGAATGTAGACATCAGCAGTCCAAGAAGAACCAGCACAAAGCAAGATCCTATTTTAAACTTTGTAAAAGTTCGTGCTGTGGAAGATACAGAGAAAGAAGTGCAGACTTATGAGTCTATTACAGGTACAGCCGGAGCACCAATGTACGACACTAACGGAAATCAAATTCAGGCTCATGGTGGACAAATTCAGAAGCTGACAGTAGACGGTGTGGAAAAATACTACTGGATTGGTGAAGATAAGACGAATGATTATCGTCCGGTAGGCGGTGTTCATGTATACAGTTCCACGGACCTTTATAATTGGGATGATGAAGGAATTGTACTTCGCACTATGGAAAATCCTGACCAGTTTGAAAATGATGAATACTTTAAAGCACTTTATGGAGATTTATCAGAAGAAGAGAAAGAAAAAATCTTCATTGATCTGGATAAGAATAATACAGTTATGGAGCGTCCAAAGATGCTGTATAATGATAAAACAGGTAAATATGTAATCTGGTTCCATGCAGATGGAAGATATCCGGGCAGCGATGCTGATTATGGAAAAGCAAAAGCAGGTGTGGCAATCAGTGACAGTCCGACTGGTCCTTTCAAATTGCTGGGAAGTTATAAATTACACCATGCAGGGGATAATTATGGATTTGACGGAGAAAGTGGAATTGGATCTGTACGTGATATGAATTTGTTTAAAGATGATGACGGACAGGCTTATGTAATTTATTCTTCAGAAGGAAATGAAACAACATATATTTCAAAATTAAATGAGGACTATACAAATCTCGCAAAACCTCAGGGAGAAGCGGTAGAAGGCGTTGATTTTACCAGAAACTTCCCAAAATGGTCAAGAGAAGCTCCGGCAATGTTCAAATATAAAGACAAATATTACATGGTGAATTCAGGATGTACAGGCTGGAGTCCAAACCCTGCACAGTACGCAGTTGCAGATAATCCTATGGGACCATGGACTGGTATGGGTGACCCATGTACAGACTGGGGAAGTAATACAACTTATGACACACAGAGTACCTGTGTATTTCCTGTAGATGCAGAAGCTGGAAAATATATCTATATGGGAGACCGCTGGAATGCAGGGGATTTAAGTGAATCCAGATATGTATGGCTTCCTGTTGAATTCCAGGAAGGAAATAAAATTGCTCTTAGAAGATATGAAAACTGGACATTAGATGAGCTGAATGATAAAGGAAGCTTTGAAATTGTGACAGAAATTCCTGAAATAGCAGACAGTGCAGAAGAATTACTTGCTGCATTGCCGGAAAAAGTAACAATCAGCAATGGAACAACAGAAACAGAGCATACTGTTACATGGAGTACAGATGGACTGAAACCGGGTATGCTTGGTACTGTGACAGTAAAAGGAACATTGGATAATGGCAGAGAAGTCAGTCGCAAGGCACAGGTTGTAAATCCAAATACAGTATATTTCTTTGACAGTAATGCAAAAAAATCAGAATATTTCGATACGGTAAAAGAAGCAGCAGGTGAAAATCTGTTAAATACACAGCCGGATCAAAAGTACACAGAAGAGACAAAAGGTGGCTATACAAGTGTTCTGGAATCAGAAGATGGCAACAACTTTGACATGGGAACTCATGACGGCAGTGATATGTGGAGCAATGGTTACTGGGCAGCGGAGAAAAAAACGATTGATTACGCATTCACTTTAGAACCAGGAACTTATAATCTGGCAGCAGGTTTTCAGGAATGGTGGGCAGGTTGGACTGAATACAGAGGTATGAAAGTAACCGTATCTCAAAATGATAAGGTTCTGGCAGAGCAGGAGTGTTCCTTAGGAGATGAAGATCTTCAGATTGCACAGGAATTTGCAGTAGAAGAAGCTGGTCTTGTAACAGTAAGTATCAGCAAGACAGGCGGTGGAGATCCTGTACTTAGCTGGATTGGTATAATCGGGCAGAAGACAGAAAATCCAGAGCCGGAAAAAGAGGCAGACAAAACCAGCCTGAATAATGCAATTCTTATGGCAGAAAAAATGGAAAAAGAACAAGAAGAAAATAAATGCTATACAGCGGAAAGCTGGGCAAAAGTGGCAGAAGCTTTAAAAGCAGCAAGAGAAATTGCTGAAGATAAAAATGCAGAACAGAAAACAGTAGATGAAGCATTTTTAAATTTGATTACTGCATGTAGTACACTGGAAAGTGTAACAGAGAAAGTTGGATTAAAAGCAGCTATTGAAGGTGCAGAAGCAATTCTTGCAGATGAGGAAAATCTGTCAAAATACACAGCAGAAAGTGTAGAGGCAGTAAGAACTGCTCTGGAAGAAGCAAAAGCAGTTCTTAATGACGAAGCAGCAGATCAGGAAATGATTAACAAGGTAACAACAAATCTTCTTACTGCAGTCAACTCCATGATGCTGGAACCGGAAGAAGAAGTAAAACAAGGTTGGATTGAGACAGAAGACGGTTGGACTTATTATGAAGACGGTAAAAAAGTGACTGCTTGGAAAGCTGTAGACGGAAAATGGTATTATTTCAATGAAAATGGTATTATGCAGACCGGCTGGGTATCTGTAGAAGGTCACTGGTATTATTTGAATACAGACGGAAGTATGGAAACAGGCTGGGTATCCGTAGGAGGACATTGGTATCACCTGAATGAAAGCGGAGCTATGGAAACAGGCTGGGTATCCGTAGGAGGACATTGGTATCACCTGAATGAAAGCGGAGCTATGGAAACAGGCTGGGTATCCGTAGGAGGACATTGGTATTACCTAAATGAAAGCGGAGCTATGGAAACAGGCTGGGTATCCGTAGGAGGATATTGGTATTATCTGAATGAAAGCGGAGCTATGGAAACAGGCTGGGTATCCGTAGGAGGACATTGGTATTATCTGAATGAAGACGGAACCATGGCAGCCAGTCAGTGGATTGATGGCTGGTATGTAGACGCATCAGGAAAGATGGTATAGAGTGTAAAAAAATTGGAAAAACCTAAAAAATATAAAAAGTGAAAAAGAGGCGATATTGGGAAAGTACTCCCGATATTGCCTCTTTTGGGTTGTTGACAAGTGTGCACAAATATGATATAAGTTAATTAAGACTAACTCATAAGGAGGTCGCATTAAATATGTAATGAATACTGTTTAATATGACTTCCTCTTTTTTTGAGTTTGAGTAAGTTTAGACTAACTTAATATAATGCGGAGGAAATCATGGAAAAGACAAAACGTGGATTGTGGATAGGAATTGCATTTTTAATGATGGGTGCAGGAGCTGTTGGTGTTATTTTGCCGGTTTTACCTACGGTTCCCTTTTTAATGGCGGCATTGTATTGTTTTGCAAGAGGTTCGAGAAAACTGGAAAATTGGTTTCGGCAGACTTCGCTGTATCAAAAGCATTTAGAGCCGTTTATGGATAAAAAAGAGATGACAAGGAAAGCCAAAATTATCGTAATGATTTCTATAACAGTTTTCATGGGAATTGGCTTTATTCTGATGGATAAAGTTCTGATTGGCAGAATTATTTTGGCAGCGGTTTGGTTGTTTCATATTCTTTACTTTACTTTGGGAATAAAGACAGTAAAGAAAAACTGTATGGCAGGAGAAAATTTTAATTAGCGAAAAGAGGATAGAAGATGATTAAAAAAAGATTGATAGGACTTTTAAAAGACTCTAAAAAATATATTGTTCAAAATGTACTTTGGCAGTGGCTGGGACTTCTGGCACAGATAACAGCAATTTTAGCAGTAGGACAGTTTTTAGATACTGCCATATTTGGTAGTGTTACAAGCAGAGAGATTTTAACAACAGGCATGGTATGTGCAATTTCGATTATTATTAGAATGGTAAGTGATAAGAAAGCATCAAAGGCTTCCTTTTTGGCAAGCGCTGATGTGAAAAGAGTTTTACGTGAAAAGATATATGAGAAGCTGGTACGGCTTGGTGCGTCTTATAAAGAACAGATTTCCACTTCAGAAGTAGTACAGCTTTCGGTGGAAGGGGTAGAACAGCTGGAAACATATTTTGGAAGATATTTGCCACAGTTTTTTTATAGTCTGTTAGCTCCGATTACTTTGTTTGCAGTGCTTTCTTTTATCAGCTGGAAAGCCAGTCTGGTATTGTTAATTTGTGTGCCTCTTATTCCACTTTCCATTGTAGCGGTACAGAAATTTGCCAAAAGACTTTTGAAAAAATATTGGGGCAGTTATACGGAATTAGGTGATAGCTTTCTGGAAAATTTGCAGGGACTTACAACTTTGAAGATTTATCAGTCTGATGAAAGAAAAGCAAAAGAAATGGATGAAGAAGCAGAAAAATTCAGACGCATTACTATGAAAGTGCTGACCATGCAGCTGAATTCCATCAGTGTTATGGATTTGGTGGCTTACGGAGGTGCTGCCATTGGAATGATTGTTGTAGTGCGAGAGTATATAGACGGAAGCTTAGGCTTTGCCGGAGCTTTTGCTATTTTACTGCTGGCAGCAGAGTTTTTTATTCCTCTGCGCTTGCTGGGCTCTTTCTTTCATATTGCAATGAATGGCATGGCAGCCAGTGATAAAATTTTCCGATTGTTGGATATGCCGGAAAGAGAGCTGGGAACAGAAGAACTTTCAGGAGAGGAATTGGATATCAATTTTGAAAATATAAGCTTTTCTTATGAAAAGGAACGTCCGATTTTAAAAGATGTGAGTTTTCATATCCCAAAAGGACAGTTTGTTTCCTTAGTGGGAGAGTCAGGATGCGGAAAAAGCACCATTGCTTCTTTGATTTTGGGAAGAAACAGGCAGTATCAGGGAAAAATTTTGCTGGGAGGCATGGATTTAAAAAATATAAAAGAAAAGAGTTTAATGGAACAGATTACCTTAGTAAGACACAATAGTTATCTGTTTAAAGGTACAGTAGAAGAAAATCTTCTTATGGGAAATCCAAATGCCACACAAGAACAAATGATAGAGGTATTGAAAAAAGTAAATTTATGGGAGTTTTTAAATGGACAGGAAGGGCTTTGTACAAAGCTGGCAGAAAAAGGAAGTAACTTTTCAGGAGGACAGTGCCAGAGACTTTGTATTGCAAGAGCATTGCTTCATAATACAGAAATTTATATTTTTGACGAAGCTGCTTCTAATATTGATGTAGAAAGTGAAGAAATTATTATGGATCTAATTCGCCAATTGGCAGAAACAAAAACAGTACTGCTGATTTCTCACAGATTGGCAAATGTAAAAAAATCCCATTGTATCTATGTACTGAGTGAAGGAAAAATTGTGGAAAAAGGAACACATAGAGAATTGATGGAGCAGTCAGGAGTGTATAAGGAAATGTATAGAACACAGAAAAATCTGGAAAATTACGGATTAGAACAGGAGGTGTCAGCATGAAAAGAAGAAGCGGAATAAAAGTAATGGGACAGCTTATTGGGCTTGTTGTGCCCCTTTTGCATGTTATGCTGGCAGCGATTTTTTTAGGTGTAGTCGGTTTTTTATGTGCAATCTTTCTTACAATTTTAGCAGGAACAGCTCTGATGTATTTGGATACGCCGGCGATTGTAGCAATCCATATTAAAATACTAATTGTTTTTGCAGTTTTAAGGGGCATTCTCCATTATGCAGAACAGGCATGCAATCATTATATTGCCTTTAAATTATTGGCGATTATCCGTCACAAGGTATTTGCGGCACTTCGAAAGCTGTGTCCGGCAAAGCTAGAAGGAAAGGACAAAGGAAATCTGATTTCTATTATTACCAATGATATTGAGCTTTTAGAAGTTTTCTATGCTCATACTATTTCCCCGATTGCCATTGCTTTTTTTACTTCTCTGATTATGGTATTTTTTATTGGGAGATATCATATTTATGCCGGTATTTGGGCATTTGTTTCTTACCTTTTGGTAGGCGTGGGTGTGCCGTTATGGAATGGAAGAAAAAGTGGTTCTACAGGAATGGAATTTCGTTCCGATATTGGGGAATTAAACAGCTATGTATTAAATTCTCTCAGAGGCTTGGAGGAAACGATACAGTATGGGCAGGAAGAAAGCAGAAAAACGGAAATGTCTAAAAAATCAGTGGAGCTACTGAACAAACAAAAAGAATTAAACCGTATGGAAGGTAATACAAGAGCTCTTACGAATTTTCTGATTTTACTTAGTTCCTTTGGAATGTTGTTTTTTACTTTTCTGCTTTATGAAAAACAACAAATGAGCATGGATGCAGTAGTTCTTTGCACAATTTCTATGATGGGCTCTTTTGGACCGGTTGTGGCTCTTTCTAATCTTTCTAATAATTTAAATCAGACATTGGCAAGTGGAGAACGTGTATTGTCTATTTTAGAAGAAGCGACTAAGGTAGAAGAAGTTTTCGAAAAGAAAGAAGTGAATTTTGAAAATGCTTCTTGTGAGCATGTAACGTTTTCTTATGAAGATGAGGTGATTTTAAGAGATTACAGCATTTGTATTCCAAAAGGGAAAATTATTGGTATTCATGGGAAAAGTGGTTCTGGTAAGTCTACGCTTTTGAAATTGTTTATGCGCTTTTGGGACACAGACAAAGGAATCGTGAATATTTCAGGAATAAATGTAAAGGATATCAATACAAAAAATCTACGTGATATGGAGGCTTATGTAACACAGGAGACGTATCTGTTTCATGATACAATAGCAAATAATATTAGGATTGCGAAACCGGATGCTTCCCTGGAGGAAATTATAGAAGCGGCAAAAAAAGCATCTCTTCATAGCTTTATTGAAAAACTTCCAAAGGGCTATGATACACAGGTGGGAGAATTGGGAGATACTCTTTCAGGAGGAGAACGACAGCGGATTGGGATTGCCAGAGCGTTTCTTCATCAGGCGCCATTTCTTATGCTGGACGAGCCTACCAGTAATTTGGACTCTCTGAATGAAGGAATGATATTAAAGGCATTGAAAGAAGAATGTGCAGAAAAAACAGTGGTTTTGGTATCTCATAGACAGTCTACTATGAAAATTGCGGATAAGGTGTATGAGATGGAAAACGGAAGAATTTCTTAAAAGAGAAAAAGCTGTCGCATTACGTGATAATCAGAAAATCTATACATTTTTAGCGAATTTGTCGAGCACGCTTTGAGATTACAAGCTCAAAGTGAGCGCAGGCTGAGCATAAAATGTATAGATTTTCTTGAGACAGCTTCTTTTACTTATAAAAAATTGGATTTTTATAAAGTTCGATAAACATCTGCAAGCATATTAACCAGGAAATCTTGAGAAAAGCGGCTGGTGTCAATGCACATCTGGTAATTATCCAGATTGTTCCACTTCTGGTCAGTGAAAAATTCGTAATAAGATTTACGTGTTTTATCCATCTTTTTTACAAGAGCGCGGGCGCTTTTTTCTTCTCTGCCTAAGCGTTCCATAACTGCCTTAACGCGATATTCATAAGGGGCGTATACGAAAAGGCTCAGACAATCATCACCCAGTATATAATTGGCACAGCGTCCTACAATAATACAGTCCTCAGTTTTTCCAAGACGTTCAATAATCTTGGATTGCGTTTCAAAAAGGACATCATTCATAGGATGAAAATGATATTGTGGCTGCATTTGCATTTGTTCGTTGATAGGAAGTCGCCATTGGCTGGCTTTTTTTTCATCTACTTTTAGCAATTCTTCATAGGGGATGTCATTTTCTTCGCTGGCAAGACGGATAAGCTCATGGTCATAAAAGTGTATTCCAAGCTTGTTTGCCAATGCTTTTCCTAAAAGACGTCCGCCGCTTCCATACATACGATTGATAGTAATAATACGATGACTCATACGAAAACCTCCTTTTAACATTCAATTTATATAAAAATTATAACACTAATAGTCCGAAAATTCCAGAAAAATTAAATAAATGTGAGAAATATATTTAGGGAGATAAAGGCATAAATTACATTTTTCAGCAAAAAAATGTGTTTATAAGGCTAGAAGGTTGCTTTTTTTAAGGATTTATATTATATTAAACTAGGTAATGTCATTTAAACGTGACAGTATAAAGGAGAATAGAATATGGAGAATACAAATAGCAAAAAAAAGATGAGCTCGACAAAGCGAAAGAAAAATCGTGTTCGAAAAGCATTTCGCATAGTCGGTGAGATTTTGGTTGGAATTCAAATTCTTGCAACGCTTGTGTTTATCGGCTTTACGTGGAGATTGGGATTGATTCCTGCCAAGTATGTAGCGGGGTTTGCGGCATTACTTCTTGTTTTTGCAGCACTGCTTTTTACTATGCAGATTGTAACCAGGGGAAAAGCTATTGTCAGTAAAATTGTCAGTATTCTGATGTCAGCTGTTTTGATATTCGGTTCAGTATATATGTATCAGACACATGATGCAATTGAGGATATCAGTGGAGATACCCTTGGAAAACAGGTACATAGTGTATTGGTAGTAGTCAGAAAAGATGATCCAGCAGAGAAAGTGTGGGATACAAAAGACTATGTTTACGGTGTTCAGTCTATAGAAGATGATAGCGAAATGGCAGAGGCAATGAAAAAAGTCAATGCTGATGCAGGGAAAAAAGTTCTGACAAAGGAATTTGATACTTTAAATGATCAGGTAGCAGGGTTGTTCAGTGAAACAGTTGATGCTATTGTGTATGATGAAAGCTTCAGTGGAATTATAGAAGAAGTGAATGAAGGCTATAACAGTAAGGTGAAAATTATTGCGCAGTATAGTATTGAAAGTGAAAATGACAGCATGACACAGGGAACTTCTCCTGATGTAAATGTTAAGGAAGAACCTTTTAGTATGTTTATCAGCGGTATTGATGTATATGGTCCGATTTCATCAAAGAGCAGAAGCGATGTAAATATCATTGCAACTGTCAATCCAGAAACAAAGCAGATTTTACTTACAAACACACCACGAGACTTCTTTGTGACAATTCCGGGAGTTTCAGGTGAGAAGAAAGATAAACTCACACATGCAGGTATTTATGGCGTAGACAAATCTATAGCAGCTTTAGAAGAACTGTATGAAACTGAAATTCCATTTTATACACGTGTGAACTTTACTTCATTAATTACTATGGTTGATTTAATGGGTGGTATAGATGTAGAATCAGAATTTGCATTTACCACAAGCGGTGCCGGCGGTGAGATTATGGATGTAAAGAAAGGAACCAATCATTTTAATGGTGATCAGGCGCTTTCTTTTGCCAGAGAACGTTACAATGTTCCGGGCGGCGACAACCAGAGAGGTAAAGACCAGATGGCAGTAATTCAGGCTATGTTTAAGAAAATGATTACTCCGGAAATGCTGGTGAAAGCACCAAAGATGATTTCCGAAGTAAGTAACAGCGTAGAAACAAATATGTCCATGGAGCAGATACAGAGATTAATTCAAAGTCAAATTGATAATGGCGGAGAATGGACGATTAAATCTGTTGCAGCAGAAGGTACAGGTGATCAGGCACATTGTTATTCTGCACCGGGAACAGCGCTGTATGTTACAGTTCCAAATGAAACTTCAGTTGCCAATATTAAGGTACTGATGGATAAAGTGGAAAATGGTGAAATGCTTCCAAGTGATACACCAAATGAAACAGGGGAAGCAGTAGAATAAGATAAAAACACAACTGACGAAAGTCAGGAACGATATTATGATAGAGGTGCAGGTTTCAAGAGTACCCTTTTGTAAGGCAGGGCAGCCGCAGAGGGGAAAGGGGAAACTGCCGAAGTGGAAAAATCTGCCCGAGATTTTTCTGCTGGGACATGATATAAGATGTCATGTACTGTCACGATAAGTGGAGCGCTATCATCATTGGTCATACTCAATTGATTTCAGTAAAACCATGAACGCGTTCCCAGTAGGGAGTATCGTTCATGGTTTTTTGTTTTGTAAAACATAGTTCTTAGGAAACAAAAAACACTTTCGTAAGGATCGCACTGTGGCGGATAAAAACTATATTGCGCGCAGGCGGAAAATCTCGCAAGGGAGATTTTGTGTTTAATATATTAAAAAAAGAGAAGGAGATTGATTATGACGAAGAAAAGAAAACTTTTTACCAGTGCAGCAATTTTTATGTTGCTTATGATGACTTTTACGGTCACCGTATTTGCAGGAACTGAGGCTGAAGCGCCGAAACCAAATATGTATGCTACCTTTTGGTCTTTAGTACCTCCTGTTGTAGCCATTGTTTTGGCATTGATTACAAAAGAGGTTTACAGCTCTTTGTTTATAGGTATTTTAGTTGGGGCTTTATTCTCAGCAGATTTTGGATTTGAGAAAACTGTAAATAATATTTTGGAAGGGGGATTTATTAAGGTTCTTTCCGACTCTTACAATGTAGGCATTTTAATCTTTTTAGTTATCTTGGGAACGATGGTGTGCATGATGAACCGTGCAGGTGGTTCAGCGGCTTTCGGTAAGTGGGCAAGTACCCATATTAAAACAAGAGTCGGTGCACAGATTGCTACGATTTTGCTGGGTATGTTGATTTTTGTAGATGACTATTTCAACTGTCTGACAGTAGGAAGCGTTATGAAGCCTATTACAGACAAACACAATGTTTCAAAAGCAAAATTTGCATATTTAATTGACTCCACAGCAGCTCCGATTTGTATTATTGCTCCTATTTCTTCATGGGCAGCCGCAGTCAGCGGATTTGTGGAAGGGGAAGACGGTCTGGCAATTTTCATGAGAGCAATTCCGTATAACTTCTATGCGCTTCTTACCATTGTTATGATGTTTGGTCTGGTACTGATGAGAGTGGACTTTGGTTCTATGGCAATCCATGAAGCAAACGCTTTAAAGGGAGATATTTATACAACAGGAAAGCGAGTGGATGAAGAAGTTTCAGAAAAAAAACCAAATCCGAGAGGAAAAGTTATTGATTTAGTAGTGCCGATTTTAATTTTAATTGTTTGCTGTATTACGGGAATGATTTATACAGGTGGATTTTTCAGTGGAACTGATTTTGTAACAGCTTTTTCAAAAAGTGATGCTTCATTAGCATTATCCATCGGAAGTGTATTTGCCTTTTTGATTACAGTTGTTTTTTACGTTGCGAGACGTGTGTTATCCTTCAGAGACTGTATGGATTGTCTGCCTGATGGATTTAAAGCAATGGTGCCTGCAATTTTAATTTTGACATTTGCATGGACATTAAAAGCCATGACAGATAGTTTGGGAGCAGATGTTTTTGTGGCAACAGCTATGGAAAGTGTAGCAGGCGGTCTGATGAATTTACTTCCGGCAATTATCTTTATTGTAGGATGTTTGTTGGCATTTGCCACAGGAACTTCCTGGGGAACTTTTGGTATCTTAATTCCTATTGTTGTAGCTGTTTTTGGGGAAAGTAATCCACAGCTTATGATTATTTCTATTTCTGCATGTATGGCAGGAGCTGTATGCGGAGATCATTGTTCACCGATTTCTGATACAACGATTATGGCATCGGCAGGTGCTCAGTGTAATCATGTAAACCATGTTTCCACACAGCTCCCTTATGCAGTGACAGTAGCTGCTGTAAGTTTTATTACTTACATTATTGCAGGTTTTGTGCAGAGTGCATGGATTGCCCTTCCGGCAGGCATTATTATGATGTTGAGTGTGTTGGCTGTTATTAAATATAATCACCAAAGTAAAAATAAATAATTGATATTAAAATTAGAAAAACAGCAATATATATAATAAATTTCGCAAGATGAGCATAGTAATTTTGTGGAATATTGTATATTCTTAAAGTATAACAAAATGCTATGAAAATGCGAAAGGAGAAAACATGAGCGAAACAAATTTTAAAGGCCGTGTAACAATTCCAACAGACGTGGATGTAGTACCAGAAACTCTGGAACTGGTAAAAAGATGGGGAGCAGATGCGATTCGTGACTGTGACGGAACAGATTATCCAGAAGAATTAAAAAATGTAGATGCAAAAGTATATTCCACTTATTATACAACGAGAAAAGACAATGAGTGGGCAAAAGCAAATCCTGATGAAATTCAGCAGATGTATATCATGACACCATTTTATACAGCAGTAGATGGTGAATTATCCATTCATTTGATGAACCATCTCTATCCTGATATGCTGAAGGTAAATTCTCATGACGATATTACACGTTGGTGGGAAGTTATTGACAGAACAACAGGAGAAGTAGTTCCTGTAACACAGTGGGATTACAGCGAAGAAACAGGTGATGTGACAATTCATGATGCAAAAGCATTCCATGACTATACAGTTAGCTTTTTAGCTTACATCATGTGGGATCCGGTACACATGTATAATGCAGTTACAAACGGATGGACAAACTTTGAAAAACAGATTACATTTGATGTTCGTCAGCCAAAAACAAAAGAATACTCTATGAAACGTCTTCGCAAATTTATTGCAGACAATCCACATGTAGATGTTATTCGTTACACAACTTTCTTCCATCAGTTCACATTGATTTTCGATGAACTGGCAAGAGAAAAATATGTAGACTGGTACGGATATTCTGCTTCGGTAAGTCCATATATTCTGGAACAGTTTGAGCAGGAAGTAGGATATAAATTCAGACCGGAATTTATCATTGACCAGGGTTATATGAATAACACATACAGAATTCCATCTAAAGAGTTCACAGATTTCCAGGCATTCCAGAGAAGAGAAGTTGCTAAACTTGCGAAAGAAATGGTTGATATTACACATGAATGCGGTAAAGAAGCAATGATGTTCTTAGGTGACCACTGGATTGGTATGGAGCCATTTATGGACGAATTTAAGAACGTTGGTCTTGACGCAGTAGTAGGAAGTGTAGGAAATGGTTCTACTTTACGTCTGATTAGTGATATCAAGGGTGTAAAATATACAGAGGGACGTTTCCTTCCATATTTCTTCCCAGATACATTCCATGAAGGTGGAGATCCTGTAAAAGAAGCAAAAGTAAACTGGGTAACAGCAAGACGTGCAATTTTAAGAAGCCCAATCGATCGTATTGGTTACGGCGGATACTTAAAACTGGCTATGGAATTCCCAGAATTCATCGATTATGTAGAAAGCGTATGTAACGAATTCAGAACACTGTATGATAACATTAAAGGAACAACTCCATATTGCATGAAGAAAGTTGCTGTTTTAAACAGCTGGGGTAAAATGCGTGCTTGGGGTAACCACATGGTACATCATGCAATTTACTACAAACAGAACTACTCTTATGCGGGAATTATTGAAGCATTGAGTGGAGCTCCATTTGATGTGAAGTTCATCAGCTTTGATGATATTAGAAATACTCCTGAAATTCTGGACGATATTGATGTTGTATTAAATGTAGGTGGTGCATATACAGCATACACAGGTGGAGACAACTGGGCAGATGAAAAAGTTGTAACAGCAGTGAAGAAATTCATCTACAATGGCGGTGGATTTATCGGTGTAGGCGAACCTACAGCATACCAGCATGAAGGACGTTACTTCCAGTTAGCAGGTGTTATGGGTGTTGAAAAAGAAACAGGATTTACTCTTAACACAGATAAATACAACTGGGAAGAACATGATCACTTTATTATCGAAGACTGTAAAGGTGATGTTGACTTCGGTGAAGGACAGAAAGCAATTTATGCTCTGCCGGAAGCAACAATTATCAAACAGAAAGATCAGGAAGTACAGATGGCTGTCAATGAATTTGGAGAAGGAAGAAGCGTTTATATCAGCGGACTTCCATACAGCTTCGAAAACAGCCGTATTCTTTACAGAGCAATTATCTGGGCTTCTCATGATGAAGAAAACCTTCATAGATGGTTCTCTGACAACTACAATGTAGAAGTTCATGCTTATGTAAAAAATGGTAAATACTGTGTTGTAAATAATACTTACGAACCACAGGATACTACTGTATACAAAGGTGACGGAACAAGCTTTGATTTACATTTGGAAGCAAACGAAATTAAATGGTACGAAATCTAAGATAGAAACAAAAAAAGAAGTCGTAGAAATTACGGCTTCTTTTTTTTTCGGTAAGCATTTGGTGTTGTTCCTGTTAAACGGCGAAAGGTCTGGGAAAAATAGGATTGGGAAGAAAATCCACTGATTTCTCCTATTTTTGTCACAGAATAATTGGTAGACTCCAGCAAGTGGCGGGCTTCTTCTACTCTGCGCTGGATTAGGTAGTTAATTGGAGAGATACCTTTGTAATTCTTAAATGCATGAACCAGATAATATTTATTGATATGAACCAGAGCGCTTAATGTATCCAGTGTAATGTCTTCGTGATAGTGTTCATTGATGTATTGTTCCACCAGCCTGCATTCTCTGGTAGTTTTCTGTCTTGGAGCAGAGAGAAATTCCTGTCGTGTACTTCTGGCTACGGAAAGTAAAACCAGTTCCAGCAGGTTTTGGCATATTGTCTGATAACCTGTCTGTTGTGTCTGAATTTCTTTTACCAAAGTATTTAGATACCATGGGATTTCGGTGTGTTCGCGAGAAAGAGAAAACACACTATAGCTATAAGGAGCCTCTTTCTCTGAATATTGGAATTGGACACCTTCAATTCCCAGTGCTATGTATTCCCATGGGTATTCTTTGTTTCCGAATTCCGTGTGTGGAATATTGGGATTGATGAGTACAAGGTCGTTTTTCTGTACTGGAATTTTCTTACCTTCAATTTGAAAAAATCCTGTTCCCTTTGTCACAAAGAAAAGCTCAGAGAAATAATGAGAGTGTTCCATACTGTGCCAGTCTTTGTCAGAAGTGGCGCAGGTGACGTAGAGAAGCTGTGCTTTTAAAAAGTTAGAGTCATAGTTTTCAAAAGGATAGCGGATATTACTCATAGGACTTCTCCTCCTCCTTCATTTCTTTCATGATGCTTTTATTTACGATAATAGCCAGAACAAAGGCACAAACATCAGCAGTAGGCTGAGATAACTGTATTCCTGGAATTCCTAAAAGCGGCGGCAGCAGAAGAACAGAAGGAATAAAGAAAATTCCCTGTCGGGCAGCTGCTAAAAGGGAGGCTTTGAAAGTTTTTCCAATAGTCTGTGTCATCATATTGTTCATGATTACCCATCCGGAAAGAGGGATGGCAATACATTGCATACGCAGAGCAAGAGTGCCAATTGCAATTACCTGTAAGTCGTCTCTTCGGAAAATGGAGATAAGAGAACCTGCGAAAAGAAATCCTGCAATACCGATAAAAATAAGTACCACAGTAGATACTTTTACACAGAACCAGAAAGCTTCTCTTACACGGCTAAACTTTTTTGCTCCGTAATTAAAACCACATACAGGCTGAAATCCCTGTCCAAAGCCAATTAATGCGGAAATGGCAAATTGTGAAATACGAGATACGATGGACATAGCAGCAATAGCAGCATCGCCATAGGGATTGGCAGCAAGATTTAATGCCAGAATGGAAATACTTCCCAATCCCTGACGAAACAGGGAAGGAAGTCCTCCCTGGGCAATGATTTTTAAATTAGATTTTAAATATTTCATGGATTTTAATTTCAAGGGAATACAGCCTGATATTTTCATTCCCAAAAGGAGCAAAAGAAAACTGACAAATTGGCTTAAAATAGTTGCCAGAGCAGCTCCGGAAACTCCCATATTAAATTTGAAAATAAAGAGAGGATCCAGAAAAATATTTAAAATTCCGCCGGAAGTAATTCCAATCATGGCATAAAAAGCATTTCCCTGAAAGCGCAGCTGATTGTTTAGAACAAGTTGTGCTGTCATATAAGGTGCACCTAGTAAAATAATACCCAGATAATCTTTTGTATAAGGTAAAATTGTAGGGGTAGAGCCTAAAAGCAGGGACAGAGGTTCTAAAAACAGAAGTCCCAGAACAGCTACACAAAGTCCACACAAAAATGCGGAAAAAAAGCCAATTCCTGCAAGCTGTTCTGCTCTTTTGGTATCTTTTGCTCCCAGTCTTCTGGAGATGGAATTTCCGGAACCATGTCCAAAGAAAAATCCAAGAGCTTGTATAATTGCCATAATAGGAAATACAATTCCTACAGATGCTGTGGCACTGGTTCCCAGTCTTGATACAAAAAAGGTATCCGCAATGTTATAAATAGAAGTAATCAGCATACTGATTATAGTAGGAATTGCCATTTTTCCAATTAGAGAGGGAATAGGGGCAGTTGTCATCATTTGAAATTTTTCTTCTTGTGTAATTTTATGCTTCAACATTATGCTCCTTCCTGTTTCGAAATATAAGCTTCTTTTTTTATTATAGGCTTTTTTGAAGGAGCAAACAAGAGGAAACTTAAGGGCGAAGGTAGTTGCGCATGGCCTTTAATGCATGCTTTTCCAGACGGCTGACTTGGGCTTGGGAGATGCCAATTTCATCAGCTACCTCCATCTGTGTTTTTCCTTCATAAAAGCGCATGGTAACAATGTGTTGTTCTCTGTCATCTAATTTTTTTAAGGCTTCTTTTAAAGAGATATTTTCAATCCAATTGTCTTCTTTATTTTTTTTGTCACTGATTTGATCCATTACGTAAAGAGTGTCCCCTCCTTCTGTGTAAACAGGCTCGTATAAGCTTACAGGACTTTGAATTGCATCAAGAGCATATACGATTTCTTCTTTGTCAATGCCAATTTCTTCAGCAATTTCATTGATGGTAGGTTCTTTTAAATTTTGCTTTACGTAATTTTCTTTTGCATAAATTGCTTTATAAGCGATATCACGAAGGGAACGGCTGACACGAATAGCATTATTATCTCTTAAATAACGCCGTATCTCACCGATGATCATAGGAACAGCATAAGTTGAAAATTTTACATTTAAGGTGGTATCAAAGTTGTCAATAGCTTTAATTAGTCCCACGCAGCCAATCTGAAATAAATCATCTGCATTTTCGTTGCTGCTGGAAAAACGTTTGATAACACTTAAAACCAGCCGCAAATTACCTTTAATGTATTGTTCTCTCGCTTCAGGATCACCTTCTTTAATACGCACAAATAATGCTTCTTTTTCTTCATTTGTGAGAATGGGAAGACGTGAAGTATTTACGCCGCAAATTTCCACTTTGTTAAGTGCCATAGCAAGAATCCTCCAATCATGTAATAAAATATTGCTATGAAAAGCATTCTCAATGAAGCTCCACAATATACGATAAAAGGGGAAATTTAATAAAGTTTTAGACCTTGACATGAATAAGATATTTTTTTCAGGATATCTTATTCATTCAACTGAGTAAAATTAAAGGGTGTAATAAGATGTTTTTATAAGAATTGTAAAAAAAGGTATTGACAATTTGTCAGAAATCAGTATATAATAGCAAGGCAGTCAGCGATAAACTGACAGGAAACGGGATCTTAGCTCAGCTGGGAGAGCATCTGCCTTACAAGCAGAGGGTCACAGGT
>CAJKQE010000015.1 GCA_905201915.1 uncultured Lachnospiraceae bacterium
TTTCTATATCACCCGTGACGGAGAGATTCACCGCGGACGACCTCTGGAAAATCCCCTGCTCTTTTGGGAAAACAGATTTTTATAAGTTTTCAAGGTGTTGAAACAGCTTTTTATGTATGGTTAAACGGACATTTCGTGGGATATGGAGAAGACAGCTTTACACCGTCTGAATTTTTAATTACAAATTACTTAAAGCAGGGAGAAAACAAGCTGGCTGTAGAAGTGTATAAAAGAAGCAGTGCAAGCTGGCTGGAAGACCAGGACTTCTGGAGATTTTCAGGGATTTTTCGAGACGTATATTTATATGCGGTTCCGAAAGTTCATGTTTGGGATTTGTTTGTGAATACAAAACTTGAAGATGATTACACAAAGGGAAGGCTTCAGTTACAATATTGTGTGCAAGGGGAAGATAAAAGTTTTGTAAATATTATATTAAAAGACAGAAATAAAAAAATTATAGTACAAAAAAATGATTTAGCAGTTGCACCGGGACAAAACAGTTGTGAGATGGAAGCCGGCAGTATTTATCCGTGGAGTTGTGAAAATCCATACTTATACACACTGGAACTGGAAATCAAAGATAAAGAAGGAAATCTCATAGAGATTGTCAGTCAAAAGGTGGGATTTCGCTGTTTTGAGATGAAAGACGGAATTATGTGCCTCAATGGAAAAAGAATTATTTTCAGAGGAGTAAACCGTCATGAATTTAATCCTGAACGAGGAAGAGCCATTACAAAAGAAGATATGGTAAAGGATATTCTAATTCTCAAACAAAACAATCTTAATGCAGTTCGTACTTCCCATTATCCTAATCAGAGTTATTGGTATGAGCTGTGTGATGAATATGGAATTTATTTGATTGATGAGACAAATCTGGAAAGCCATGGTTCCTGGCAGAAAAATTCACTGTGTGAGCCATCCTGGAATGTTCCTGCATCTTTACCGGAATGGAGAGAAGTTGTGTTGGATCGTGCTCGTTCTATGTTGGAAAGAGACAAAAACCATCCTTCTATTTTAATTTGGTCTTGTGGAAACGAGTCTTATGCAGGAGAAAATATTCTTGCCATGAGTGATTATTTCAGAGAAAGAGATTCATCTAGATTGGTTCATTATGAAGGGGTTTTCTGGAACAGAGAATTTGACAGAACCAGCGATATGGAAAGCCGTATGTATGCAAAACCAGGTGAAATTGTGGAATTTCTTGAGAATACCAATGAAAAACCATATATCAGCTGTGAATATATGCATGCTATGGGAAATTCCTGCGGTGGAATGGAGCTTTATACTCGTTTGGAAAAACAATATGACAGATATCAAGGTGGCTTTATATGGGATTTTATTGACCAGGCATTGTGGCAGGAGCAGGAAGACGGAAGCAGGCGTCTGGTGTATGGCGGTGATTTTGACGAACGTGCTACAGATTATTGCTTCTGTACCAATGGTATTGTGTATTCAGACAGAAATGTGTCACCCAAAATGCAGGAAGTAAAGCAGCTTTATTCTCCTGTGGAAATTCACGTTGAAGAAGATGAGGCAATTGTGGAAAACAAAAATCTTTTCGTGGATTTAAGTGGATATGTTTTTAAAGAAAAGGTAGAAAGAGATGGTGAGCTTCTTTCGGAAAGAGAACTTTATTTGCAGGCAAGACCGGGAGAAAAGGCAAAATGTCCGGTTTCAGCAGTTGGAAAAGAAACAGGGGAATATGTGGTTACTGTTTCTGCGTGTTTGAAAGAAGATACTTTATATGCGAAAGCAGGACATCTGGTTGCTCATGGGCAGAAAATTGTAAAAATTCTGCCGGAAAAAGAACAAGAAGATAAAGAAGATATTTCTGAGTTTGAAATTATTCATGGTGATGTGAATGTAGGAGTAAAGGGAAAGGGATTTTCGGCTTTGTTTTCCAGAGGAGAGGGAGGAATTATTTCTCTTGTTTATGATGACAAAGAATATATTACAAGAACACCCAAACTGACTTTTTACAGAGCAGCCACAGATAATGATGCCGGAATGGGTGCGCCTTATCGTGACAGCGGCTGGCTGGCGGCTTCCCTGGGAATGCGCTTTGTATCAGATAGCTTTACCATTACAGAAGGTGAAGATTTCTTAATGGTAGACGTAGAATACGAAGCAAAATATCCGAAAGTATTTCGTGTGAAGGTAAGCTGGAAAATAGACTCTAAAGGTAAGCTGGAAGTTACAGCCAATTATCCGGGTATAGACACAGAGGAATATATTCCTGTCTTTGGTATGGATTTTAAGATGAAGAAGGAACTGGATTTCTTCAGTTACTACGGATATGGACCGGAGGAAAACTACCCTGACCGTATGTGTGGAGCTAAGCTTGGCGTATTTGAAAGTACTCCGAAGGAAAACATGGCTTCTTATTTAATTCCGCAGGAATGTGGAAACAGGGAGCAGGTGCGTTGGTTGAAAGTAATGAATAAAGCAGGAGCAGGAGTTTGCTTTCAGGCAGTAAATCGACCATTTTCTACAAGTGTGCTTCCGTATAGTGCTTATGAGATGGGAAATGCCATGCATATAGAAGAATTACCAAATCGAAATTATACATGGGTGCGTATTTTATCATCACAGACAGGCGTAGGTGGTGATGACAGCTGGGGTGCACCTGTTCATGAACAATATAAAACCTCAGCGAAGAAACCGCAGTGCCTACAGTTTACAATTTCACCAATTGATTAAAAAGGAACATAGAATTTAGAAACAGCCGGGCAGAATGTCAGGCTGTTTTCTTTTCGGTATATGTGGTACAATGTTTGCGCAAAATAGAAGAGGAGTGAGAAGATGATGGAATGTGGGAGAGTCATGATTGTAGATGATGAATATATTATGCGCCAAGGCATTAAATATATGATAAATTGGGAAGAATATGGATTTCAGGTAGTAGGGGAGGCTTCTAACGGGAAGGAAGCGTTGGATTTCATGGAAAAGCTGAAGCCAAACGTAGTTTTCTGTGATATAGCAATGCCTGTTATGGATGGTTTAGATTTTGTCAGAATTGTCCACCGCAAGTATCCGGATGTACAGATACTGATTTTAAGTGCTTATGATAAATTTGAATATGTTCGTCAGGCTTTGTTAAATGGAGCCGTAGATTATGTATTAAAGCCCACTTTAAATCCAGAGGAGCTGCTGAAGATTTTAAGTAAAATAGCAGATAAAATTCCCGGAGTTTCTATGCAAAAGAAATCTTTTTCCAGTCAGGAGCAGCAAATTGAGCGTTTTTTAAAGGGATATGAGCAGGAGATAAAAAAGCAGGATTTGATACAATATTTTCCACATAGCTGTTATATGCTGGCAGGAGTTCCGGTGCATTTTTGTAATCTGGCAGGTCAGGATTTATCTCAGATTATTTTTGAAAAGGTAGAAGAATATCTTACAAATTCTATATCAGGAGAATATGTGAAGTTTTTTCAAAGTCCGGAATTTCTTTGCATTGTTTTTAATTATCCCCTTAAAAACAGTCAGAAAATTTTGGGAGAAATTCAGAACATGGTGAAGAGCTTGAAAATTATTCATAACCAGACAATTGTGATTTTAGGAAAACAGAGAAAAAACCTGGAGGAAGTAAAAAAAGATTTTTCAAATCCGATATATTTAGAAACAGACTCTTTTTATCATAGAGGAGAGGAAATTATTTTTATGGGGGAAGAACAAGAAGAGACAGACCGTGAAAATGTGTTTCATAAATTTGATTTTAGAACCTTTTCCGTAATGCTTGCAGATAAGAGGTATAAAGATGCTGTAGCAATGTTTGAAATTTATATTAATCAGGCAATGGAAAGTAAAATGCCAGAATTTAAACTGAAAAATCAAACAAAGAATTTATTATATAATGTAGTAGGAAATGTCGGTAAAGATGTTCAGAATTTAGAAAATCTTCGATATAAATACTTTGAAGAAATTGATAAAGCAGTGTATGCGGAAGATTTCAAGGAAATATTTCAAAGCTTGGTAAAAGAATTATTGGAAAAATTTGGAGAACATGCAGAAGGTCAGGATGAAAAGCTACAGGAGATGCTGGATTATATTGCACAGCACTATAAGGAAGAACTTGACTTGGCAGAGTTATCCAATATTTTTAACTTTAACTATTCTTATCTGTCAACATACTTTAACACCAGAATGGGCGAAGGATTTAGCGAATATTTAAACAGAATTAGAATTAAACAGGCATGCAGATATCTTACCGAGAGCAGTTATTCCATTGCAGCTGTCAGCGATATGGTAGGGTATGCAGACCAGAGTTATTTTTGCAGAGTATTTAAAAAGATTACAGGAGAAACACCCAGCTCTTACAGGCATGGGTATCGGATGAAGAAGAAATGAAAAAATGTGCAAAAAACAGTATGGTTGTAAAAATAGTTTTAGCAGTAGTTGTGGGAATTATTCTGGCTGTATTCAGCGTTACGGCAATTATTGTAAACCTGTCAGAAGATATTTTTGTAAATACCTATGGAAAGTCTCAGGAAAAAGTGTTTTTACAAATAGAAAAAGAGTTAAATCATTATCATGAAAATTTGAGTAAAATTATAGACAGTGTGGAAGTCAGCTGGGCATTTCGTATTTACTTCAGCGATAAAGAAATGAATTCTACCAGGACATTCCGAAATTTCTATAAAATGGATGAAGATTTAAAAAATGCCATTCCAACAAATATCAGTGACGTGAGTGTTATGTTAGTGGGGCTAAATGAAAAAACTTATCTGAACAGAGAAGAGACAATTATTTCTTCTGCAAAGGAAATTCTGGAATCTGACGTGAGTAAAAAAGCTATGGAGAAAAAAGGAAGTATTGTATATCAGTATGCAGATTCTGGTTTTACATCTACTACAAGAAATACTCCTGTTGTAATGGCTGCAAAGGCATTGTGTTATCCGGAAAGTGGTGAAATGTATGCACTTATTTATGTGACGATGAAAGAAGAGGATATGGAGAAATTCTACCAGCATTTCACTTCTGAGTATGCCAACTTTTACATGACAGACTCACAGGGAAAAATAATCTCTACAAATCAAAAGGGTGTGCTGGAAAATAAATTAGGTAAAGACCTTAGAGTAGCAGAAAAAGAAGAGAAACTCAGATGCGATGCTATGGAAAATGGCAAAGAGGTCATTGTACTTCAAAAATATCTCCCTTATTATAATTATACAATGTATGGAGTGATTGACAGCAGAAATGCTTTAGGAAGGTTGTATAATATTCCTATGTTATGGGGTGTCTGTGCTGCTATTGCCATGGGAGTGATTATTGCTACATATTTCTTTGTGAAGCAGACTACAAAACCATTATCCGTGCTTGTGAATAAAATGGCAAATGCCAGAAATGAGAAGTATGATGGACAGATAGAGGTTACAGGCTCTTATGAAATACAGGAGCTTACCAGCACCTATAATGCTATGCTTGAGGATTTGAACCGATATATTGAGGAACTGATGAATGTGCAGAAAGAGAAGCGTAAAGCAGAAATTTCAGCGCTGCAAATGCAAATTAATCCTCATTATGTTTATAACACTCTGGCAAGCATTAAGTGGCTCATCTATCAGGGGGAAATTGAGAAGTCTACGAAAGCGATAGATGCTTTTATTTCTTTGCTTCGCAGTACCATAGGCAATACAGATGAATATACAACAGTGGAAAAAGAAATCGAAAATTTGAAAAACTATGTTTTTATTAACAATACCCGCTATGGAGATAAAGTGCAGGTGGAATATTTTGTCAACTTCGGGTGTGAAGAATGCCAGATACCGAAAATGATACTTCAGCCATTTGTAGAAAATGCGTTTTTCCATGCATTTCCCTATGAAAGAAAAGGGAAAATTACAATTTTGGTAAGGAAACTGGATGATAATCTGCAAATTCAGATTATTGATGACGGAGTGGGAATAGATCAGAAACGTTTAAAAGAGATATCAGAGGGGAATACGAAAACAGAGCACTTTACAGGTATTGGAGTAAATAATGTGGATGATCGTCTCAAACTTCTTTATGGTTCTCAGTATGGAATTTTAATAGAGAGTGAGGAAAATAAGGGAACAAGAATTACGGTATGTATTCCTGTGAAAAGTGAATAGATAATAATATATTTTCTTAGGACAGCATAGACTGAGTTAGCGGATTACTCATTGTCCAAAGACACGGGAGGTGCTGTCATGTATGAAACTTTAACCCACAAAGAACTTTGTGAGGATTTCCATACAGATGAGAAAAATGGCCTTGATACAAAGGAAGCTGAGAAACGTTTGCTCCATGACGGAAGCAATACTTTAAAAAAAGCCAAAGAACAGACCGTTTGGGACAGAATACAAAATCAGATTAATGACCCGATGATTTTCATTCTTTTTCTGGCAGCATCTATTTCCATGTTGCTGCGGGAGTATAGTGATACGGGAATTATTCTTCTGGTAATTGCTTTAAATACCACAGTAGGAGTGATACAGGAAGGAAAAGCCCGAAAAGCCTTAGAAGCATTAAAAAAAATGACAGCGCCATCGGCTGTTGTGAAACGTGATGGAATTTATCAGAAAATACCGGCAGATAAGCTGGTAAAAGGTGATGTGGTAAAGCTAAAAGCAGGCAATCAAGTTCCGGCAGATATACGTTTGCTTCAAGTACAAGGACTTTTTATCAATGAATCTGCCCTTACAGGAGAGTCTTTGCCGGTGATGAAATCCCAGGAAGTGTTGTCCAAAGGACTGCCTACAGCGGAAAAGAAAAATATGGCATATATGTCTACGGAAATTATGAAAGGCAGTGGTGAAGGAATTGTAGTTGCCACAGGAATGGATACAGAGCTTGGGAAAATTGCAGGGATGATTGAAGATACAAAACAGGAAATGACACCTTTGCAGAAACGCCTGGGAGATTTGGGGAAAATATTAAGTATTGTGGCAGTGGTATTATGTGCAGGTCTGTTTTTCATTGGAGTGATACAACATAGAAATCTTTTACAGATGTTGCTTTTGGCTATTTCGTTGGCTGTAGCTGCAATTCCGGAAGGTCTTCCAGCAGTAGTTACCATTGTTCTTGCCCTTGGAGTGGCCAGAATGGTAAAAGTAAATGCGATTATCCGCAGGCTTCCTGCAGTAGAAACATTAGGTTCTGTGGGAGTTGTATGTTCTGATAAAACAGGAACTTTAACTGAAAATAAAATGGCAGTGACGAAAATTTATGCGGACGAGAAAATACTGCCTGTTTCTACGGTGAGAAAAAGAGAATTTCCAAAGCTTATGGAAGGGTTTCTTCTATGTAATAACAGTATTCTGGGGAAACAGGAAATTGGAGATGCCACAGAGCTGGCTCTTTTACACGCAGGCAGAAATATGGGATATGACGAAAAACGATTGCAGCAGCAGTACCCCAGAACTTTTGAAATTCCTTTTAATTCAGAAAAAAAATATATGGTAAGTGTACATAAAGATGGAAATCATGAGATAGCCTATATAAAAGGGGCATGTGATTATGTTTTCAATCAATGTACGCACATAGAAAATCATGGAAAAACGAAACCAATGACGCAGATGGAGAAGATGAAAATTCGCAGAGCCATGGAGGAAATGGCAAAGGAAGGATTACGGATTTTAGCTTTGGCGTATAAGGAAAGAGTTGTGAATAAAGCAGAGAAGTCTTTAACGGAAGGGCTGGTTTTTGCAGGTATGGCCGGAATGATAGACCCTCCAAGAAAGGAAGTTGCTCAGTCTGTGAAAACATTAAAACGGGCGGGTGTGCAAGTTGCAATGATTACAGGAGATTATAAAGATACGGCATTTTCTATCGCAAAGAAAATCGGAATTGCCGACTGTATGGAACAGTGCATTACCGGACAAGAAATGGATGAGATGAGTGAAGATACTTTGCGAAAGAAGATGAAAAATCTACGTGTGTTTGCAAGAGTGACACCGGCTCATAAAGTGAGAATTGTAAAAGGTTTTCAGGACAATGGACAGATTGTGGCTATGACTGGCGACGGTGTGAATGATGCTCCTTCTTTGCAAAAGGCGGATATTGGTATTGCAATGGGTGAGAATGGTACAGATGCAGCAAAAAATGCAGCAGACATGGTGCTTTCCGATGATAATTTTTCTACAATTGAAAAAGCGATGGAAGAAGGCAGAGAGATTTATATAAACATTAAGAAATCTATTCTGTTTTTGCTTTCTTCCAATTTTGGTGAAATTATTACCATGTTTGTAGCTGTTCTTTTTCAGCTTCCCACACCTTTGAAGGCAAGCCACATTTTGTGGGTGAATTTAATTACAGATTCTCTTCCGGCGTTGGCACTGGGAATTGATAAAAATGATAAAAATGTATTGATGAGGAAGAAACCGCGAAATCCAAAAGAGGGACTTTTTGCATACGGGGGCTGGAGTTTTACTGTTTTTTATGGTGTTTTAATTGCGGCAATTACTTTATATGCTTTTTATCTGGGAGGGCAGACTTATGCTTTTACAGTACTTGGAGTATCTCAGCTTTTTCATGCTATTGGTATGAGGGATAAAGATAAATCGGTGTTTCAGATGAAGCATTTGGAAAACCCTTTTATGATGGGGGCATTTTTTCTGGGATTGGGACTGCAGGCAATGGTGACAGAAATTCCATATTTTGTGCAGCTTTTTGGAACAGTGCGCCTTTCTTTACAGGAATGGTGTCTTCTGTTGGGGATTTCTGCAATTCCTCTCGTTGCTCATGAACTCCTGCTTATTCCCGGAAAACTTTTAGGAATGGGAAAGAAACAGTAAAATGAAGGAAATAATATAGAAAGTTGCATATCAAAACAAAGAATACCTATAAAAACACATAAAATCAGATAATAATGCAAGAAATACTTGACACTAAGTCATATATTGGCATACAATATGTAGAAATAAATAGAAAACATCAGGAGGAAAGCCATGACACCGTATAAAGAACTTAGTAAAGAGCAGTTACAGGCCATGAAGGCTGATTTAGAAAAACAGTTTGAAGAAGTAAAGGCAAAAGGATTAAATCTGGATATGTCCAGAGGAAAACCATCTAAACAGCAGTTAGAGCTGGCAATGGATATGCTGGAAGAATTAAAGAGCACAGACAAACTGAAATGTGAAACAGGAATAGACTGCCGTAATTATGGTCTTTTAGACGGTATTCCTGAGGCAAGACGCCTTCTGGGTGAAATGACAGAAGTATCACCGGAAAATATCGTGATTTTCGGAAATTCCAGTTTGAATGTTATGTTTGATACTGTTTCCCGTTCCATGACACATGGTGTGTGTGGAAGTACACCGTGGTGTAAGCTGGATAAAGTAAAATTCTTATGTCCTGTACCGGGATATGACAGACATTTCCGCATTACAGAATATTTTGGTATCGAAATGATTAATGTTCCAATGACACCTACAGGACCGGATATGGATATGGTAGAAGAACTTGTCAGCACAGATCCTGCAATCAAAGGTATCTGGTGTGTGCCGAAATACTCCAATCCTCAGGGAATTACTTATTCTCCTGAAACCGTAAAGCGATTTGCCAATTTAAAACCGGCTGCGGAAGATTTTCGTATTTTCTGGGATAATGCTTACTGTATTCATCATTTATATGATGATAAACAGGACTTCCTTGTGGAAATCTTAGACCAGTGCGAGAAAGCGGGAAATCCGGATTTGGTTTATAAATTTGTTTCAACTTCAAAGGTAAGTTTTCCGGGTTCCGGTATTGCGGCAGTAGCAGCATCTGAACGAAATCTGAATGACTTTAGAAAACACATGTCTGTACAGACTATCGGACATGATAAGATTAACCAGCTTCGTCATGTACGCTTCTTCGGAGGTATTGTGGGCATGCACAAGCACATGAAGAAGCATGCCGAAATTCTTCGCCCGAAATTTGAAATCGTAGAAGATACATTGGAAAAAGAATTAAGCGGAGCAGAAATCGGAACATGGCAAAATCCAAGAGGAGGTTACTTTATTTCCTTTGACTCTATGGAAGGCTGTGCAAAAGCTATTGTAGCAAAAGCAGCAGAGGCAGGTGTGAAAATGACAGACGCAGGTGCAACTTATCCTTATGGACTTGATCCTAAGGACAGTAACATTCGTATTGCACCAAGTTTTCCAACCGTAGATGAGCTGAAGCTGGCAACTGAAATTTTTGTACTCAGTGTAAAACTGGTAAGTATTGATAAAATTTTAAGCGAAAAATAAATTTGAAAAGAAAGGAGAGGACGCTGAACAGGGACAGTGTCCTCTTTGTGCGTAATAAAATTGTTAAGAATTCTTAATTGGTGAATGGGGAAATTTGTGTTATACTGAAACGCAACAGAAAGTTATGTAAGGGGTGAATGATATGGCAAAAAGAAAATCCAAGAAGAATAAATATAAGAAAATGAAGAAAATTCTGTTAGGGGTTTTAATTGGTTATGCAGTTATTTTTCTGGGAGCATATTTCATAGGTGTATTTTATTATTCTAAACATTTTTATCCCGGATCCAAAATTAATGGAATGGACTGCACAGGAAAAACGGTGGCAGAGGCAGAAAAAGCTATGAAAAGCCAGATTGCAGGATATATTCTGGTATTGAAGGAACGAGGGGATAAAGTAGAGAGTATTAGTGCTTCGCAAATTGATATGAGATACATAGATGATGGTAAAATTGCAGAGCTGAAAAAGGAACAAAATCCATTTACCTGGTTCTTTTCCTTTGCACATAAAAAGGACTATACCATGTCTGCCACAACGCCATATAATAAAGAAGCAGTTTATGCAGCAATTGACGGATTATCCTGTTTTCAGGAGGAAAACATTGTACAGCCTTCGGATGCACATCTGGAAGCGGGCGCAAGTGGATATGAAATTGTTCCGGAAGAACAGGGAACAGCTCTTGATAAAGAAAAAGTGAAAGAAGTTATTATCAAGGCCATTGACAGCGGAGAGATTGAAGTGGATTTTGAAAAGGAAGGCTGTTATCTTGAGCCATCTGTGTTAGCGGATGATGAAAATCTGGCAAAACAGAAGGAACAGGGAAATGTATTTTTAGGTGTGACAGTTACCATTGATTTTTCTGATCGTCAGGAAGTTGTGAATGCAGAGGTTATGAAGGACTGGCTGATGACGGATGAGTCTGGTAATTTAGATTTGGATAAAACGAAGGTGAAAGAGTATGTGCAGCAATTAAAGTATAAGTATGATACTTTTGGTTCATCCAGACAGTTTACGACAGCAACGGGAAATACAATTACTGTAAAAGGTGGAGATTATGGTTGGGTAATTGCTCCAAATGATACTACAGCCAAGATTATAGAAGCTATTAAGAGCGGGCAGGATCAGACCATTGAACCGGAATATACTTACAGTGGGTATTGCAGAGATGCCAATGATATTGGCAATACTTATGTAGAAATCAGCTTAGAGGAGCAGCGTATGTGGTTCTTTAAGGACGGACAGCTGCTGGTAGACACACCGGTAGTTACGGGAAATCACAACAAAGGTTATGATACCCATACAGGAGTCTATGGCATTATGTATAAAGAAAGAAATGCAACCCTGAAAGGGGAAAATTACAGTGCACCGGTAAATTACTGGCTGCCGTTTTATGCCAACACAGGTATTCATGATGCAGACTGGAGAACGACTTTTGGAGGAAAGGAATATATCAACAATGGTTCTCATGGATGTGTCAATACACCACCTGAAAATGCAGAGAAGATTTTTAATAACATTGAAAAAGGCGTTCCGGTGGTGGTATATTAAAGAAAGAAAAATTGACCGATAAAAGGAGTTTATAATATGAATATTATAGTATTAGCCGGAGGAAACAGTACAGAAAGAGAAGTGTCTATTGCATCAGGACAGGGTGTATGTAAGGCTTTAAGAGAGCGTAATCACAAAGCGGTTCTTTTAGATCCTTATTTCGGAGCTTCCAAGAAAGAAGAAAATTTGTTTCCGGCAGAATATGACGTGGATAAAGCAGCAGATACTATGAGAGAAATGAGTAGTAAATTAGAAGAAACTATGAAGACTCGTAAGGGGTTTTTCGGACCAAATGTTTTGGAAATCTGTAAGGAAGCAGACATTGTATTTTTAGCACTTCATGGAGCAAATGGTGAAGACGGAAAAGTGCAGTCGGTTCTGGATTTGATGGGAATTAAATATACCGGTTCCGGTCCTTTAAGCAGCGGAATGGCAATGGATAAAGGTATTACAAAGATGGTATTCGAAGCCAAAGGTGTGCCTACACCAAAGGGAATTACTCTGGAAAAGGGTAAATGCAGCAGCCAGCTTGCAGATTATGGAATGGGATTTCCGGTTATTGTAAAACCTTGCTGCGGAGGTTCCAGTGTAGGTGTTTGTATTGCAAATAATCAGACAGAATATCAGGCAGCATTATTAGAAGCCTTTTCCTATGAAAATGAAGTTGTAGTAGAACAGTTTATTACAGGAAGAGAATTTTCCGTTGCTGTTGTGGATAAAAAAGCATATCCTGTTATTGAAATTGCACCTTTGCAGGGATTTTATGATTATAAAAACAAATATCAGGCAGGTTCTTGTGTGGAAACTTGTCCGGCAGAAATTTCTTCTGCATTGACAAAGGAAATGCAGAAATATGCGGAAATGGGTTATGAAGCTTTAAATCTTCAGGCTTATGCCCGTCTGGACTTTTTAATGGATGATGAGGGAAATATGTATTGTTTAGAAGCAAATACTTTGCCGGGCATGACACCTACCAGTTTAATTCCTCAGGAGGCAAAAGCAATTGGAATGGATTATCCTCAGCTTTGTGAAAAGCTTATTGAGGTTTCATTGAAAAAGTACCAGTAGGAGGAAAGATACCATGAAAAATCTTACCTTAAAGAACCTTGCAGTTGCCTGTAACGGAACTTATGTAGGGCCAAAGGAAATGGAAGATAAGGAAGTTACCTGTATTTTTACAGACAGTCGAAAATCAGAAGCTGGCGGTCTCTTTGTACCGATTAAGGGTGCAAGAGTGGATGCCCATGATTTTATTGAGCAGGTAATGGAAAAAGAGGTGCTGGCTACTTTATCCGAAAAAGATTTGGGAAAGAAACCGTTTCCATATATTCTTGTAAAGTCTTCTCTTATAGCGGTAAAGGATATTGCAGAATTTTACTTAAAGCAGCTTCAGATACCGGTGGTAGGAATTACAGGAAGTGTTGGCAAAACCAGTACCAAAGAAGTCATTGCATCTGTATTGGCACAGAAATACAATACATTGAAAACACAGGGGAATTTCAATAATGAATTAGGTCTTCCACTGACAATTTTCCGTCTTCGTGATGAACATGAAATGGCAGTGCTAGAGATGGGAATTAGTGATTTTGGTGAGATGCACAGATTAGCAAAAATTGCCAGACCGAATACTTGTGTTATCACCAATATCGGATTATGCCATTTAGAATTTTTGAAATCCAGAGATGGAATATTAAAGGCAAAAACAGAAATTTTCGATTATCTTCAACCAGATGGTCATATTATTTTAAACGGTGATGATGATAAGCTGGTGACTGTTCAGGAAACAAAAGGAATAAAGCCGGTATTTTTTGGTGTAGAAAATCATCAGGGTATTTGGGCAGATGAGATTAAACCGGAAGGGTTAAAGGGGATTTCCTGCTGTATCCATGCAGGCGAAGAAAGTTTTTCTGTACTCATTCCTGTTCCGGGAAAACATTCTGTTTATAATGCTCTTGCAGCAACAGCAGTGGGTTTGACTTATGGACTTACCATAGAAGAAATTCGGAAAGGAATTGAAAGCCTCCAGTCTGTAAGCGGCAGATTTCATATTATAGAAACACCAAAATATACAGTCATTGATGATTGTTATAATGCAAATCCCATATCCATGAAAGCATCTTTAGATGTACTTACAGATGCTTTAGGCAGAAAAATTGCAATTCTGGGAGATATGGGAGAATTGGGCGCAGATGAAAGAAAAATGCATCAGGAAGTGGGAAAACACGCAGCAGAGAAGGAGATTGATGTTCTTTTATGTGTGGGAGAGCTTTCTGTAGATATGGCAGAGGCAGCTAAAGCAGTAAGTTCCAAAACACAGGTCAGACATTTTGCAAATAAAGAAAATTTGATGAAGGAACTTCCGGAAATTCTTGAAAAAGGTGATACTGTACTGGTAAAGGCATCTCACTTTATGGAGTTTGGGGAGATTGTGGAAAAATTAAAATAAATACATTGCATTTTTATGGAAATATTGTAATTCTTGCGAAATAGTATGGTTTCTGTTATAATTTCAGAAGTGTGCATGGTTAAAGCATCATGTAAGATACTATAACGTAAGGAGGAAATGATATATGCTGAACAACATTTTAAGTGCAGTAAATGATTGGATGTATACCTATCTTTTATTATTTCTGCTGGTGGGAACCGGGATTTACTTTACTGTGAGAACACGTTTTGTACAGCTGAGATTGTTAAAAGAATCGTTTCATGTATTAAAAGAAAAAGCAGGAGAAGAAAATGGAAAAAAACAGGTTTCTTCTTTTCAGGCATTGATGATTTCTACAGCTTCCAGAGTTGGAACAGGTAATATTGCGGGAATTGCCACAGCTATTGCAGCAGGTGGGGCCGGTGCAGTATTCTGGATGTGGCTTATGGCAGTCATTGGCGGCGCATCGGCTTTTATTGAAAGTACATTGGCACAGGTTTATAAAGTAAAGGATAAAGAGGAATTTCGAGGTGGCCCTTCTTATTATATGGAGAAAGCGCTTGGTAAACGCTGGCTGGGAATTTTGTTTTCTGTTCTCTTGATTATTTGCTTTGCTTATGGATTTAATGGACTTCAATCCTTTAATATGTCATCTTCTCTGGAATATTACATTCCTGGTTATAGTGATACCGTGTATCCTATGATTGTAGGATTAGTTTTGGCAGTGGGAACAGCATTCGTTATTTTTGGTGGTGTACACAGAATTGGTTTCATCACATCTGTGATAGTGCCGATTATGGCTGGAGCGTATCTGTTAATTGGGCTTTATACGATTGTTATGAATATTACAGAACTCCCCAGAGTGTTTTCTATGATTTTTTCTCAGGCATTTGATTTCAGGGCATTTGCAGGAGGTATGGCAGGAAGCGCTGTGGTAATTGGTATTAAAAGAGGCCTGTTTTCCAATGAAGCAGGTATGGGAAGTGCGCCAAATGCTTCCGCAAGTGCATCTGTAAGCCATCCGGCAAAGCAGGGAATGGTACAGGTCTTATCTGTCTTTATTGATACTCTGTTAATCTGTTCTGCAACAGCTATGATGCTGTTACTTTCCGGTGTGCAGGGTGAGTCTGGTGTGCTGGACGGTATTCCTTTTGTGCAGAAAGCTATTTCTGCAAATGTGGGAAACTGGGGTATTCATTTTATTACACTTTCCATTTTTGCCTTTGCATTCAGCAGTTTAATTGGAAATTATTATTATGCAGAGTCTAATATTCTGTTTATTAAAAATAATAAAAAATTATTATTTATTTTCCGTATCACCTGTCTTTTAGCAGTATTTTTTGGAGCACAGGCAGACTTTTCTATGATGTGGAATATTGCAGATATTACTATGGGATGTATGGCGACCGTAAATATTCTGGTAATTTTAGTTTTGGGAAATACAGCAATGAAAGTATTGAAAGACTACGAAAAGCAGAAAAAGGAAGGGAAAAATCCTGTCTTTAAAGCAAAAGATGTAGGAATTGAAAATACGGAGTGCTGGTAAAATAAGTCGATGATAAAAAGGTATACATTTGATGCAAATTAAGCGTTCAATGTATACCTTTTTGAGTAGCATTTTTTAGATTAAATCATGATTTTTTTTCAACATTTCTAAAACAACTTTCTGTGTATAAGCACCCAGTCTTTTTTTATCTTCCTTTTCCAACTGTTCAGGATAAATAGGGGCTCCATATTCTACAATGACATTACAAGGTTTGATTTTTGGAAAATGTGCTTCAAAAATTTCTGCAGAGTTACTGATTGCAATAGGAATGATAGGACATCCGGATTTTGTAGCTATTTTAAAGCTGCCTTCGTGGAAAGGAAGCATTTCCAGTTCATTTTCTCCTTTGTTTCTTGTACCTTCAGGGAAAATACAGATAGAAATTCCGTTTTTCACTTTATCAATAGCAGTTAAAATCGTTTTCATTCCGGCTTTAATATCCTGTCTGTCTAAAAACAGACAATGGAGGTAACGCATCCATGTAGACAGCAGAGGAATTGGCTCCATTTCCTTCTTGGCAATATAACCTGTTAAATCAGGACATAAAGTATAAGTCAGCAAAATATCAAAAAAACTTCTGTGATTTCCAATATACAACACAGCCTGATCTGTAGGAACATTTTCATGTCCGATAATGGTGATTTTTGCACCGGTTACTTTTAAAATAAATTTAAAAACAGCTTGAATAATACGCAGGGAGCTGATATCCTTTGCACGTTTGTTAAATTTCCCTATAATCCATTCTACAATAAGAATAGGAATAGATAAAATTAAGTACCCGATGACACAGATACATACAATAAGAAATCGAAACATAATAAATAACCTTTCTTTCCTTTGAATAATAAAAAATACATCTAATAAATTATAATGAAATCAGCTTTAATATGCAAGGATTAGTACGCATATTTTAGAAAAAAACTGCATACATTTAGGATAAGACTGGCAAAGTGAAGGTGGCGTAAGATGTGAGAAAAGGAACAGCCATAATGTTGCTTTTGACAGTAATGTCCTGTTTTTTATGTGGCTGCAGTATTGAAAAAGTAAGGGCAATGGACGGTGTGAAACCGGAGTATACCGTTATGAAAGAAGCAGATTATCCTGAAAAAGTAAAAGAATTGATAGGCGAAAATAAGGCAAAGGAATTTCAGATGACTTATCAGGATGCGGGATATCTCTATCTCATGAAAGGATATGGAGAGCAGAAAACAGGAGGGTACAGCATACAGATAGAAGATTTATCTTTATGGGATAATGCAATTCATTTGCAGACAACATTGTTGGGACCTGAGGATGGCGAAGAACTGAAGGAGGAAGCATCTTATCCCTGCTTGGTGATTAAGATGAAATACCGTGAAGAACCGGTTATTTTTGAATAGAAAAGGGGTAATGATGTGGAGCTGGTAACAAAAAATATGTATATGCTTCAAAAGAAGTGTGAGGCAGTAAATCAAATTACTTTTGATGAGGATTTAAACGTTCCTGATGTAAAACCGGATATCGGGCGGATGATACAGAAAAAGGGCGATATCCAATTGGAAGATATTCAGATAACAGAAGGGCGTGCATATATTACAGGGGCGCTTGTAGTGAGCCTTTTATACGTGAGTGACAATGAAGAAAGACGTCTTCAAAGCCTTATGGGAACTTTGCGTATTGGTGAAACTCTGAATTTAGAAGGGTTAGAAAATGGAGATAAAGTACAGTTGAAATGGGATATTGAGGATTTAAGTGTTCAGCTGATTAATTCCAGAAAACTAAATATGAAAGCATTGGTGACTTTTACAGCTTATGTAGAGGAGAGCAAAGAGCTGGAAATTCCTATTGCTGTGGAGGATGATGAAATTTCCCAGAAAAAGGAGGATATTTCTATTCTGGGAACGGTGATACATAAAAAGGATACTATGCGTGTAAAAGAGGATATTTCTCTCAGCTCCAACAAACCGGATATTTATGAGCTGCTTTGGAACACAGTAGAAGTAAGAGGGCTGGATATTCGGGCAGAAAATGATAAAATTGCAGTAAAAGGAGAGCTGTTTGTCTTTGCTCTTTACAGTGGTAATGATGATAATAATTCTCTGCAATGGCTTGAACATTCAGTTCCTTTTTATCAGGAGCTGGAATGTGTTGGATGTACACAGGAAATGATACCGAATGTGGAAATTTCCATGCCTCAGGGTGATTTAAAGGTGAAACAGGACGAAGACGGGGAAGAACGTGTGATTGGCGTGGATGTTGTTCTGGAATTGGAAATGAAAATCTACGAGGAGGAAGAATTATCACTTCTCATGGATGTGTATACACCTTTAAAGGAATGTGAAGCGGTCAGAGAAAAACAGATATTAGAAAGTTTGTTGGTGAAAAACTTTTCAAAGTGTAAGGTGAATGACAGAATTAAAATAGAAAACAGCCATGGAAAAATTTTACAAATTTGTCATAGTGATGGTAGTGTTAAGGTAGACAGCAGCAGAATTGTAGAAAACGGAATTGAGGTGGAAGGTGTTGTCCAAATTCGGATTTTGTATATTATCGGGGATGATGATATGCCGTTTTATTCCATGGAAGCCATGATACCTTTTCAACATGTTATTGAGGCGGAGCAAATTACAGAAAATTGTGTATATTATATGCGGGCGGATTTAGAACAGCTGTCTACTACCATGATTGACAGCGATGAAATCGAAGCCAAAATTGTGATTAATTTGAATGCGCTGGTAATGAAGCAAAGAGAGATAGGGATTATTCAAAATATTGCAGAAAGAGAGCTGGATAGGGAAAAGCTGCGTAATATGCCGGGGATTGTAGGATATCAGGTACAACCTCAGGATACGTTATGGGATATTGCAAAGCGATTTTATACTACGATTGATACGATTTTAGAATTGAATGAAATGGAAAATGACACAATAAAGCCTTATGACACCTTAGTGCTTATGAAAAAGGTGGAAAAATAAAATATTGTTAGTAAAAGGAGCGGTTTCATGTAAACGGCTCCTTTAAAATGCCAGTAAATTGTTTGGCTATCTTGCCAGTTGAAAAAAAATATGTTTTCATATAGAATAGAATGTACTAAAAGGAATACAATATACAAAAGTCGGAGGAGAAGCCATGAGATTAAGAGCGTTGGCAAAAATCAATCTTGGTTTAGATGTTCTGCGTAAAAGAGAAGACGGATATCATGAATTGCGTATGATTATGCAGACAATTAATATGTACGACCAATTAGATATAGAAATAAGTAAAACACCGGGAATTAAGATTACCACAAATTTGCCTTTTATACCGGTAAATGAAAGTAATCTGGTATATAAAGCAGCAAAGCTTTTGATGGATGAATTTCAGGTGGAACAGGGTATTACTGTAGATTTACAGAAATTTATTCCTGTGGCAGCAGGTATGGCAGGCGGTAGCTCTGATGCAGCAGCAGCAATGATTGGGGTAAATCGTTTGTTTGGACTGGGACTTTCTGTAAAAGAGCTGATGGAAAGAGGTGTAAAAATTGGTGCAGATGTGCCTTACTGTCTTTTGAGAGGAACTGCATTGGCAGAGGGAATTGGGGACAAACTTCGCGCCCTTCCGCCATGCCCGGATTGTTATGTGCTTATTGGAAAGCCTGCAATTAGCGTTTCTACAAAATTTGTCTATGAAAATCTTCATGCCAACGAATTAGAGTATCATCCTGAGATTGACAAGATGCTGGAAGCAATTCAATGGCATAATTTGAATAAAATTGCGGACTGTATGGGGAATGTATTAGAAACGGTTACAATTCCTCATTATCCTGTTATTCAGGAAATCAAAGATCACATGAAAGAACATGGGGCATTAAATGCCATGATGAGTGGCAGTGGCCCTACGGTATTTGGATTGTTTGACGATAAAGCAACAGCAGAAAATGCCTGTGAAGCTTTGCGGGCAAGCCGTTTGGCAAGAACCGTTTTTTTGACAACAGTATTTAACAATGGAGGAAGGAGAAAATAGCAGGAATGGATTTGGAAATGAATATGGATGACTATCTTCCTTTGAGGGATGTGGTTTTTAATACACTCAGAAGAGCGATTTTGAAAGGGGAATTAAAACCGGGAGAGCGTCTGATGGAAATTGCTCTGGCAGACAAGCTGGGGGTAAGCCGTACACCTATTAGAGAGGCAATCCGTAAGCTGGAGCTGGAAGGACTTGTTGTGATGGCCCCCAGAAAAGGGGCAAAAGTTGCTTCTATTACAGAGAGAGACTTAAATGATGTGCTGGAAGTAAGAAAAGGAATGGAAGTTTTAGCCATTTCCCTTGCCTGCGAGAGAATTACAAAGGAAGAAATGGAACATCTGGCAGAAATTGAAGCACATTTTCAAACGCTTATTGAGTCTGATAATTTAACAGAACTGGCAGAAGTAGATGTGCAATTTCATGACACTATTTATCAGGCAACCAATAATAAACGTCTGGTACAGCTTTTAAATAATTTAAGAGAGCAGATGTATCGTTATCGTATGGAATATTTAAAAGATATTGCTGTGCGCCGTACATTGGCAGAAGAACATAAATCTATTTGTGAGGCTCTGAGAGCAAGAGATGAAAAAAAGGCTTTAAGCTATGTACAACTTCATATTGATAATCAGCAAAAAGCAATTATTCGTAGTTTAAATCAAGAATAAAAGAGAATATGGGTGAGATAATAAAAGGAGATGTTGCATGAAATTTATGTGACAACTCCTTTTTATTGTACAAACACGGCTTCCAAAACATCACTATGCTCAAAAAACTGCGAAAATGTTCCTAATCATTTGCCATTGAAATACGGAGCTGTGTTCGTCACTGTTCATTCAGCTTTAAAACTATTTTGAGGAGAAAATTATGAACAACACAATCTCAACACATATTGATGAAAATGAAGAATACGTAAGAAAACGCCTGCAAAACTGTGATGACTGTATTATTCGTCCCATGCTTTTAGGGGAAGGTAAGAAGATACGCTGTCTGGTCGTCTACATCGAAGTTGCCGTAAGCAATATGGTGCTGGAGGATTCTGTAATTGGTAAGCTGGTAAATCATATATGGGAGATGCCGGGGGATGAGCTGATTGAATTTGTCAAAGATAATGGAATGGGAATTTCTGATGTACAGCCGTTAGAAAATATGGATAAAGCATTTGCTTCTATGTTGGCAGGGAATGCTATATTTTTTATAGATGGTTATAATAAGGCAATTAAAATTGGAAGTAAGGGGTATCCCAATCTTAGTGTTTCAGAATCCAGCAGAGAAAAAGTGCTTCGTGGTTCAAAAGAGGGATTTACTGATGCGGTAAAAACAAATGCCGCATTAGTGCGAAAGAGAATTCGAGATACAAGATTGAAAGTAAAGCAGAAAACACTGGGAGAGAGAAGTCAGACTTTAGTGCAGCTTCTATATATGGAGGATTTAGTCCGACCGGAGCTTTTGTCAGACATTGAAGAACGTTTGGAATCTTTTGTGATTGACGGGATTTTAGATACCGGAGCTATTGAACAGCTTACAGAGAAATATTGGCTTTCGCCTTTTCCTCAGTTTCAGACTACAGAGAGACCGGATAAGTGTGCAGCAGAAATCCTAAATGGCAGAATTTTACTGCTGTGTGATCATTCTCCTACAGGGATTTTGCTTCCGGCAGTTTTAAATGATTTTTTACAGGTGAGTGAGGATAATTACAATCATTTTGAAATCGTAAGTCTTCAGCGTCTTATTCGCTATTTTGCTTTGTTTTTAACGTTACTGTTTTCCGGAACATATCTTGCGGTTACCAATTTCCATACGCAGGTATTGCCTACCAATCTGATTTTATCTTTTTCCGAGGCGCGACAAGGTGTTCCCTTTCCGGCTCTTTTGGAAGTATTGTTTATGGAAATTGCCTTTGAAACCATTCGGGAGGCAGGTGTGCGTATGCCGGGACCGCTGGGAGGAACCATAGGTATTGTAGGAGGTTTGATTGTGGGGCAGGCAGCAGTAGAGGCGAATTTGGTAAGCCCTATTGTGGTGGTAGTAGTTGCTGTGACAGCTCTGTGTTCACTGGCAATTCCAAATCAGGAGTTTTCAGCGCCTTTTCGGATGTTGAAATTCGGTTTTATTTTTCTGGGAGGAACTTTGGGAGTATTTGGGATTTTGTTAGGACTTTATCTGGTTATCAGTCATCTGGCAGGATTAAAGAGTTTTGGAATTCCTTATCTCACTCCTTTTGCAGCTCAAAATCAGACAGGGTACAGAGGAGAGCAAGATGGCGCTGTTCGTGCTCCTTTTCGTTTTCTCACAAAAAGACCTTTGTATGCAAGGCGTAAGGAACAGGTAAAACTCCGAACAAAGAAGAAAGGAGGCGTATGATATGTTTGCAGATAATGCCAGAATTTCTCACAGACAGCTGTTTCGTCAGATTGTTCTGGGAGTCATTGGAATTTATACATTGGTAATTCCGATTTTTCCGGAAGTTTTCGGAAGGCAGGGAATCTTATGTTTGCTAACAGTAATGGCCGTTTATATCCTTTTCTTTATTTATTTTATTCGAATAAAAACGGTAATGCAAAATCCTCGAAGATATATGGGAAAGATATTTGGCAGTATTTTTGTTTTCCTGTATATGTCATGGTTATGGTTTATGGGAGTATATCTTTTGCTGACGACAGCCAGAATTACAGACCGTTTTCTTATTGAAGGAAGTGTATACTGGATTGTGATTATACTGGCAGGAGCAGCAACGTATTTAGGCAGTCATCAAGGACTGGAGAGACGTGGAAGAATGGCAGAAGTGTGCTTTCCTGTTTTGGCTTTTATCATGGGCGGAATGTTATGCCTTGGGATTTTGCGAATGAAGAATTATTACTTGGGAGAGCTGGGGAGTTTGACTTTACAGGGCTGGTTAAAAGGGAGTTATCAGATTTTTTGTGCGTTTTTGCCCTTTGCATTTTTACCTGTAGCTTTAGGCAATGTGAAAAAACCGGGAGAAACAGGAAAAGTAATGAGGGGAGCGTTGTTTCTTGTAACAGGGATTTTAATTTTGTGCCTTTTATTACTGCAGGGAAGTTTTGGAATAGGGGGATATGAGCATAGACAGTATCCCATGGTTGAATTTATGGCAGGTATTCGAATTCCCGGAGATTTTTTGGAGCGAGTAGATATTTTCTGGGTGGCGGCAGTGATGTTCAGTATGTTGTTTGCTCTGGGTGGTGTGTTTTTCTACAATCACGAACTTCTGGTGCGGACAGATAAGGAAAAAGCAGCTCCTTTTCTGGCAGTGGGGGTGGTAGCGGCAGCCTTAATATGTGAGAAAGTGCAAGTATCAACAGAGCTTTTTTGGAAGCTTTCCGGCAGGTTTTACGGACCATTGTTTTTGCTTCTTCTTTTATATGCAGGTTTTGCAGGACGAAAAAAATCTGTTTTCGTAAAAGGAGTGGTGATTATTTTATGTATGCTTCCATTATCCGGCTGCGGTGTGTCTTTAGAGAACAGAGAATTTCCATTATCTATGAGTGCAGATTATAAGGATGGTAATTTTGAATTGATTTATGGCATTCCCGGATTAGGAGAAATAACAGGACAGGGAAAAAATCAAGAGGAACAGCCTCAGGCAATTTCTTATCAAGGAGAGACTCCAAAGGAAGCAGAAGAAGCATTTAATAGAAATCAAAAAAACTATTTGGATATGGGACATATTAAAACTATTATTTTAGGAAAAGGACTTCTGGAAAATGAGAAAGCACTTTTTGCGGTGCTGGGCTATTTAGAAGAAAAACCTTCTGTGGCGGGAAATATCTATGTGTTTTTCAGTGAAGATACTTCCGGACTTATGAGTTTTGATGGACAGGGAGGAGAATCTGTAGGAGACTATCTCACAGGTATTTTAGAGAATAACTTAGAAGGTAAGCCCAAGGATGCAGTAACCCTTCAGGACTTATATAATGCATGGCATAGAAATGAAAAAATCCCAAAACTTTTAGAGGTAGAGATAGTGAATAAAAGACCGCAAATCCGTCAATACTCCTGATAATAAAATCAGGAGGTACATAAAATTGAGAGAAAAATGGAAAGATAGAAAAATATGGCTGGCAGCAGTAGTTCTTGGGTTGGTCTTGACATTATTTTTAACAGGAATAAATATGGTTCGTTTAAAACGGGAAAACAGGGAAATACAGGCACGCCTTGACAGAGAAATACAACAGGGCATTGCAGGAGAAGTATTTCGCCTTCATGTAATCGCAAATAGTGATAAAGATACAGATCAAGAGCTGAAGCTACAGGTGAAAAATAAAATTGTGGAGTACTTACAGCAAAAATTAAATCCTGATGCCGGTTTAGAAGAAACAAAAGAGATGGTACTCATTCATTTACAGGAAATAGAGGAAGAAGCAGAAAAGACAGTAAAGGAGTCAGGATTTGACTATGAAGTTCATGCAGCAGTAGAGAATACGTATTTTCCTGACAAAACTTATGGAGATTGTACTTTTCCGGCAGGTGAGTACGAAGCTCTGAATGTGCGTATTGGAAAGGCACAGGGGCATAACTGGTGGTGTGTGCTTTATCCAAGTTTATGTTTTGTTGATGATACTTACGGTATAGTGACAGAAGAAAAGAAAGAGGATTTAAAGGCAGTACTTACGGATGAGGAATTTGATGAGATTTTAAAAAATCCACAGGAAAAGCTCAAGGTGAGGATAGGATTTCGTTGGTTTTAACCTTGCAATATCCCTTTGTTAAGGGTAAAATGGAGAACAGACGATAAAATGACAGTTATGAGGTTATTGTATGAAATATAAAAAAACAGCGCCCATTGGCGTTTTTGATTCCGGAGTAGGCGGTCTGACGGTTGCAAGAGAGATTATGCGAAATCTGCCTCATGAGAAAATCGTGTATTTTGGTGATACTGCCAGAGTTCCTTATGGAAGTAAGTCAAAAGAAACAATTTTACGTTATTCCAGACAGATTGTCCGTTTTTTACAGACACAGGAAGTAAAAGCCATTGTAGTAGCCTGTAATACGGCAAGTGCTTTGGCTCTTGAAACAATCAGCGAAGAAATTGATATTCCTATTATCGGTGTAGTAAAGCCCGGAGCAAAGGTGGCAGCGCAGACGACCAGAAATAAAAAGATTGGACTTATCGGTACAAGAGCAACAGTAAAGTCGGATTTATACCGTAAGACGATTCAGGCAGAAAATCCGGAGATTGAGGTAATCGGACAGCCGTGTCCTCTGTTTGTGCCCTTGGTAGAAGAAGGATGGCTGAAAGATTCCGTTACTATAGAGGTTGCCAAGCGATATTTGGCACCATTATTAGAGAAGGATATAGATACTCTTATTTTAGGCTGTACCCATTATCCGCTTCTTCGCTCTACTTTAAAAACACTGGTAGGAGATGGAGTAACTTTAGTAAATCCTGCTTATGAGACGGCAAAGGAATTACAACGGCTTTTAAAAGAACAGGGTATGGAGAATGAGATACATACAGATGAGGAATTTCCTTACCGCTTTTTCGTCAGTGATGAGGAGGAATGTTTTCAGGAATTTGCAAATTCCATTCTTCCCTATAACGTAAAACGAACAGAGCAGATTAATATTGAGGAGTTTTAGAAATGACAAAGGATGTTTTAGTTACAGTAAAAGGACTTCAGAGCATGGAAGACGGCAGTCCTCCTGAAGAAGTAGAAATGGTGGCAAAGGGTGAATATTATTATAAAAATGGTCACCATTACATTTTTTATAATGAAACTATAGAAGGATTTACAGAGCAGAATAGAAACAGTATTAAAATTTCAGAAAACAGCGTGGAAGTAAAGAAAAAAGGACTTACTAACATGCAGATGATTTTTGAAGAACAGAAAAAAAATATTAGCTATTATGCAACTCCTTTTGGAAATCTTCAAATGGGAATTGCAGCAACGAATATTGATATAAAAGAACAGGAGAAAAGTCTGGAGCTTTGTATTGATTATGCACTGGAAATTAATGGGGAACATGCGGCAGATTGCCAGATTGCAGTGAGTGTAAAAGAGAAGGGCAGCGGTGAATTTTCTCTGAATATGTAAAGAAAAACGGAGCTATCGCATTAAGTTCATATCCAGAATATTTATACATTTTACGCTCAGCCTGCGCTCGTTTTGAGCTTACAATCTCAAATCGTGCTGGACAAATTCGCTAAAAGTGTATAAATATTTCTGAATAATGTTTAAAGTGACAGCCCCGTTTATTTTTGAGCGGATGTAACTTTTTCTTTCATTCGTTGGAACCAGCCTTTTTTCTTAGCCGGAGGTGTGAGAGAACCGCGAAGACCTCTTACTCCTACAATGTAGATACCGCTTACATCAGCTTTAATTTCTTTTTTTACAGGAATTAAGTCAAATATTGCTTCGTCAGCTACTAAAGTCATAATCTTTGGTCCGATTTTGGCTTTTACGATAGGCAGCTTAGAACGGCGCATAAGCTTTGGAGTCTGGTCGATAACCATCTGCGGCAGACCGGATTGCTTAATAGGCAGACGCTTTTTATCAATGATCAGCATTGTCATAGTCTGCTTCATGGCATCCATCTGTACCTGTTGTTCTTCCTGTTTTTTCTGAGCCTTTTTTCCAAGGAAAAAGAGAACAATAATAGCGATGATTAAAATAACCAAAACAACCAGAAGTATTTTCGTAAGCATTTCTGTTAATCCTCCTATTATTTCAGTAATTCATACTTAGAATATTCTAGCACCCTTTTATGGAAAAGGCAACTAAAAATCCCTTGAAACCTTTTCTTTTTCAGCTGTAATGTGGTATAATTGCTTTTGCATATTAATTTTAAATGGAGAGGAAATAAAAGCATGAAGAAAAAAATGGTAATCCTTCTGCTGACATTGGGAATTCTCGGTACAGCAATGGGATGTGGTGAAAAGAAAGATAAAACAGAAGATAAAGAAGGGACAAAAACAGAACAGTCTTCACAAGAAGATTTTAAACTGACAAATAAAGATGGAAAAGTAGTAGCAGTTGATGTTGATAATATAGAAAATTATATTACTTTAGGAGAATATAAAAACCTTCAGGTGACAGAAGCACCGAAAGCTGCTGTGACAGACGAAGAAGTGGAAAACAGTATTCATTATACACTTATGACAGGTTATGATCAGGTGGAAGTAACAGAGGACAGAGCTGTTCAGCAGGATGACACTGTAAATATTGATTTCACAGGTTATATGGACGGTGAGGAATTTGACGGTGGTTCTGCACAGGGTGAGGATTTGCGCATCGGCTCTGGCTCTATGATTGAAGGTTTTGAAGATGGTCTGATCGGACACAAAAAGGGGGAAGAGGTAACTCTAGACCTGACTTTTCCAACAGATTACAAAGTAGAGGAAATGCAGGGAAAAGCAGCACAGTTCAAGATAAAAATTAACAGTATTTCTCAGGTGCCGGAGCTTACTGACGAATGGGCGGCTGCAAATACAGATTATAAGACTGCGGAAGAATTCAGAACAGCACAAAAAGATATGATGCAGAAAAGTATCGATTTAGAATATGAAGGTCAGGTAAAATCCGATTTATTTGCTATGGTTGTAGAGGCTACGGAGTTTAAAGAATATCCGGAAGCTCTTTTAGAACAGGGCAAAAAAGATGTAAGAAATAGAATGGATCAGATGTATCAGGCACAGTTCCAGATAACTTTAGACGAATATATAAAACAGCAGGAAATTTCTGATGAGGAAGTAGAAAAAGTATTGACAGAATCTGCACAGACATATTTACAGCAAAACTTAATTGTACAGGCTATTTTCAATGCCGAAGGAATTGAGTTAAGCGAAGAAGATTATACAGCAGAAGAGGCAAAATTTGCAGAATTAAATGGATTTCCTGATGCAGAGACTATGAAAATGTATTATGGTGATTTAAATGTATTAAAGGATAGTGTACTTTGGAATAAGGCATGTGATGTTATTATGGGAACTGCCACAGTAACAGAACAGGAGCCGGAAGCTGATACAGAGGCTACTCAGGAATAGTAAAGAAAGACCGCAGACAAACACGGAGGATAAAGGGTGTGTCTGCGGTTTATTGTGTAATAGGAGACAAAAGAGATGAAGACAAAAACAAGGCGAATATTAGGACTTTTTCTTTCAATGTTGCTTCTGGTTGTACCTCTTTTGGGGTGCAAAGAGGAAAAAATTCAGGGAAATGTGAATTCTGATATTGCACAGAATGCACAGGCGGCAGGTGGTCTTACCATTCATTATCTGGACGTAGGGCAGGGAAATGCCATATTGCTCCAATCAGAGGGACAATCCATGCTTATAGATGGAGGAGCAAGGAAAAGTTCTTCTTTTGTGGTAAGTTATCTGGAAAAACAGAATATTAAAAAGCTGGATTATGTATTGATTTCTCATTTCGATGAAGACCATTTAGCAGGTGCAGTGGGTGCTTTGCATAAATTTCCGGTAAATACATTAATTACACCAGATTATGAGGCTGACTCTAATATTTTTCAATCTTATAAAAAAATAGTACAAGAAAAGGGGTACGAAGCAGTTCATCCTAAGCAAGGACAGGAATTTTCTCTGGGAAGTGCAAAATTTCGGATTATTTCCCCTGTAGCTTATGGGCATGAGGATGAAAATCAAGACTCGGTAGGAGTTATTTTAGAAAATGGAGAACAGAAATTTTTTATTGGCGGAGACATTGGGCTGGAAAGTGAAAAAGAAATTTTAGACTCCGGTGCGGATATTCAGGCAGATGTTATGCTGATGAATCATCATGGTTCTCATGTGAGTGAAGAGTTTTTTAAGAAGATATCGCCTTCTTATAGTGTGATTAGCTGTGGAAAAGATAATAAATATGGGCATCCAAGAGAAGATACCATGGAACTTTTAAAGAAATATGATATACCGGTATTTCGTACAGATTTACAGGGAACGATTCTTATGTACAGCAATGGAAAAGAATTGACATTTGAAAAGGAACCTTGTAATGATTATACTCCGGGGGATAGAAATGGAGAAACAGAAGAGCCGGATACACAGGATTTTGACAATAGCAATGAGCAGGAATGTGACTTTGTTTTAAATGCACATACAAAGAAAATTCATAAAAAGGACTGTTCTTCCGTGGGAAAGATGTCAGAGGAGAACAGAAGCTATTATAAAGGAGATATTCAGACTTTATTTGATGCAGGATATAATGCCTGCAAAAGTTGTAATCCATAAAAAGAAGGAAATGATACAAAGGAGAATAGGAAATGAAAAAGACATTAAAGCAATTGGCAGGTTATTATAAGCCCTATAAAGGACTTTTCTTTTCAGACCTGTTTTTCGCAGTTTTAGGTGCGGGGATTACTTTGGTAATTCCTCTGCTGGTGCGCTATATTACAAGTAATGTAGTGTATTATCCGGTTGATAAAGCAGTAAGTGTAATTATAAAACTGGGGATTTTTATGATTGCCCTGGTGCTTTTAGAAACATTTTGTAACTTTTATATTGCTTATTATGGACACCTGATGGGAGCCCATATTGAGAGGGATATGCGAAACGAGATTTTCAGCCATTATCAAAAGTTGTCCTTTTCGTTTTTTGATAACCAGAAGGTAGGACAGTTGCTTTCCAGAGTAACTTCAGACTTATTTGAAATCAGCGAACTTTTGCATCACGGGCCGGAGGATTTAATTATTTCCATTATTAAATTTGTAGGTGCATTTGTCATTTTGCTGTTTATTAATGTCAGGCTGGCATTGACTGCCTTTTTCTTTATTCCATTTTTGATTTTGTATGCTCTTTATTTTAACCGTAAGATGGAAACGGCATTTCGAAGAAACAGAGCGCGTATCGCTGATATTAACACACAGATTGAAGACAGCCTTTCTGGAATTCGTGTGGTAAAATCCTTTGCAAACGAACAGGAAGAAATGAGGAAATTCAAAATTGGAAATCAGCGTTTTGTAGAGTCGAAGAAGCAGAGCTATCAGTATATGGGTACTTACTATTCCGGAATGGGAGCTTTTACTACGTTGATTACCATTGTAGTTCTTTTGGTAGGAGCATTTTCACTTACAAAAGGACAGATGCCTGTGGAGGATTTGGTAACGGTTCTTTTATATATCAATAACTTTACAGAGCCAGTGAAAAAGCTGATTAACTTTACAGAGCAGTTCCAAAATGGGTACAGTGGATATGTGCGCTTCCGTGAAATTATGGAGGTAGAGCCGGATATTACAGATAGCAAAGATGCCTGTGAACTTACAGATGTAAAAGGTGCGATTGATTTTGAAAATGTTTCTTTTTCTTATGAAGGAAACAAAGAACAGGTATTGAAAAATGTAAATCTAAAGGTGAATGCTGGAGAGTATGTGGCTTTAGTAGGTGGTTCAGGAGCGGGAAAGACAACCCTTTGCAGCTTAATTCCTCGTTTCTATGATGTGACAGAGGGAAGAGTTTTACTGGATGGGCAGGACATCAGACAGATTAAGCTACATAGCCTGCGAAGAAAAATTGGTATTGTACAGCAGGATGTTTATTTATTTGCAGGAACAGTTATGGAAAACATTCGATATGGAAAACCCGATGCCACAGATGAAGAAGTGATACAGGCTGCCAAAGCTGCCAATGCTCATGATTTTATTATGGAGCTGGATAATGGCTATCATACAGATATTGGACAAAGAGGTGTGAAACTTTCAGGCGGACAGAAACAAAGACTTTCCATTGCCAGAGTTTTCCTGAAAAATCCACCAATTTTGATTTTTGACGAGGCAACGTCAGCTCTTGATAATGAGAGCGAAAAAATTGTGCAGGATTCTTTAGAGAAGCTTTCAGCAGACAGAACTACTTTTGTAATTGCTCACAGACTTTCTACAATCAGAAAAGCCCAGAGAATTCTGGTATTGACAGAGGATGGAATTGCAGAGGAAGGAACTCATCAGGAGCTTATGGAGAAAGAAGGAATTTACAGCAGTCTTTATAAACTTTCGTTTTCATGATACAATGAAAAAAATGCAGGGAAAGGAATGGTTGAATATGATAGCAGACAAAATGAAGGCATTAGTGAACAACAGTTCAGCAATTCGCGCAATGTTTGAAGAAGGAAAAAAATTGGTAGAGGAATACGGCGCAGAAAACGTTTATGACTTTAGTCTTGGAAATCCTAATGTGCCTGCACCGATTGAAGTTCAGGAGGCAATGTGCGAAATTGCGAAGGAAGAAGATCCGGTTGTTCTTCATGGTTATATGAGTAACAGTGGATACGAAGATGTAAGACAGGCAGTAGCAGAGTCCTTAAATAACAGATTTGATACTTCCTTTGAAAAAGAAAATATCGTTATGACAGTAGGCGCTGCCGGGGGCTTAAATGTAATTTTAAAAACATTGTTAAATCCGCAGGATGAGGTTGTGGTGATTGCACCTTATTTTGGAGAATACAATGCTTATGTGTCTAATTATGATGGGATTGTAGTGGTAGTAAGCCCTGATACAAGAGATTTTCAACCGAATTTAAAGGAACTGGAGGAGAAGCTGACAAAGCGAACCAAAGCAGTTATTATTAATTCTCCTAACAATCCTACCGGTGTAGTTTATTCAGAAGAGACTATCCAAAAACTGGCAGATATTTTAAGAAAAAAACAGCAAGAATTTCAAACAGATATTTATCTGATTTCAGATGAACCTTATCGTGAGCTGGTCTATGATGGTGTGGAAGTTCCGTATTTGACAAAATATTATGACAATACTATTGTAGGATATTCTTTCAGTAAATCTCTTTCCCTGCCGGGTGAAAGAATTGGTTATCTTGTCATTCCAAAGGAAGCGGCAGATGCAGAGGAAATTCAGGCAGCGGCTAACGTGGCAACCAGAATTTTAGGGTATGTAAATGCGCCTTCTTTCATGCAGAAAGTTGTTGCCAGATGTCTGGGCGCAAAGGCAGATGTGCCCTATTATAATCGAAACCGTGAAACATTGTATCGTGCACTTGTAGAAATGGGATTTCATTGTATTAAACCGGAAGGAGCATTTTATCTTTTTGTAAAATCTCCGGTAGAAGATGAAAAGAAGTTTTGTGAAGCAGCGAAAAAATATCATATTCTTATTGTACCGGGTTCTTCTTTTTCCTGCCCCGGATATGTAAGAATTGCCTATTGTGTTTCTTATGAGACAATTTTGAATTCTCTGGATAGCTTTAGAAGGTTAGCCGAGGAATTCCATACAAAGTGAGAGAAGGAGCGGGTGGAATATGACGAAAAGGGAGTTCTTAGAAGAATTAAAAGAGGCATTAAGTGAACAGCTTCCGCAGAATCAAGTGGCGGAGCATGTGTCGTATTATATGAACTATATAGAGGAACGAAAGAGAAGCGGAAGCAGCGAAGATGAAGTTTTAGATATGTTGGGAGATCCTCGTCTGATTGCCAGAACAATTCTGGATACTACACCCGGCAGTAAAGACAATCAGAATTATTTCTATGAGCAGACTATGCAGGATGCACAAAGTGAAGTAGAGAAAAAGGGATTATCCAATAAAGCAAGAAAGTATCTTTATATAGGAATTGCTATTGCAGTTATATTTCTGATTATTTCACTTATTACAACTTTGTTATCTTTTTTACTGCCTATTTTACTGCCTGTAATATTGATATTCGTTGTGATTTCTATTATACGAAAGCGGTAAAAATAAAAAGAAATCCCTCATAGGGGAGCTATGAGGGATTTCGAGGGGAGTATAAATAATTAAATAAGGGGTTATAATGTAAAAAAAATTTTTGAAGGGTAAATTCTTTTTACAACCCATATTATAATATAAAAGGAAAAAAAAAGCAATAATATTATTTTTTTGTTAGAAAATTGTTAAAATTTAAGAAATATCAATTTAATATATTTTCCTGAGAATATTATTTTTGATTACAGAGATAATAAGATTGTAATTAAAAATTTTTATTCAGGAGGTATTCCATCATGGCAAAAAACATGAACAACACAAATAAGAACAAAGCAACATCTAACACAAATAATATGAATAATGCAAACAAATCCGCTGCATCTAACAGCAAAAATTCAACAAACTCATCTAATAGAAATGCAGCAGACAAAAACGCAGCAGATAAAAACAATTCTAAATCAGAATATAGTTATTAAAAAAAGCCCCCCTTGCAGGAAACTTCGGTCTTACCGGAGTTTCCTTTTTTTCTTGCGAAAAACTTATTTCCATACAAGAAAATAAACCTATTGCTGCATATACTAATAATAAAAGAAAAGGAATGAGAATGATGCTGAGTATTGATACAATTTCAGCAGGAGAATTAGATGTTTATGTGGGCAGACAGGATGCCATTATTATAGATTTACGAGATGTAGAGGAGTATGAAATAAGTCATTTGAAAACTGCCATAAATATTCCATATAGGGAAATTCAAAAGTGCAGAAGGCTTCCAAAGGGGAAATTGCTGGTGTTGTACTGCAGTCGTGGAAGCAGCAGCCTTTTTGCGGCAAGAGAGCTTATGAAAATGGGATACAGGGTGAAATCTGTGGTAGGAGGCATACGATGTTATAAAGGTTCTAACTTGTATTTTTCCAACGGGCATAGTAAAATAAAAAAATGAATAAATAAGATGTTAGAGGATGTCCGACGGATTGTTCCGCACTTTGTGCTCTCACAATCTTACCAACTGACACTGACATCATTTAATTAAAGTATACAATAAGGAGAAAAATAACATGAAATATATGTTTGCTTCAGATATTCACGGTTCCGCATATTATTGTAAAAAAATGTTGGAAGCTTATGAACAGGAAAAGGCAGATCGTTTGATTTTATTGGGAGATATTCTATATCATGGTCCCAGAAACGATTTGCCGAAAGAGTATGCTCCAAAAGAAGTTATTGCAATGCTCAACGCAAAGAAGGATGAACTTTATGTAGTAAGGGGAAACTGCGAAGCAGAAGTAGATCAGATGGTTCTGGAATTTCCGATTATGGCAGATTATTGTATTATTATGGACGGGGAAAGAACTATTTATGCAAGCCATGGGCATGTATATAATGAAAATAATCTTCCGCCAATGAAAAATGGAGATATTTTCATTCATGGACATACCCATGTGCTGCGTGCAGAAAAGAAAGAAAATTATACAATTTTAAATCCAGGCTCTGTTTCAATTCCGAAGGAGGGCAATATTCCAACTTATGCTATTTTGGAAGATGGCGTATTCAGTATTCGTGGATTTGAAGGGGAAATCGTTAAGGAGTTAGAGCTTTCATGAAAATATTTGAATTAATAGCACCCTGTCATTTTGGACTGGAAGCTGTATTAAAAAGAGAAATACAGGATTTAGGGTATGAAATCAGCGAAGTAGAAGACGGAAAAGTTACTTTCTACGGAGATGCAGAGGCCATTGTAAGAGCTAATATTTTTCTGCGTACAACCGAGAGAATTCTTTTAAAGGTAGCAAAAATAAAAGCTACAACTTTTGAAGAATTATTTGATAAAACAAAGGCTTTGCCGTGGGAAGATTTTATTCCTGTAAATGGGAAATTCTGGGTTGCAAAAGCGAACTCTGTAAAGAGTAAATTGTTTAGTCCTTCAGATATACAGTCCATTATGAAAAAAGCAATGGTAGAACGATTGAAATCCGTTTATCATGTAGAGTGGTTTGAAGAAGATGGTGCCAGTTATCCGGTAAGGGTTTCTTTTATGAAAGACGTGGCTACCATTGGTATTGATACAACAGGTTTGTCTTTACACAAACGAGGCTATCGCCAGCTTACCAGCAAAGCGCCTATTACAGAAACGCTGGCGGCGGCACTTTTGATGCTTACGCCATGGAACAAAGATAGGATTTTGGTAGATCCTTTTTGCGGAAGTGGGACATTTCCTATCGAGGCTGCCATGATAGCTGCCAATATTGCACCGGGGATGAACAGAAGCTTTTTATCTGAGGATTGGAAAAATATAATTTCCAGAAAACATTGGTATAATGCTCATGATGAAGCAAGAGATTTAATGTGTCTTGATGTGGAAACTGATATTCAAGGATATGATTTAGATGGTGAAATTGTAAAAGCTGCAAGAGAAAATGCCAGATGCGCAGGTGTCGAGAAACTTATTCATTTTCAGCAAAGGGATGTAAAGGATTTAAACCATCCCAAAAAATATGGTTTTATTGTTACAAATCCTCCTTATGGGGAACGTATTGAGGAGAAAGCAAACCTGCCTCAGCTGTATACTACCATAGGTGAAAGTTTTCAGAGACTGGATTCATGGTCTATGTATCTTATTACTGCTTATCAGGATGCGGAACGTTATATTGGAAGAAACGCAGATAAAAATCGTAAAATTTATAATGGTATGATGAAAACGTATTTTTACCAGTTTTTAGGACCAAAACCACCTAGAAAGAAAAAATCTCTTGAGTAAAGGAGAAAGTGCCAAATGAGAAGATTGATTTTTGCTACTGGAAATGAACATAAAATGGTTGAAATCAGAGAAATTTTGGGAGAACTGCCTGTGGAAATCCTTTCTATGAAGGACGTAGGAATTAAAGCTGATATTGTGGAAAATGGGAATACTTTTGAAGAAAATGCTTTAATAAAAGCAAAAGAAGTATGTAAATTGGCAGGAGAAATGGTTCTTGCAGATGACTCCGGTTTGGAAATTGATTATTTGAACGGTGAACCGGGCATCTATTCTGCAAGATATATGGGAGAAGATACTTCTTATCGTATTAAAAACCAAAATCTCATCGACCGTCTGGAAGGAGTTCCGGATGAAAAGAGAACTGCACGCTTCGTATGTGCCATTGCAGCGGCGTTTCCAGATGGAAGAAGCTTTGTTGTTCGTGGAACGATAGAAGGGATTATCGGATATGAAGAACGTGGTGCCAATGGATTTGGATATGATCCGATTTTTTATCTTCCTGAGAGAGGAGTAAGCACAGCAGAGATTCCTCCTGAGGAGAAGAATAGTATCAGCCACAGAGGAAATGCATTGCGTAAGATGAAAGAACTTCTTGAACGTGAGGAATTGCTATGAGAGTATTGATTGTCAGTGATACTCATGGTCATGAGGAAAATCTGGAGCGTATTCTAACGGAAAAAGGACCTTTTCAGCATTTAATTCACTTAGGTGATGTAGAAGGGCAAGAAGACTATATTGAGGTTATTGCAGGCTGCCCTGTGCATATTGTAGCGGGAAATAATGATTTTTTTTCAGATTTGCCAAGAGAGGAAGACTTTTGGATAAAAAATTATCATATTTTTATTACCCATGGACATTATTATGGGGTTTCTGTGGGAACAGACAGGCTTTGTGAGGAAGCAGCGTTTCGAAATGCCAAAGTGGCAATGTATGGACATACTCATCGACCAGAGATTGAGGAGAAGAATGGAATTACGATTTTAAATCCAGGAAGTCTTTCCTATCCAAGGCAAATAGGAAGAAAGCCCAGTTATATTATTATGGAAATAGATGGAGCAGGAAAGGCGAAATATACGCTTTATTATTTGTAAGAAAAGTCCCAAATCCCTTGATTTATAAGGGGTTTGAGACTTTAATAAAAAAAATAAAAAAAATTTAAAAAAAGTGTTGACTTTTTTAGCAAGTGCTGGTATAGTATACCTTGTCGCCGGGCAAGAGAGTTCGGAGGACAACAAAAAACACTTTCGGGGTGTGGCTCAGCTTGGCTAGAGCGCCTGGTTTGGGACCAGGAGGTCGCA
>CAJKQE010000016.1 GCA_905201915.1 uncultured Lachnospiraceae bacterium
ACAGTAACTATGTGGCTTTCAGCCACTTTCACGGCACAGCTGTGAATAATTCAGGATTAATATTCATTCTTTTTAGGAGGTTTATTATGCCATTTAAAAGTTTAGAATTGACTGAAGATGTGAAAATTGACAGTATTATTACGATTCATTATTTTGAATATATGAGTGACTATAGTTTCCCCGGAGAGCACCATGACTTTTGGGAATTTTTATGTGTAGATAAAGGAGAAGTAGAAGTTACTGCCGACAATAGAGCTTACACTTTAAAAAAGGGAGAGATTATTTTCCATAAGCCTAATGAATTTCATACCGTTCGTGCTAATGGAAAAAGTGCTCCTAATCTGGTGGTAATTTCCTTTGACTGTACTTCTCCATGTATGGATTATTTCGAGGATTTAAAAACAAGCATTGGAGAACTTGAGCGTAATCTCATTGCTAAGATTATTTATGAAGCAAAGCACTGTATCAAAACGCCTTTAAATGATCCTCAGACAACAGAAATGGAAAGAAATACCAATGCTCCTTTCGGCTCAGAACAACTGATTAAAATTTATCTTCAAGCTCTACTGATTACCATGATCCGTAACTTACAGTTGGGACAATACTCCGCTCCAGCCACTAAATCTATGAAATTAAAGAATGATGATTTATTATATAATAAAATCACCACTTACTTAGAAGAACATATTCGAGAGCATTTGAGTATTGAAACAATATGCCGAGATAATCTCATTGGTCGTTCTCAGCTTCAGAAGCTTTTCAGAGAACACGACCAGTGTGGTGTCATTGATTATTTTTCCCGTTTGAAAGTAGAACTGGCAAAACAACTAATCCGTGAAAATCATCATAACTTTACACAGATATCAGAGTTTATCGGCTATAATTCTATTCATTATTTTTCTCGTCAGTTTAAAAAAATAACAGGAATGACACCTTCCGAATATGCCTCTTCTATTAAAGTAATTTCTGATAGAAAATAGACTTTCTGCATTTTAGCATTGTGTTTCCTTTCTGTTCATATTATAATGAAAGAAAATTTGTAACAGTTCAGCCATGCACAAATCCACAAAAATGGATTGGCAAGCTTGCTTGCAACAAGACAATTTTGTTGGATTTGTATATGGCTGAACTGTTACGAAAATTCAGAAAAAATATTCTACTACTTTATAAAAAGGAGAATGGGGAATGAAAATCTATAAAACAAAAAATTATGATGAAATGAGTAAAAAAGCGGCACATATTATTGCTTCTCAGGTTGTTTTAAATCCTGATTGTGTACTTGGTCTTGCAACAGGCTCCACACCTGTAGGCACTTATAAAAATCTGATTGAATGGTATCAGAACGGAGATTTAGACTTCTCACAGATTACCTCCTGCAATCTTGACGAATACAGAGGTTTAAGCGGAGATAATGATCAGAGCTATCGCTATTTTATGAACCACAATCTTTTCGACCATGTAAATATTCGCAAAGAATGTACTTATGTTCCTGATGGATTAGACAAAGACAGCGATGCAGCATGCAAAGCTTACGAAGAAATCATCGAAAAAGTAGGTGGTATCGATTTACAGCTTTTAGGTCTTGGTCATAACGGACATATTGGTTTCAACGAACCTGCAGATGAATTCCCAAAAACAACACACTGTGTAGACTTAACAGAAAGTACAATTCAGGCAAATAAACGTTTCTTTGAAAATGAAGCTGACGTACCTCGCCAGGCATACACAATGGGTATTGGCACAATTATGAGTGCAAAGAAAATCCTTGTTGTTGTAAGTGGTGAAGATAAAGCTGAAATCTTAAACAAAGTAATTAACGGACCAATTACTCCACAGGTTCCTGCTTCTATCTTACAGCTTCATCCTGATGTAACAATTGTAGCTGACGAAGCAGCTTTATCTAAAACAAAATAATTTATCTAACTAAAACTGCTGTCACATTAAGAACTAACTTAATGCGACAGCAGTTTTTTAATTCGTCTTAATTTTCTTTAATTCTTTCCATTTTAATCTATTTCCATAGTACATAACAGATGCGCTGTATATACGAATAGAAAACATTGTCACAATTACAATGGCAAGTGCCAAAAGAAGAATAGAAATTCCCATTTCCTGCATGGTAATTTCTCCGGTAATCAACTTAAAGGGGACCGCAAAAGGTGAAGAAATAGGAAGATAAACTGCCAATTTGGAAAGTGTTCCACTTCCACCTCCCATTACAGAAGTAAAATATCCCAGATAAAATCCAATAATAACAATAATACTCACCGGCATCATAGCAGAGTTTAAATCCTCGATTTTACTCACAGCAGCGCCACACACAGAATTCATTACTGCATAAAGAGCATACCCTAAAATAAAATAGATAATCAAAAATACCAGCGTTTTCGGTGTAAAACCTGAAATAGCTAAATCCACACCGGCAATCTGAAATCCAGCTGGAAGAATAAACTTATAACAAAATGCTGCAAAAGCCATCAATCCTCCCAGTTGAAGAAGCCCCACAGCTCCCATAGCCATACATTTCCCAATTAAGATTTTTGAAGGCTTAGCTGAAATAATCAAGGTTTCCATAACTCTGGAAGTCTTTTCTGAGGAAATGGACATTGCCACACCATAACCATAATAATATACTGCAAAGAACATAACAAAAGTAAGCAAAAGCCCTACTACATATTCTGTTAAATTCATATTTCCGATGAATTTCTGCGTGTAAGTAAGCGGTGTCTGAATAACGTCAACCTCTCCTTTTTCAAGTCCTTTTTCTGTAAGAAGATGGGATTGCCATATTTTATTGCAGGCATCTGCAATCGTATCTGTCTGTATTTTGCTTAAAAAATTACCCACTGTAATTTCAAGCACCGGAATTCCTTCTTTCTCCTGAATAGAAAGAATAGCAACACTTCTGCTTTCATCCATATACTTTTCCAGTTCTTTTACTTCTGACTGCTCTATGGTATTAAAATTCATCCCCGGATAAGCTGCTTTAAGATACTGTATATCCTTCTCAAATACCCCTGTTTCGTCAAGCAGATAACAAGTTCCGCTGTATTCTGTCTTAGCTTCTGTGCTTTCTTCCCCTTTATCAAAGAAAGTCATCACACGGGGAATGGCACACATAACACCTAAAAGCGCCATAATTACAATGGTAGAAATCCAGAAAGCTTTCTTTCTGACTCCCTCTTTAAATGTGTAAGAAAATACGGTTAAAATCTGTTTCATTTGCTCTCCCCTGCCTTTCTGACGAAAATTTCTTGTAACGAAGGTTCCCTGATTTCAAATTTCAGAGGATAGATATTATTCTCTGTCATTCGCTTTAAAAAACGATGTGCCATTTCATCTCCTTGTATCTTATATTCTGTCTCCGATGCTCTTTTTTCAAAAAGTTCCAGCCCTTCTGTCTCTGCCAATGTGCTTACATCTTCCTTTGCGGATACTACCAGATTTGTATGTCCGTACCCTGCTTTAATTTCCTTTAAATTTCCTTTTAAAAGAGTTTTTCCTCTGTCCAGAATAACCAGATTTTCACAATATTCCTCTACTGTTTCCATCTGATGCGTACTTAAAATAATATATTTTCCTTCTGATACAAGTTCTTTTACCAGATTTTTCAAAACCTGTGCATTTACTGGATCTAAACCGGAAAAAGGTTCATCCAGAAAAATCAGTCTTGGATTATGTATAATAGCCGCAATCAACTGAATTTTTTGCTGATTTCCTTTAGACAACTTTTCTGCCGGTGTATTCTGGTATTCCATTACCTGCAGTCTTTCCATAAGATGCAATGCAGATTTTCTCGCATTTTCCTTCTTCATGCCTCTTAATCTTCCAAAGTAAATTAATTGTTCTAATACTTTGGTTTTCATATAAATGCCTCTTTCTTCCGGAAGATATCCAAAAGAAAGTGTTTCCCTTGTAATAGGAGTGCCGTTCCACAGCGCTTCTCCTTCATCCGGTTGCATAATCCCCAGAATATTACGGATTGTCGTTGTTTTCCCTGCTCCGTTTGTTCCTAAAAGACCAAATACTCCGGGACTTTTCATTGCAAAAGATAAATGGTCTACTGCTATTTTTTCTCCAAATTTCTTTGTAATTTCTCTTACTTCTAATCCCATATTACGCCTCCTTATTTTTTCTTTTCATATTCATACCAATAAATCAATGACTGAGAAACCCATATCACCATTAAAATTAAAAATGGCACTACCCCAACTTCCACAGCATTGGATAAGAGCAAAAGTCCGATAAAAACTGCCAGATACACAAACTGTGTTCTTAGATGTGTATAATATGCTGCCTGAAACAATCTTAATTTTTCTCTTTCATCACAGCTTGCCAGCCATTCTTTATTAAAATTCCAGCTAAAAAAATTGCCTCTTTTTTCCGGATTAATTTTCTTATCATACTTTATCAGTTTCCCTATAAAGAATAAGTTCCAAAATACAATAACTGCATAAATCAAAATTGCCGTAACAGACATCATAGAAACTGTACGTGTTTCTGTATGCAGATTTGCAATGGAAATTCCTGAAATACACATTTCTCCTATCATAAGAATAGATAAAACACTCTGATATCTCTGAATACTTCTTTCCAGCCTCTCTGTCTCCTCTTCTGAGTCTTCATCCCACTGCTTCATCTTCCCAGCTGCTCTAAAAGTGAGCAACGGTGCTAAAATAAAAAGTACCAAAGATAAAAACATTAATCCCCAATCACTGTAATTCCCTGTAATTTTCTCTGCTTCCCGTAAAATATTTGCGATATCATCTTTAAATATAAAGCAAACTGCACTTCCCGCTCCTCCGATGAAAGCTCCTAAGAGCATCAATAGCCCTATTTGTATCATGCCCTGCACACGTCCCGTTTCCTTCTTCTTACTCATCTTCATCCTCCTCATATCTAAATATTTCTTCCACGGTTGCGTGGCACTCCTTTGCGATTTTCAAAGCAAGAGTTACAGACGGAGAATAATCTCCCCTTTCAATTAAGCTAATGGTTTGTCTGGAAGCTCCGACTCTTTTCCCCAGTTCCTGCTGATTAATACCGAGTCTCGCCCGATATTCCTTCAGACTGTTATATAATGGCATTCCTCTTTCTACCCCTCCTCCACGATTTTTTGACTTATTTTCTTGTCATTATGACAATTATACTTGTCATAATCATAGCAAATGACAACTTTATTTGTCAATAAAATTTTAATTTTTATTTTGAAAGATTATAAGATGCTCTTTTCTATAAAACAATAAAAGAAGCTGTGTCAAAAACACAACTTCTTCATAGCTTTAATTCTTTACTTTTCTTTTTTCCATTCCCCACAAAACTCCCAAAGGAACTATGGTAAGAAGAACACCCAGCCACAACGGGACAGGAAACATTCCCAAAACCATTCCTAAGAAATTCACAAAGAAATGACACCAGATTACATATTTTAAACTTTTATATTTATACATTACAGAACCAAACAACAGACCTGCGAAAAAAGCATAAGATGACTGGATGATATTGCCATGTATAATTCCGAAATACAATGCCTGTAAAATATTAGCAGCCCAAAACGGAAAAGCTTTTTCCAATATTTTTAGTGTGAGTCCTCTGAAAATCAGTTCCTCAACAAAAGGCGCTAAAAGCATAGTATAAACTACAGAGAAAAAGGTAGGGCTATACATTCCCAGACTTTCCATGACATTTCCGTAGTTTTCCATTTCCTGAGGAAACATTCCTGAAATACCGGTAAGTGCAAAGCTGGTACAAAACTGAATTGCTCCTCCTAAAAGAGCAAGTCCCACCCATCCTGCAGGTGAAACAGCAATTTGCACTGTATTATCCTTCTTTTTCAAACTCTGATACCAAAATCCTCCGATAAGAAGTGTCACAAAATTAATCAACACACCATCAAAATAAGGAGGATAATCTCTCCAGAATAAAAATACAAGGCTTACCACACTCTGAACTGCCAGCCACATCACAACCGGCAAAAGGCTTTGTAAGATTGCTTTTGATTTCTCCATTTATTTCTCTTCCTTACTGATTTCTTCAAAATGAAATAATTTCTTTCCTGAAGCATAATCCTGCACAGTCTGTCCCTGTCCAAATAACTTATATTTATAAGTCACCAGCCCTTCTAAACCTACCGGGCCTCTGGCATGAATTTTTCCTGTGCTAATTCCCACTTCAGCTCCAAATCCATATCGAAATCCATCCGCAAATCTGGTAGAACAATTATGATATACACCGGCAGAGTCTACCAGCTGCATAAATTTTTCTACATTTTCCTGATTTTCGCTTAAAATGCAATCTGTATGATGAGAACCATAGGTGTTAATATGGCGAATTGCTTCCTCCAAATCTTCTACAATTTTCACAGAAATTGTCATATCTAAATATTCTGTATGAAAATCTTCTTCCTGCATTTCTTCACATTCTATAATCTGTTGTACTTCCTTCGTTCCTCTTATACTCACACCTGCCGCTTTTAAAGCTTTTTCTGCTTCCGGCAGAAATTCCTGTGCAATCTGTCTGTTTACTAACAAGGTTTCCACTGCATTACAAGCTGCTGTATATTGTGTCTTAGCATCAATGAGAACCGGAATTGCCTTCTCTTTCTCATAAAAACTATCCACATAAATATGGCATACTCCATCTGCATGTCCCATAACAGGGATTTTCGTATGATTCATGATATACTGCACAAAGCTGTTGGAACCTCTGGGAATTAGCAAGTCTACACAATCGTGGCAGGATAGAAGTTCGTCAATTTCCTGATGCTGTTCTGCCTGAAGCATACAGCCTTCAGGCAATCCACATTTTGTCACTGCCTGATAAATAATTTCAAATAAAACTTTATTTGTTCTGGCAGTTTCCTTCCCGCCTTTTAATACAGCACAGTTTCCGCTTTTAATACAAAGAGATGATATTTGTACTAAAGCATCCGGTCTTGCTTCAAAAATAACCCCAATCACTCCAATAGGGCAAGTTACTCGATACAACTTCAAATTTTCATCTAATTTTCTTGCAAGCTGTATTTTAGACAGCGGATCGGGCAGCTTTATCAACTGCTCAATGCCTTCTATAACTGCATTCAATTTTTCTTCGTCAAATTTCAGCCTTTTCATTACAGAAGGTAAAACACCTGCAGCTTTCGCAGCCTCCATATCTTCCTTATTGGCTTGAAAAATTTCTTCTTTATGTTCCTGTAATGCCAAAGCTGCGGCTTTTAAAGCCTGATTTCTGGTTTCCAATGAAAGAGCTGCCATTTTAGGGCTGTCTTCTTTCATTTTCTTTACTTCATTTCTGATATCCATATTCCTTTCATCCTTTTCTCAATCCATAAGTCACTTGTTGTTTCATTATATCCTTTCTATCTGTCAAGCGCAATCTTTTCTACATCTGCTTTCTCACAATTTTATATTCATCTTCCATCTGAAAATAAGGGCAGTTATAAAAAGTATCTGATAAAAAGCGGCTCATCTCATCTTCGTCTAAATTCACATCACAAATATAATATCCTAAATCTTCATCATAAATATAATTACTACAGTACTCGCATCCTGCTGTTTTTCCTGATTTTTTTACCATTTTTTTCGTTCCCTTTCTATGCTTTCTATTCAGATATATCAAAAACTATATTCTTTGTCAAATACTCATTGCAAATATAGTTATTAGTGCTATAATGAAACTTGATTTTTATATAATCTTTATGTCATTCTTATTTTTTTTATATTATCTTAATAATATTTGGAGGTTCTTATGAAGATTATTATTGTGGGCTGCGGTAAGATTGGAAGCACCTTAGCTGAACAGCTCAGTTACGAGCAGCATGACCTTGTGGTTATCGACACAAATCCCCAAAAAATCCAGCAGCTTTCCGAAAGCATTGACGTTATGGGCATTACAGGAAATGGTTCCAGTGTCAACGTACTTTCAGAAGCCGGCATTGAAGATGCCCATATTCTTATTGCTGTTACAGGATCTGATGAATTAAACTTGCTTTGCTGCGTCATCGCAAAAAAAGTAAGTAAATGTCATACAATTGCTCGTGTCCGCAATCCTATTTACAATAAAGAGCGAAACTTTATCCGCAAAAGCCTTGGTATTTCTATGATTATCAATCCAGAATATTCCGCAGCACTGGAAATCTCAAGACTTCTGCGTTTTCCTTCTGCAATTAAACTGGATACTTTTGCAAAAGGCAGAGTAGAATTAATGAAATTTAAAATTCTGCCGGAATTTCATTTAGATGGACTTTCTATTATGGAAATTGTTGATAAATTGAAATGTAATATTTTAATTTGCGGTGTAGAAAGGGAAAATGAAGTATTCATTCCTTCTGGAAATTTTATCTTAAAAGACTATGATTTTATTTCCATTGTTGCTTCACCTGCCAACTCCTCAAAATTTTTCAAGAAAATAGGAGTAACTACAAACCAGGTTAAAAATGCCCTGATTGTAGGTGGCGGAACTTTGGGCTATTATCTGGCATCCCTTCTTGATGAACTAAAAATTAATGTGCGTATGGTAGAATCCCGCCCTTCTCGCTGTGAAGAATTAAGTGAGCTTTTACCAAGAATTACTGTTATATGCGGTGATGGAACAGATAAGAAACTTCTTTTGGAAGAAGGACTTACCCAAACAGAAGCTTTCGTAACTCTTACTAACATGGATGAAGAAAATATTCTTTTATCTCTTTTTGCAAAGAAAAATTCTCATGCAAAATTAATTACAAAGGTAAACCGTATTGCTTTTGATGACATTATTGATGGATTGGATTTAGGCAGTGTTATTTATCCAAAATACATTACTGCTGATTATATTCTGCGCTATGTACGTGCCATGGAAAATTCATTAAGCAGCAATGTAGAAACGCTCTATCATATTTTAGATGGACAGGCAGAAGCTCTTGAATTTGCTGTAAAAGAAGCTTCTCCTATTACAGATACACCTTTATACGACTTAAACTTAAAAGATAACCTTTTAATTGCCTGCATTAACCGAAACGGCAATATCCAAATTCCAAGAGGACAGGATACCATTCAGGTAGGCGATACTGTTGTTGTTGTAACGTCTATTTCTGGTTTACGTGACTTAAAAGATATTCTGAAAAAATAAAAATCAGGAGATATTATGAATTACTTAATTGTAAAATCTATTATCGGCAGGGTATTGTATTTTGAAGCAGCCTTCATGCTTCTTCCCTGTGTCACAGCCCTTATCTATCAAGAATACAGCGGCTGGTCTTTTGTATTCACTGCACTTTTATGTATATTAATCGGTGCAGTCTTAACACGAAAAAGACCTAAAAATACGGTCTTCTATGTTAAAGAAGGTTTTGTAACGGTTGCTCTGAGCTGGATTATACTAAGCCTTATGGGCGGACTCCCCTTTCTTTTCAGTGGTGTTATAAGCAATCCCATTGATGCCCTTTTTGAAACGGTATCCGGTTTTACCACAACCGGTGCCAGTATTTTAAAAGATGTGGAAGTACTTCCCCGCTGTATGCTCATGTGGCGAAGCTTTACTCATTGGATTGGCGGTATGGGTGTTCTGGTCTTCCTTCTTTCTTTTATGGAGATGCATGGTGGTTCTCACATGAATTTAATGAAAGCAGAAAGCCCCGGTCCATCTGTAAGCAAATTAACACCAACTGTACGCTCTACAGCTAAAATACTCTATATTATCTATATTGTTTTAACCGTAATGGAAATTCTTTTATTACTGGCAGGTGGAATGCCGTTATTTGATTCTTTAACAATCAGTTTTGGTACTGCCGGTACAGGTGGATTTGGTATTAAAAATGACAGTATTGGAGGTTACTCTCCCTATATACAGATTGTTGTAACTGTTTTCATGATTTTATTCGGCGTCAACTTTAACGCTTACTTTTTAATCTGGTGCAGAAAATTTACGCAGGCTTTCCGTATGGAGGAAGTGCGCTGCTATTTTGGAATTATTTTTGCATCTATTGCAATAATTACATTAAATATTACCCACCTTTATTCCAGTGTTGGAGAAGCTTTGCGCCACGCAGCCTTTCAAGTAGGTTCTATTATTACCACTACCGGATATGCAACTACTGACTTTGACTTATGGCCGCAGGCTTCCAGAACTATTTTGGTTCTTCTGATGTTTATCGGTGCATGTGCAGGAAGTACCGGCGGCGGTATTAAAGTGTCACGTTTCATTATTTTAATTAAAACAATAAAAAAAGAACTCCATACCTTACTTCATCCTCGCAGTGTCCGCAAATTAAAGCTGGACGGCCATACCTTGGAGCATGAGGTAGTTCGTTCTACAAATGTATTCCTTATCGCTTATGTTTTAGTTTTTGCCATCTCCATTCTTCTTATCAGCTTTGACGGACTGGATATGGTAACAAACTTTACCGGCGTTTCTGCGGCACTAAATAACATTGGCCCGGGATTAGAACTGGTAGGTCCTACACAGAACTTTTCCATTTTCTCTAATGAAGCTAAGCTGGTTCTTATCTTTGATATGCTGGCCGGAAGGCTGGAATTGTTCCCGATGTTGCTGTTGTTTGTAAGGGAAACATGGAAAAAATATTAAAATAAAGAGTTGTTACAAAAAGCAGTATTCCGAATATCTATATATTTGGGATACTGCTCAATGTAACAGCTCTTTTTAATAATTTTATGTCTTATAGAGTATTAAAGTGTCATATCTGACGCATAAATATAAGAAATGATTTCCCCTTGGCTTGTTGAACAATATCCTTTTTCCTTATGAGAATAATTAGAAATTTCAGCAGAACCAAAGTTTTTAAATTTATTATATATACGTTCTAAGACTTCCGTTTCCTTTTCTGTTAAGTGTATTTCAAGGGTATCTGTATCTGAAATCACTTGATGTTTCTCGTACATCCCATCATATTTAATTTCAATATGTGCTATTTTATCAGATGTCAATTTTTCAAGAAGCATGTCAAATTTCTGCGGTACAGGTCCAAATGGCAAATGCACATACTTCAAGCCGGAAATAGAAATACCGTTTTCCTTAAAAAATATCATATCTGAATAATTCAAAAGCTCCATGAGCTTTGTCTTTAGCAGCTCCTCACTTTTATTAGAAAAGTACAAAACCATTGCTGCAAATTTTTCATAATCAAATTTCTTAAAACCATTTTCGATTGATGGTTCTCCCGAAACATATAGAGTAAAAAAATCATTTAAATTTTTAGCCTCATCCGTATCAATTAATCTTTCTACTGTACCTGATAATTTTGCCACTTGTTTTGTTTCCAATGAATTCTCATTTTCTTCAAGATACGTTTTCATATTTTTAGGATTGCGTAAAAATAGCAATAAGCTATTATGGGCTTTATCTTGAATAGAGCCATTTTCATATCTGTGAATAGTTTTGTCTCCCCAATTAAGAAGCTTTGCAAAGCTTCTCTGACTCAGTCCATATAACTCTCTAATCTGTTTTATTTCTGTCGGAAGCAATAATTTATGTCTTCTTCTGTATTCATTATAAGCATTTATCAATGTGGCGCCATCTAATTCCTCGCAAAAGAGTTCCTCATTACAGTTGGAACACACAAGCACTTGCGCTTCAACTTCAATGTCTTCTCCAAGAACCGTATAAACTTCTTTTTTTGTTATTACTTTTGTTTCAACTTCATTTTCACAGTTATCACAATACTTTTTCATGAAAATCGACTCCATTGCTTTTCATATATATTACCTTATTTCTTCTTTCACGTCAATAAAAATGCGGTCATATAACCGCAAATATACAATTCGATACAATAACAATAATTCTATTGTAATGATAAAATGAGAATGATATACTTATCAGGAAAATATATACGGTTTGAAATAAAAGAATTTTGTTTATTGAACAATTTTTGTATGAAATGAGGTATCCAAAATGAATAAAGCAGGAAAAATACTAGGCATTATTTTAATGTTGCTACTAGGCATCCTACTTCTTTCCTTCGCTTTTCAGCCACCTAAGATTTTTACTTTTTTAAACGGATACGGTGATCGTATCGGATGTGGTCTTGTAGGCTTATTTCTTCTACTCGCCGGTGTTATGAACATCTTTCATAGAGAAAAGTAACGAAAACAGAAAAAGGAACTATCACTTTAAGCACCTATTCGAATATATTTCTGAATAAGCTTTCAAAGCAACAGCTCCTTATGATTTTATATTTCTTATGATTTCTTAAAAAAAACTTGTATTTTCGTTCCTTTCTCAGGCTCACTATCCAAAGTTATCTGTGCATGGTGCAGTGCTGCCCCGTGTTTTACAATAGACAATCCCAAACCGGTTCCTCCTGTTTTTCTGGAATGGCTTTTATCCACCCGATAAAAACGTTCAAAAATTCTCTCTTGTTCTTCTTTCGCAATCCCAATTCCATTGTCTTCTACTGAAAAACACACCTGCTTTCCTGTGGTACTTAAAGAAACTTTTACATATCCACCTTCTCGGTTGTATTTCATGGCATTATCCACCAGATTGTAACACATCTCATATAAAATGTGGCGAACTCCATAGATTTCCACATTGTTTCCCTCTATGGAAAGCATTACATTTTTCTTTTTCGACTGCAGGGTTAAATTCTGACAGATGTCTTGTGCAATTTCATAGAGGTCTACATTTTCAAAAGGCATTTCGCCACTTTTTTCATCTAATTTTGAAATTTCAATAATATCCTGAACAAGACTCGTAAGACGGCTGGCTTCATCATAAATACGCCCTGCAAATTCCGGTATATCTTGTGGTCTCACCATACCATTTTTCATAATTTCTGCATAACCGGATATGGACATCAAAGGAGTTTTCAACTCATGGGAAACATTTGCGGAAAATTCTCTGCGGACTTCCTCTGCCTGTTTTAATTCCTTTACCTGACTGGCAATCTGCTTATTCTGCTCGTCTACACGATTTAAAAGAGGACGAAGTTCCTCATATTCTACATTCTTTAACGGATGCTCTAAATCCAGTCGATTAATAGGCTCAATTAGCTTCTTTGTCTGCCTTTCAATTAAAAGAAAGCCCAGTGCAAGAATAATCAAAAATAAAACACCCATAAGGGTAAAGCTGGAAACCATAGTGTGAAAAACGCTGTCTGTAGTTTTGGCAACTCTTAAAATATCCCCATTATCCAGTTTTACTGCATAATAAAAAGTCTGGTCAGAAAGCGTTTCTGAAAAGCGAATTTGTTCTCCTTCTCCTTTTTTCATTGCTTCTTGAATTTCCGGACGATTTCCATGATTTTCCATTTCTTCCGGATGGCCTTCTGAATCATATAGAATTTCGCCTTCTGCATTTAAAAGAGTAATTCTACTGGTAGTAAGCTGTCCTGTTTCCTGAGTGAGATATTCCATACCTGTATTTTCTAATCCATAACGAATATACTCTGTCTCATTTTTTACATCCTGCTGCATATAGCTATTATATTTGTCGTACATAATGCCACTGGCGGCAAGAAAACTCAAAAAAATTCCCAATGCCACCAGCACGCCTACATTATTCATAATTCTCTGTTTCATTGGCTGTCCCCAATCCGATAACCCACACCTCTCACGGTTTCGATTAAAAATCCAGAGTCACCCAGTTTTTGTCTGAGAGTTCTGATATGTACATCTACAGTTCTTGTCTCTCCCGCACATTCATAACCCCATATTTTTTCTAAAATTTCATCTCTGCTTAAAACAATGCCCTTGTTTTCCACCAGATAACGAAGTAGCTCAAATTCTTTTAATGTCAGTTCTACTGCTCTGTCGTTATCAAAGACCTGATGCCGTTCCACATTTACTGTCAAACTTTTATAATGATATTCCTTTTTGGAAGAATGTTTCTTGCTTCTTCGAAGAACTGCTTTGACTCTTGCCAAAAACTCCATCATCCCAAAAGGTTTTGTAATATAATCATCGGCTCCGCCTTCCAGACCTCGTACTTTATCATACTCAGCCTCCTTAGCCGTCACCATAATAACAGGAATTTCACTGGTACGAGGTTCTTTTTTCAGCTCTTCCAAAAGGCTGTATCCATCTTCTCCGGGAAGCATAATATCTAATAAAATCAGCTCTGGAAGTTCCTCTTTTAATGCTTTTTTAAGCTCCTTCCCATCACTGAACCCTTTTGCTTCAAATCCTGTTGTTCCAAGGGTATATACCAGAAGCTCTCTGATATTTCGTTCATCTTCTACACAATAAATCATGTATTTTCCTCATCTTCCCCTGTTACGGCAGTGGATACTGCTTTCTTGTTTCTTCCATTCTTCTCTGGAAGGTTGCATTGTCCTCTCGCTTCACTGCATTCAAATAACTGTGTGTATCAAAGCTATCCTCTGCCACCTGTAAAATACATACTGCAATATTAGAACAATGATCTGCAATACGCTCCAGACTTGTAGTAATATCTGATAAAATAAATCCCTGTTCAATGGTACATTTGCCTTCTCTTAATCGTCTTACATGACGTGCTTTTAATTCCTGATTTAATTCATCAATAATTTCTTCTAAAGGCTCTACCTTTTTCGCACTTTCAATATTTGTATTTTCAAATACATCATAAGAGACACTTACAATATCTACTACTGCTTTTGAAATCACCTTTAACTCTTCCAGTGCCTTTTCAGAAAATCTTAATTCTTTTTCATGAAGCTCTTTTGCGGATTCCATAATATTTACCGCATGGTCGGAAATTCTCTCAAAATCTCCGATACAATGAAGAATAATAGATAAATCTCTGCTGTCATGAACATTTAAGTCTTTCTGTCCTAATTTTACCAGATAACTTCCCAAAGCATCCTCGTATTCATCTACATTATTTTCTTCTGCAATAACCTTTTGTGCATCTGTTTCTCTATAATCTCCCAACATAGATAACGCTGTGAATAAAGACTCTTTAGATGCTTCTGCCATTCTCTTTGCTGCATTACGGCTCTGCTCCATAGCAAATGCCGGTTTTTCTAAGAAACGCACATCCAAAAGCTGTGCTGCTTCGGACTGAGGTACTGCTGTTTCTTCCTCGTCACGGATAGTAAGACATGCCAGTTTTTCCAGTCCTGATGAAAATGGAAGTAAAATAGCTGTAGCAAATACATTAAATGCACTGTGTGCAACTGCAATTCCTGCCGCATCTGCTGCATGAGTCATAAACCCAAAATCCAATACCATATTTAAACCATAGAATACAATAAGGAACACAGTTGTACCGATAATATTAAAATACAAATGTACCATAGCTGCTCTCTTCGCATTTTTCTTTGCTCCAATCGCTGATAAAAGTGCTGTTACACAAGTACCAATATTCTGTCCTAAAATAATAGGAATTGCTACGCTATAACTAACTGCTCCTGTCACACAAAGGGCCTGCAAAATACCCACAGATGCGGAAGAACTCTGAATAACTGCTGTAAGTAATGCACCTGCCAACATACCTAAAATTGGATTGGAAAATGCAGTTAAAATTCCGGTGAATTCCGGTACATCAGCCAGCGGTTTAACTGCTGCACTCATACTGTCCATACCAAACATCAATACTGCAAATCCAAGGAAAATTGTACCAATATCTTTCTTCTTCTCACTTTTTGCAAACAACAAAAAAGCTACACCGATAATTGCCAAAATAGGTGAAAAGGATGTAGGCTTAAACATCTGAATAAAGAAGCTGTCGCTTTCAATTCCGGAAAGACTCAAAATCCAGGATGTAATCGTTGTACCAATATTGGCACCCATAATTACACCTACTGCCTGCGATAATTTCATAATACCGGAGTTTACAAATCCAACGACCATAACCGTTGTAGCAGAAGACGACTGAATAACTGCTGTTACCAATGCACCCAGTCCTACTGCTTTTAGAGGATTTGAGGTAAGTCCCTCTAAAATCTTTTCCATTTTTCCACCGGAAACCTTAGAAAGTCCATCTCCCATAACATGCATTCCGTACAGGAAAAGTGCCAGACCTCCAATCATACTTAAAACACTAAAAAAGTCCATTCTGTTCTCCTTTTGTCTCTTATATTCTTTCGTTTTTCCCTCATTATATAAATTTTATATAAATATTTCTAGGGGGTTATGTTAAATCTGTGTAAAATTTTAAAAGCTTTTAATCTGATCTTCCGTATCATCCGTATTTTTCAAAATTTTCTTAATGACAACATAATAACCTGCGCTTTCATTAATTTTCACCCAAACTCTATCGCCTTCCCGATGTCCTAAAATTGCTTTGCCAAGAGGTGACTCTATACTAATTTTGTTATCCAGGGAATTTCCTCTGATTGAAGTTACCAATTTATAGGTTTCTGTTTCATCGTCATCTTCAAAGTACACTTCAATCACATTATTCATTCCTGCTTCATCTGCCTTTGAGTCCTCTGAAACAATCTCTGCAGTTTTTAGCATTCTTTCCAGATAGCGAATACGACTCTCGTTTTTGTTTTTATCCTTCTTTGCTGCATAGTACTCAAAGTTCTCACTTAAATCCCCCTGCGCTCTCGCCTCCTTTACTGCTTCAATAGCTTCTTTGCGGACAGTCAGCTTTCTATACTCTATTTCTGCCTCGATTTTCTTTACATCATTTTCAGTAAGACGCTCACCCATATCCATCCTCTTTTCTAAAATTTATTCCATTTTAGTATACCTCTTACATAAAAAATGGGCAATCCCCATTTCTTTCCATAAATGAAGAATTGCCCATAAGTTTTTACTTCTACTCTTTTATTTCATTATTTCCTGATAAGAACTATGTTTTTCTAATGCCTGTGTCATTTCTGCCATGGAACTTACATCTCCAATAAGAATAACACCACAAAGTCTGTTATTTAAGAAATAATATTTACGATACTGCTTTTTGCCCATATCTTTAAATTCTACTGTTTTATAAATAAGATTTGGATTTTTACCGTTATCACCTGCTGCGAACAGCGCTGTCTTCATTCCATGGAAACTAAGAGCAGCCGGAACAGTCTCATACACTGCTTCATCTCCTGTAGCGCTTGCACCAGCAACTTTTCCCTGTTCCACTGCCTGAGGCCAGATTGCATAGTTGATGTTGTTATACTGAGCACAGTCACCACATGCATAAATACCGGAAATATTCGTTTCCATTTTTTCGTTTACAAGAACACCTCTGTCAATTTCAATACCTGCCTCTTTCGCTAACTGCGTATTGGCACGTACACCACAGGACATAATTACAAGCTCTGCCGGAATAACTTCTCCGCTTCCCAGTTTTACACCGGTTACATGACTGTCACCCTGAATTTCTTCAATCTGAACACCTGTATGAATTTGAATACCCTGATTTTCACTAATAAGCTTCAGCATATCTCCTGCCGCATCATCAAGCTGACGTGCCATAAGCTTTGGAGCAAGTTCCAGTACAGTTACATTGCATTTTGCTTTTTTTAATTCCCATGCAGCTTCCAATCCTAAAACGCCACCGCCGATTACCACGACATTCTTTACTTCCGGTAACATCTTGTCAATATTTCTGGTGTCTTCCAGACGACGAATTGCTGCCACACCTGCTTTATCATGTCCTTGAATTGGTGGAATAAAGCTTTCTGAACCAAGAGCATAAACCAACTTTGTGTAAGTAAGCTTCATGCCGCCTTCTAAAAGTACTTCTTTCTCATTTGTATTGATAGCTTCAATCTGTTTTCCAAGTACAAGATGAATATTTTGCTCTTCATACCATTTTTCATTCTGAATTTCAATCTGTTCTTCTGTTAAATCTGCCATAAGAGATTTTGTCAGCATTGGACGATTATAAGGACGATATGGCTCATTAGATACCATAACAATAGAGCCTGTCTTATCTCTTTCTCTGATTGCTGATGCAGCATAAAATCCTGCAGCACCGGAACCCAAAATCACATAAAAGTCCTTTGTATCATTGCTGTAAGTATTTTCTTCTGCTTCTACTTCTACAAAGTTTTCTTTTCCAACACCGCATACCGGACAAATTTCCATAGAAGAATCAAAAATCTCTCCACACACAAGACATTTTACAAGAGTTCTTGTTCCTGCTGTCTTCTTCACATTTTCCTTATTCTGTAAGAGACATCCAAAATTGTAACCATAGTCATAAGCATCGATTAAATTATCTTCTCCCGGTTTAAACTTCACACGGAAACCTTCATCCGGAACTCTCATCTTTAACTGTTTCAGTCTTTCAATTAAATGTGGTACAGCCTCTCCGCTCCAGCCATAGCTTCCGAAAGCACTTGCCAGTTTCCCTCCATGAGTTCCTGCAAAAATAGAAGTAGTTAAATCCCAGATTGGTTTTAATGCTTCTCCTACGATAGTAGGGGAACCAAAAAGAATACCATCGGCAAATCCCAGCTCTTCCAATACCTTTGCCTGCTCTGCCTCTACCATATCATAGCAGCGCACATCAATATCTCCGCTTTCTTCAATACCCTTTGCAATGGTCTCTGCCAGCTGTTTTGTATAACCATAAGCGCTTACATAAGGAATAATTACCGTCTTTTTGGGATTTGGATTTACTACTGTACACCATTCCTCATAAGTATCCAGCATAAAATCAATTTTTGCATCCAAAACAGGTCCATGTCCTGTACAAATCATAGATACATCCAATTTACGCACTCTATCTAAAGCTTTTTTCATATATGGCTTGAAAGGTCCAATAATATTATCAAAATAATATTTTGTAGCTCTCATGTAGCCTTCCTGATCTGTTACCTTGCTTACTAAAACATCATGAAAACCATAATGTGAGCCAAAGGAATCGCAAGTTACTAAAATCTGTTCTTCCTCAATGTAAGTATACATGGTATCCGGCCAATGCAGATTTGGCACAACCAAGAATTTCAGTGTTTTATCACCGATTTTCATCTCCTGATTATCCTTTACTACAATAGCAGTAAATTCTCCATTTACAATATCCTTCAAAAAGTTTACAGCACAGCCTGTTGCTATAATTTTCATTCCCGGATTGATTTCCAGAAGTTTTTCCACACTTCCTGCATGATCCGGCTCTGTATGACTGACTACCAGATAATCAATTTTTGTTACATCTGTAAGCTCTTTCAACTTTTCTAAATATTCGTCAAAAAATTTTGCTTTTGCTGTTTCAAATAAAACAGTCTTGTCTCCAGCCTTCATAACATAAGAATTGTAAGTTGTTCCGAATTCTGTATACATTATAATGTCAAACACACGTAAATTATCGTCTACAATCCCTGTCCAATAAAAATTCTCTCTCAATTTCAGTGATTCCATTTTGGAAACCCCCTTTATGTGTATTTACAGATCGTTTTTCCGCTGTTATCTATAGTATAATACTAACTGGACAAAAATACTACTGTTTTTTTCTCTATTCGAATTTTTTCCTTCCCAGTCGTACATCTTCCATAAATTCTTCCCACTCTTTTGGAAGACTATCAAACAGATAAGTCCCACTTTTTTTCTGCTTTTCAATATAAAATTCTCGAATTTCCTCTTTCATCTGACTGATTTCATCCAATAAATTTTTCGCTGACATTCGAGACGCTCCCTGTCCTAAAATAATCACCTGTTCCATTGCATCTGAGGTGGCAACTGTTACATGATATTTCCGTCCAATTTCATGAACCGTTTTCTCAATATACTGATCGGCTGTCTCAGCTTCCTTTGTATAAACCACATAAATATTGTGATATTTCTGCACAGACCCTTGATTTCCCTCTACCTTATAAGCATCAAATACTAAAATTAATGTACATTTCTTATACCCTTGATAATTACAAAGAATATCCATCAACTTACTTCTTGCAGCTTCAATATTTACTTTTGCCAGTTCGTTTAAATCCTCCCACGCAAAAATAATATTATATCCATCTACCAAAAGATATTCCTTCTCCACCTGCTTTTGGGGTGGTCTTGCTTCTCCTGTCTTTGCTGTAATAGTACGGGAAGTTTTTTGAAATCCATTCCTTTCCCGCTTTATAGGGCCATAAGTTCTCGTAAAGATTTCCTCTAATTCTTGTTCATCCAATCGAATTTGAGAAAAACTTGTCCGTGGTTCTTTTTCTGCCAATTTTTCCTTTGGCTTACTCCATCCCGTATCAATATGGGCATATTCTTCTACTTTATCCCAGCTTACGTTAAAGCCTGCCCCATGCGAACAAAAAACAGAACCTGTAGGATTTTCCAAATCACTTTCTGAATTATAATTTATCTTTGCAAGGACTTCTTCTGTATTATGACAATGCTCATATCCCTTTAAAGAACAAAACAGCCTTCCTGTTCCTCTTGTATAGGAAATCACTTCTCTTTGATATCCCCGCATCGTTACCACAGGTGCTTCTCCGATGAGGACACACATCTCCCCATCTGTCTTTGGTGATTCAAAGCTTCCATACATTTTTTGAATATCTGTCATGGCTCTGCCTATCATATCCTGTGGCACTTCCAGTCTATATTCATATACCGGTTCCAATAAAATGCTCTTTGCTTTTTTCAATCCCTGACGTACCGCACGATAGGTTGCCTGTCTGAAATCTCCGCCTTCTGTGTGTTTTGTATGGGCTTTTCCTGCAATCAAGGTAATTTTCATATCTGTAATTTCTGAGCCGGTAAGTACACCTCTGTGAACCTTTTCTTCTAAGTGAGTAAGAACCAGCCTCTGCCAATTTCTGTCCAACATATCCTCACTGCAATCTGAGGCAAATTCCAATCCACTGCCACGCTTTAAAGGCTCCAGCAACAGATGCACCTCTGCATAATGACGCAAAGGCTCAAAATGTCCAATTCCCTCTATTTTATCTGTAATGGTTTCTTTATACACAATACTGCCTGAACCAAATTCTACAGAAATTCCAAAACGCTCCTGTATCATACTTTTTAAAATTTCAATCTGTACTTCTCCCATAACCTGTGCATGGATTTCTCCTAACTGCTCATTCCATAAAATATGCAATAAAGGTTCTTCTTCCTCCAGTTCACGAAGTTTTCGGAGCATATTATGCACATCACATCCATCAGGAAGCTGAATTTCATAAGTAAGTACCGGAGCCAAAACCGGTTCTTTTCCTGCCTGTTCTGCTCCCAGACACTCTCCTGCAAAAGTGTGAGAAAGCCCTGTTACCGCACATATACTTCCTGAAAGAGCCTCATTTACAGAAGAAAATCCTGCTCCGTCATACACACGGATTTGGTCTGCCTTTTCCTCCCAGTCTCTTCCCTTAATTATCTGTTTCACCTTCAAGCTTCCACCTGTAACTTTTAAATGTGTCAGTCTGTTTCCTTTTTCATCTCTGGAAATTTTAAACACCTTTGCGCCAAATGTATCACCATATTGAGGACATTTTGTGTATATATCCAATCCTTCTAAAAATTCCTGAATTCCCTGAAGTTTTAATGCCGAACCGAAATAGCAGGGAAAAACCTGCCGTCTTCTTATCATCTTCTGAATATCTGATGTAGGGACTTCTCCCTGTTCTAAATATTTTTCAAGAACTTCATCATCACAAACTGCCAGTTCTTCCAAAAATTCAGAATTGTTTTCCTTAGAAAAAGTAAAATCAACACAGGCTTTATCCAACCTGCTTTGCAGTTCCAAAAGCAGGTTCTCTCTATCAGTTCCCTCCTGATCCATTTTATTAACAAAAAGAAACACCGGAATTTCATATTCCTTCAATAACTTCCACAAAGTCTGTACATGTCCCTGCACGCCATCAGCGCCACTAATTACAAGAATTGCATAATCCAACACCTGTAGTGTTCTTTCCATTTCTGCTGAAAAGTCCACATGTCCCGGTGTATCCAAAAGAACAACTTTCTTCTTGTTTAATGTAAAACCTGCCTGCTTGGAAAAAATAGTAATGCCTCTCTCTTTTTCCAAAGCATAGGTATCCAAAAATGCATCCTGATGATCTACACGCCCTACTTTTCGAATACTGCCTGTATGATATAAAATTCCCTCCGCAAGGGTTGTCTTTCCTGCATCAACATGAGCTAAAATACCCACTGCCAAATGATTTGTTTCCATAATTTTCTCCTACACTTCTATTATCAATTTGGACAATAGTAATGTTCTAAGCATATTCTATTGGCAAATAAAATGTGTGCTTAGATTTTTCTTAACCTTTTGTAATATAAAAATCCTGCCAAGTCAGCCAGCCCCCACCCAATAGGTACAGACCACCAAATTCCTGTTACTCCGATTTGTGGAATTGCAGACAGTACATAAGCCAGCGCTACTCGCGTTCCAAGGGAAATTATGGTAAGCACTAATGACATCCCCGGCTTTTTTACTGCCCTATAGTATCCATACAGCAAAAACAGACAAGCAATTCCGGTGTAAAAAGCACCTTCTATCCGCAGATACTCCACTCCTGCATTCAAAATTGCCGTTTCCTCAGGTCTTATAAAAATCATCATCAAAGGTCTTGCAAAAATAAATACCACCGCAGAAATACACAGAGAAAATCCCACAGAAAGACAGACTGCTTTCTTAATTCCGTTTTTTATTCTATCTTCTCTCCCCGCTCCATAATTCTGAGCTACAAAAGTAGAAAACGCATTTCCAAAATCCTGCACCGGCATATAAGCAAAAGAGTCAATTTTTACAGCTGCTGCAAAAGCCGCCATAATCACTGTTCCAAAGCTGTTTACAAGTCCCTGTACCATGAGAATTCCTAAATTCATCACAGATTGCTGCAAACAAGTCAAAAAAGAAAATTGCCCGATTGCTTTCATCATTTCTTTTTTCGGACGTATATATTTTTTAATTTCATGAAAATAAGGCAGCTTTATTCCGCTGTAAAGAAATATTCCAATCCCCGCCACATACTGTGAAAACACGGTAGCTGCTGCTACCCCTGCTACACCCCATTTAAGTCCCAACACAAACCATAAATCCAAAATAATATTCAACACTGCACTCACCGCCAGAAACATTAACGGTGCCATAGAGTTTCCCACAGCGCGAAGTAAAGATGCAAAATAATTATATAAAAAAGAAGCAAAAATCCCACAGAAAACAATCCATAGATACTCTTTCATTATGTCATAAATTTCTTCGGGAACTTGCAAAAAATTCATAATCGGGTGAATACATAGAAAAACAATTACATTCACTACCAAAGCCACTACTAAAATCAGCCAAAATGCAGCTACCATACTTTCTTTTAATTTTTCTTCATTTTTTTCACCATAATAAATGGAAAAAACTGCTCCGCTCCCCATGGATAAGCCCAAAAGTATAGATGTCAAAAACGTCATCAAAGTGTAAGACGAACCAACTGCCGCTAAAGCCTCTGCTCCCAAAAAACGCCCTACAATTAAAGTATCTGCTATGTTATAAAATTGCTGCAACAAGTTCCCCGCAATCATGGGCATTGCAAAAAGCAATAATGTCTTTGTAATAGAACCTTGTGTTAAATCTTTCTGCATGGTACACTCCTTCCGCTGTCTTCTATTTTACCATAATCAACCAGATTATGAAAAGTAACTATTCCGTCTTTACAAGCTTATCACGCATAGTATATAATGTAAAAGAGAAAATAGCATCTTTAGATAATAAACAGACAGGATGTGATGTTATGAAAATAGAAAAAATTAATGAAAATCAGATACGCTGTACACTGACAAAAGAGGATTTAGAAGCAAGACAGCTCCGTTTAAGTGAACTGGCGTATGGAAGTGATAAAGCAAAAGAACTTTTTCGAGATATGATGCAGCAGGCAAATTTGCAATTTGGCTTTGAAGCAAATGATATACCTCTGATGATTGAAGCAATTCCTATTTCTTCAGAAAGTATTATCCTGATTATTTCTAAAGTAGAAGATCCGGAGGAACTGGATACTCGCTTTTCTAAGTTTACCCCATTTGGTGAACCTTCTTCTGAACCTTCACCTGCTATTGAAATGGAAGGAGCCGATGATATTCTGGATCTCTTTGCCAAAATTTACAAAGCCAGTGAAGAACAGAAAAAGAAAAAAGAAAAACGTGAAAAGAAAGAAATCGTTTCTCAGGAACCCGAGGCAAATCCCCCTTCTGAACATATCAATTTAAGACGGGAGTATGTTTTTCCTGATTTAGACACTGTTATTGAAGCAGCCCACGGACTAAACAATTTTTTCCAAGGCTTTAGTTCCCTGTATAAAGATAAAAAAGCAGATACTTATTCCCTGCTTCTTCATCAGGATCAGACTTCACCAGAAGATTTTAATCGTGTTTGCAATATGCTTTCTGAATATGGCAGCGGCAAAAAGCTATCACCTGCCAGAGAAGCTTTTCTTGCAGAGCACGAAGGATGTATTCTCCCTACCGAAGCTTTGCAAAAGTTGATACTCATCTAGGATGCTAAAAGGAGCTATCGTAATATTCTTTACGACAGCTCCTTTTCTTATTTCACAGAAGTATTTTCAACATTCCGTAAAATACTTTTAATTATTTATTTTCTAAAAAATCGTTAATCTGAGCAACTAACATATCACCATCAATTCCGTGAACCATAGCTGCCTCTGCAAGACTTTCTCCCTGTGCGGAAGGGCATCCAATGCAGTGCATACCAGATCTCATGAGAATTGGAATAATATTTTCATCTAAACGGATTAACTCACCAATTGTCATATCTGCTGTTACTTTCATGAATTGTTCCTCCTTGTTCTGTTTTATAAATTTTATTATAATCGCTTTCCTTCTTATGTTCAACTCTTTTTCTATATTGTTTCTAAATTAAGACTTGTATTATAGAAGTAAATATATTAGAATACACCTAAGAACTGAATTCTTAAATTCAGAATATAAAGGAGGATATGATCATGGCATACGTAATTACAGATGAATGTGTAAGCTGCGGAACATGCGCTGGTGAATGCCCAGTTGAAGCTATTTCCGAAGGTGATGACAAATACGTTATCGACGCTGATACATGCGTTGACTGCGGAACATGCGCTGGTGTTTGTCCAACAGAAGCTATCGTTGAAGGCTAATATTTTTTAGAAAAGAGGCAGAACTTATAAAGTCCTGCCTCTTCCCTTTTTTCAACTTCATCTTCTTTGAAATATCCCCTTCTTTTTGGAATTTTTCTTTTCAAAAGCAGCAGCTACTTCACGCCTTGATTGCTGATAATTACGAATTCTTTCATCTAATTTCTTATACCGCTCTTCTCCCGTTTTTTTCTCTTTTAACTGTGCCTTTACAAGCTTACTTATAATCTCCATAAATTCTGCAGAAATTTTACTCTCATCTTTCGGTTTCTCGTAAAAAAGATTAGCCAGTTTTCCAATTTCTTTTAATGAATATCCTTTTCTCTTTAGTTCTTTAATACTCAAAAAAACCTGAATATCCCATCGGGTGTAGTATCTGTGTCCCAACTCGTTTCTCTTAATAGGAAGTTTCATTTCTTCCTCCCAGTACCTAAGTACATGAGATTGAAGTTCTAAAATTCCTACTGCTTCCGAAACGGAGTAAACGGTCTCCTGCATACTTTAACCCCTTTCTCACTTTCTCTTAATTATTATAACAAACACACTTTAAAATGCAAGAAAATACGTTCGACAAAAACATTGACAAGTCCCCATAGCAGTGCTACACTGAAAAAAAACAACCAGGGAGCCTAAGGGCTGAGAGGAAGTCTGACTTCGACCTGTATTACCTGATTTGGATTATGCCAACGTAGGGAGTTTATACTAGCATTTACAGTGTCCGTATACCCTTTTTTTGGTACGGGCACTTTTTCTATTTCGGGGAGTTTTTTAATAAAATAAGATTGGAGAATGAACATGACGTACACCACACAAATGAATGCCGCACGGCAGGGTATCATCACCAAAGAAATGAAATCTGTAGCTGCCAAAGAAGAAATGGATGTGCAAAAACTTCGCCAGCTGGTTGCGGAAGGAAAAGTGGCAATTCCAGCAAATAAACTGCATACCTGTCTGGAAGCAAATGGAATTGGCTCTATGCTGAAAACAAAAATCAATGTTAATCTGGGAACATCCAGAGACTGGAAAGACCTGGATATGGAGCTTGAGAAAGTAAATGATGCCGTAAAAATGGGGGCTGAGTCTATTATGGATTTAAGCTCTTTTGGAGACACTCAGAAATTCCGCCGCAAATTAACTTCAGAATGTCCGGCAATTATCGGTACTGTACCGATTTATGATGCTGTTGTATACTACCACAAACCATTAAAAGAAATCACCTCTGAAGAATGGATTAAGATTGTGGAAATGCACGCAAAAGACGGAGTGGATTTTATGACTATCCACGTAGGTATTAATAAAAATACTGCTAAACGCTTTAAGGAAAATAAGCGCCTTACCAACATCGTTTCCAGAGGCGGTTCTATTATCTTTGCCTGGATGGAAATGACAGGACAGGAAAATCCTTTTTATGAACATTATGATCGTATCTTGGATATCTGTCAAAAATATGATGTCACCATGAGTCTTGGGGATGCCTGCCGCCCAGGCTGCATTGCCGATGCCGGAGATATTTCTCAGATTGAGGAACTTGTTACTTTAGGTGAACTGACAAAACGTGCATGGAAAAAAGATGTTCAGGTTATCATTGAAGGTCCCGGACACATGCCTTTAAATCAAATTGAGGCCAATATGAAAATTCAGCAAACTGTATGTCAGGGAGCACCTTTCTATGTACTAGGACCTCTTGTAACGGATATTGCTCCCGGATATGACCATATCACTGCTGCTATCGGAGGCGCTATTGCTGCCACTTACGGAGCCTCTTTCCTCTGCTATGTAACACCTGCTGAACATCTTCGACTTCCTGATGTCAATGACGTAAAAGAAGGTATTATTGCATCTAAAATCGCCGCTCATGCTGCTGATATTGCCAAAGGTATTAAAGGCGCTGCTGATTGGGATTATAAAATGAGTACTGCCAGAAAAAATCTGGATTGGGAAGAAATGTTCCGCCTGTGCATTGATCCTGAAAAAGCAAAGCGCTATCGTGCAGAGGCAAAACCAGAAAAAGAAGACACTTGCAGTATGTGCGGAAACTTCTGTGCCGTAAAAAATATGAACCGTATTTTAGAAGGAGAAATTGTAAATATTTATGAGGAATAAAACATCTCATTAGTACCGCATATAAAAGACCACCCTTAAATTTTGACAGGTGACAGGGTGGTCTTTTAAAATAATATTCAATTTTTATTTCTTCATATTCACAAACTTTGTATAATTTGGCAGCCATACCAGATTTACAGTTCCAATAGGGCCGTTTCTTTGTTTGGCAATAATAATTTCTGCTATGTTTTTATTCTCAGAGTCTTTATTATAATAATCATCACGATAAATAAACATAACCACATCGGCATCCTGCTCAATAGCTCCGGATTCTCGAAGGTCAGAAAGCATTGGTCTGTGATCAGGACGCTGCTCTACGGCACGACTCAACTGAGAAAGCGCCACGACAGGCACATTCAATTCTCTGGCAAGTGCTTTTAAAGAACGGGAAATCTCTGAAATTTCCTGCTGTCTGGACTCACTTCTTCCACTTCCTGTCATAAGCTGCAAATAGTCAATAAAAATAATGCCCAGATTATGTTCCATCTTGTACTTTCTACACTTAGAGCGCAACTCAGAAATAGAAATCCCCGGCTTATCATCAATGATTAAATTGGATTTTCCAATAATATTCGCACCTTCAATAAGTTTTGCCCATTCTTCATCCTCCAGATTACCTGTTCTGATATTCTGTGAGTCTACCTTTGACTCTAATGCCAGAAGACGATTTACCAACTGTTCTTTTGACATTTCCAAACTGAAAATTGCCGCTGTCACATCATTATGAAATGCCATATACTGGGCAATATTCAAAACAAAGGCTGTTTTTCCCATAGAAGGACGAGCTGCCACTAAAATCAAATCAGAAGGCTGAAAGCCGGACATTTTATAATCCAAATCAATAAAACCTGTGGGAATACCCGTTACACTACCCTGACTTCTGGAGGCTTTTTCAATTTTTTCAATGGCATTTAACACTACCTGACGAATGGGGACAAACTCCTCACTGCCTCGGTTCTGCACCAAATCAAAAATTTTCTTTTCTGTAACTTCTAAAATATCCTGCGTCTTTTCCTTTCCCAAATAGCAGGCGTTGGTAATTTCCTCTGTGGTTTTTATCAACTTTCTCAGCATAGATTTTTCTGCTACAATTTCTGCATAATACTTTACATTTGCAGAAGTAGGCACTGCTGACAGCAAATCTCTTACAAACTCCATACTGGAAATCTCAGGAGGCAAATCTTTTTCCTTTAATCTTTCCTGTAGAGTAATCAAATCCACTGCCTTGCCTTCATCATGAAGCTCTATCATTGCCTCAAAAACCATACCATACTGCTGCTGGTAAAAATCTGCTCCTGTAATAATCTCAGAAGCCTCCACAATAGCATCTCTGCTCATAATCATAGAACCAATAACTGACTGCTCAGCTTCCGGACTATGAGGCAGAATTCGTTTTATCAGTGCTTCTTCCATGTTGGCGAAGACTCCCTTCCTATGCTTCCTTTACCACAACTTTAAGCTGCGCTGTAACCTGTGTATGAAGCTTTACAGGAACCATGGTTGTTCCTAATTCACGAATTGGATTAGGAAGCTGCATTTTCTTTTTATCAATATCATATCCTAATTGTTTTTTCACTGCTTCAGAAATTTCTTTAGTAGATACAGAACCGAAGGTTCTTCCGTTTTCTCCCACCTTAATTCCTACTGTTACCTGTTTTGTTTCTAATTCTTCTTTAAAATCTTTTGCAACCTGAAGATTTTCCTTTGCTACTTTTTCTTCGTGTGCTTTTTGAAGTTTTAAATCATTAATATTCTTTGCTGTCGCTTCTACACCTAATTTCTTAGGAAAAAGCATATTTCTTGCATATCCATCACTTACGTTTACAATTTCACCTTTTTTTCCAAGAGATTTTACATCTTCAATTAAAATTACTTTCATACCTCTATATCTCCTTCTTTTATCATCTTGTCAATGGTATTTTTTAACTGTCGGATACCTTCCTCTACGGAAACTCCCGGAAGCTGTGCGCCTGCCATATTAATATGACCGCCGCCGCCCATTTTTTCCATAATCAATTGTACATTTACTTCATCAATAGCTCTTGCACTGATATAAATCTTATTCTGATAATCAGTAAGTACAAAAGTAGCCTTAATACTGTCTACATTTAAAAGCTCATTTGCTGCCTGAGAAGCTACCACAGTAGGACTGTCAATACCCTCACTTGGGCACACTGCAATGGCAAAACAATTTTTATATGTTTCCACATGACGGATTGCCTCTGCTTTTGCACGATAAGATTTCACATCATCACGGAACATTTTCCGCACTCTGGTAACATCTGCACCACAACGGCGAAGAAAAGCTGCTGCCTCAAAAGTACGGACACCTGTCTTCGCAGTAAAATTATTTGTATCAATAATAATACCGGAATAAAGAGCATCTGCTTCAATATTGTATATTTTTATATCATCAGCAAAATACTGAAGAATTTCTGCTACCATTTCACAGGAAGATGAAGCATAAGGCTCAATATAAGACAATACAGCATTTTGAATAACTTCACTGCCCTGTCTATGGTGATCTAACACTACAATCGTCTTCGTCTTATGCAAAAGCTCCTCACATTCTGTGTAACTTGGCTTATTAGTATCTACGACAACTACAACGGTATTATTATCTACAATTTCTTTTGCTTCATTGCTGTCTACAAACATGTCCTCATCATAATCAGGATTATTACTGAAGTTTTCAATAATCGGTCGCACAGACATAGTAGGATTATTCACAACAATATGTGCCTTCTTATTCAATGATTTGGCTGCTCTGTAAATACCAATCGCTGCGCCAATAGAGTCCACATCAGAAATCTTGTGTCCCATAACCACAACTTTATCCTTGCTTACCATAAATTCTCGCAGTGCATGAGCCTTTACACGAGCTTTTACACGAGTATTTTTTCCTGCGTGCTGAGATTTACCGCCATAATAAATCATCTGGTCTCTATCTTTAATAACCACCTGATCTCCGCCACGCCCCAGTGCTAAATCAATAGCAATGCGTGAATATTCATAATTCTGAGCATAAGTAGGTGCATTAATACCAATACCAATGCTAACAGTAACTGCCATATCATTTCCAATATTTACCGTTTTTACATCTTCTAAAATATTAAAACGTTTTTTCTTTAATTCTTCCAAAGAACTCTGACGCATAACAAGGATAAATTTGTCTTTTTCCAACTTTTTAATCAGCCCATCTACATCACTAAAATATTTATTCAGCTTTCTTTCGATTAAAGCTACTAAAAGAGAACGACGAACTTCCTCAACACTATTTAATGCCTCTTCATAATTATCCAGATATAGAAGACCGGTAACCAGCTTTTCATCTTCCTTCTGTCTAATATACTGATTTAATTCTGTTTCATCAAATAAATACATGGCAATTAAATCATTTTCCTGTGCCAACTCCACAAGCCCGGACTCCTCCAGAAGTTTATCCATAGAAATCACACGCATAACCGCCTTGTAATCTCTTTTGCTGTATCGAACAGCAACCTCTGTGTCTGCCTCTTTTGGCAACTTATCCTTCGTAATCTCCTGAAAAAGAGTGGTAACGGATTTGCGATATTTCTTATTCTTTCCAGTAAGCTTGACAAATTCCTTATTCAACCACAAAATCTTTCCATTAGAGTCCAATAACGCATAAGGTACAATAAATTCATTTAATAAATTCTTCTGTACCTGCCCGTATTGAGTTGCAAAGGAAATCAACTCATTCATAATGCCGGTACGACTGTGTAAATATAAAAGCACCACAATCAAAATATAAGCAACTACGAAAACACTTACCAGAACTCCCGCCTTTATGCTTATTGCAAATACAGCAATATTCATGATTATGAGTAAAATTCCTAAAATCACCGGAAACTGCATATATATTTTCAGCTGTCCCTTCATCCTAATTTTTCCATTCATCTCTCCACCTGCCAATACAAAATTAAATAGCAATTTAATCTATTATACCACGTGCGAAGACGAGAAAGCACCCACTAGGGTATTTGCTCGGCGAGCCGTGGCTTGCCGGTATAATCTGCCGTAGATACGGCAGCAAGCCAATTCCCATTGGCTTGGTTTGCACGTTGTGCAAACATTATACCATTGTTTTTCCTTTTGTACAAGCAAAAAGCACACTGCCGAAGCAGTGTGCCAAATATCAATTAGTCCTGTACGTATGGCATCTAGCAAACTTTCCCCATATTCCTTGTACTGTCTTCAATCATATCGCAATATACACCATTTTTACACCACACTAAGAAACGAAACCTTATTCAAAGTACTGATATCCATTTCTGGTTTTGCATGATTATAATAAGCAGTTGTTTCCTTATCGCTATGTCCCACATATAACTGAATCGTTTCATATGGTACACCATTCATCTTACAACGTGTAACAAATGTATGTCGAAAACAATGTGGTGTGAACGGCTTCAAAACAAAAGGTTCTCGATTTTCAAATTTTGCAAGTTCTTCTTCCTGTAAATTGGCTTTTAATATCACAGATTTTATTGTCCTATTTACATCTCCATAACGGATTGGTACTCCTTGTTGTGTAGTAAATATCATATCATTAAATGGTTCTTCGTTTTTCCATTGTGTTGCATAAAGCATCCGATTTCTTAATTGTTTCTTACGAACTCTTTTTAATATTACTTCTGTCTCTGGCAACAAAGGTATCTCTCTATTACTTGATTCTGTCTTAGGAGTTGTAAAAAAGAAGTGGCATGATTCATTTTCTTTTACTTTTGAATAATGGAGTGTACGTTGTATATGGATTGTCTTTTTCTCAAAGTCTATATCACTCCACTTTAATCCTAATACCTCTCCAATTCTAGCACCAAATGATAAACACGCACAAAAAATATCATAATGCGAATATTCTTTTGCTACTTCTAAAAACATTTCTTGCTCTTGTTCCGTCAAAAATCTGGCTTCATATGTCACTTTTCTCGGCATAACAACCGCATCACATGGATTTATTAGTACATATCCATTCCCAACTGCTTTTTTAAACATCTCGTTCAGTAAAGATTTTAATAATCGAATCGTACCATATGTAAACCCCTTTTCATCCAATTCGTTAATAAGTTGTTGTATATGAATTGCTCTTATGTCCTGCAACTTCATCATACCAACTATGTTTTTCTTACATGGTGAAAAGGTCTGTCTAATTCTATATACAGTCGTTGCTTTTACTTTCCCTTCCTTATATAGTTTCAAAAATTCTTCAAACCATTCCGAAAGTGTTATATTTCCACCAGATAAAAACTTCCCTTGTTCCGATTCATATCTTGCTCTTTCCAACTTATGACGTAATGTTTTTAAATCTCTTCCATAAAATGTGTGACGCTTTTTATAACGGTCTACATAACGAGCCATATAATTTCCGTCTGCCCTCTGTGATATTCCTTTTCCTAATTCTTTCCCTTTTAAATCCTTTCCCATAATTTATTGACCATCCTTTCTTAATCAGCATAAGAAAGAATGGAGTAAAAGCTTGATTACATTATATCACAGCTTTACTCCATTTTTCTAGCTACAATCCCGAAATGCTGTCAAGATACTTATCTAATAATTTCCGATTCGCATATAGTCTGTTTCCTTTTCGCACAACATAAGAACATCTTGGATGATTTAATTCATCCCTAACAGTATTTTCACCCCACCCTGTATATACCATCATTTCATATACGTTCAAAAGTGCTTTTTCACATAGTTTTATTTGCTCCATAAATACAATATCACTCTTCTTCCCAACAAGTTTCTTCAAAATAATATGCTTTAAATAGAGTATTAAAGTTTGTCACAAAAAATCCTTCATCTTCTTGTGAAATAAGTTCAGATGCATCTGTCTTATCAATAATAATTTTAGATAATACTGAATCTGCTCTTCCACAAATCCTATATCCTAAATTTCCCTTAATTTTCCCATCTAAAACATCCGAATCGGGTCTAGCTGTAACCAAAATCAAGTGAATACCAAGCGCCCTTCCCAAAGTCGCAATCTTTTCTGCTTGAAACTCTATTTTACTATGTAACTCTTTCTTTTCTTTACTTACATCCCTCTTTCTAAATACTTGTGCGAACTCATCACACGCAATTACTATCCTTTTAATTTTGGTTTTTGCCCTTTGGTTATATTCTTTTATATTACTTGCACCCATTTCAAGAAAAAGTAATTGTCTTTCTTTCATAATCTCTACAATTTCCTGTAATTTTTCAAGAAATTCTTGTTCTTCTGTAATTACTATAGATTTTTCACGCCATTTACCTATATAGTCAATCCCACCCTTGAAATCACCTATTATAACAGCCGCATCTTTTTTTATACATTGGTAGAGAGTTAGTTTTAACAAACTACTTTTCCCAGAACCACTTCCTCCTCCAATAAGCATATGTGGAATACTTGACAAATCAACCTCTTCATCCGCAAAATAGTTTTTCCCTAATTTCAAAACAAAATCATCTTTATCCAAAAAAGTTGTTTTCCACACTAATTTCTTATTTAGTTCATTCTCTTCTGAAATACCTTTCACAATAATATTCCGAACGCTTCTTCCTTTATCTATAGAAATAATTTTCACTCCCAAAACAACTTCTATTCTATCCTTTTGTTTCTCAAATTCATCTTGTGATATTCCACATGAATAAAACTCAAAAACAACTCCATTTTTTTCCTTCCTTTTTGAAATTACCATAGGCGGATTTCCTTTTCTATCAACTATTTTATTTTCTAAAAAATCTTTTTCTATTTTTCTGCACTTTTTATTCCCACCTCCAAAGTACATTAAAATTGCTATTATGCCTATCAACATTGCTTCAAATGCACATATATGAAAAATCCATTTATATAAACCAGAAACCGCAGAATCATCCAAGCGAATCATATATTCTGCACCCATCACCCAAATAAAACAGATTATTCCTACATATGTTAATGGAAATATAATTTTCCATTTTTTCTTTTTCAGTTCCTCAATGCCTATAACTATTCTTCTATTTATTTTCATGTTCCACATCCTCTCTGAATGGATTGTCTGAATCGGAGATTTCACAGAATCCATCTTTTTCTAATGCTAAATATTTCAATTCCTCATAGTTTACATACTCTTTTCCATCTAATTCAAATGATTTAAACTCTTCACCATCCTTATAATGATAAATAAATGTATTTATTCTTCGCAATAACTGCTTTACTGTATCTATTCCTCTATCCTCATCGTTTACCACGCTCTTATATATCTCTTCTGGTGGATAAATTGATGTAATGTGAACTTCATTCCAAAGTGCATAACAATTCGAATATCTACAGTGAACCTGAGTGCGATACCCTTGTAAAATCAACAATAACAATTCATATGGTAAGGAACCTTTTTTTAGTTCATCTATAAATAAGATTTCTTCACCACAATATCCGTCAAAACCGCCCACACCTTTATTGGCATAATCCGAGAAAAAATATACTTTATCATCACCATATCGGCAACACAAATCTATGTAGGAATAACTCTTCCCCTCTCCACTTGCTCCCACGTGCCAGACAACTCTAATATCTCTATACGGTGGAGTTTCTCTGTAACGCTTTGCAAAATATGCCTTTCTTATTAACGTTTCTTCTTTCCTCAATCGTATATCTTCTGCCATAATTTGACTCGGCGTCATCCCTTCTTCTACAAGTTCTTCTATCTTATCTAAAGTCTCGTTCATATTGGAAAGTTTAAATCGCCTGTTTCCTTCGATGTTCCCATATGAAGTAAAACAAATAACTTGCTCACCCTTTTCATCGAACGGAGGCTGTTTGAGTATATACTTCATGACTTGCTTCTTGTCCGCTTTTGTCTCTTCCAAGTGGATACTTACTTTTGAGTATGCTTTTTTCACAGCCGAAAATCTCATACTTACAGAGTTCTCCAATACAGCATGAATATGCGGAAGCCCATCTTTAGAAATGCAATATGCCCAATGTCCTTTTCTCAATGGATTATCTCCAATCCATTCATTTTTCATTTCTTCTACAATTTCTTCTGGTGAACCTTTGTAATATTTTTCAGGATGAGGAAGAACGGCAAACCATGAACGACTGACCGTATCTGCCATAACGCTCCTTTCCTTTGTAACGAACATAGCTATCGTTACATCTACAATTCCTTATTTTATCAGCATTGTAACAGTATCGCTCCAATGGTAATACTATAGCATTGGAGCGTTCATTTTGCCTCTTGCGAGCCAAAATGAACACATTAACCTATTTTCCTACAATTTCGATATCGTCACACACAATAGATAACTGGTTGCGATAATCGCCATAAATTGTACAAACCGCATTCACTGGTTTCACTTCCACATCCATAGGTATATCTATTTCCATCGGCACTTTAAAGACCAATTTTTCATAGATATTTGAAACAACTTCTCCATCCTCGCATCCATAGTCTGTTTTGTCTGATACTATAACAACTTCTACCTTCGTTCCAACAGGTTTCTTCGTGTCATAGTCAATCCAAATCTGCTTACCAATTATTTTAAATCTTTTTCCTTCAAAAAAATAATCCGAATCAAAATATGTAAATCTATTCAATTTTCGTAATGCCATAATTTTATATTTCCTTTCTATTTTTCTTTCTGTAATATATTCTATTTTTTTATGAATGAATATTCCAAACTTGATTTCTCCATCTATCCGTTCATAAGAAATCAATTGTCTAAATCAATCTTTTGCTTTTAACAGAAAATCAAATCCAATCTACTATTGTAAAGTCTGCTTCGCACCGCTAAAGCGGCAAGAACTTGACAATAGCAGATTGTTTTGACATTAATTAATCAAGCAAAAGATTAAAGGGTTCCGCATTTCTGAATGCCGATTTCCACTTTACTAGAATCATGATTCCCTCTAGGATAAATACTCAGCAGAAGGGGAAATTTCCCCTTCATAATTATTTATCTTTTTTTACTGGCTTCTTTAATTCTTCTGATAATTCTTCCAGATAATTTTCCAGAAACTCCCTCATAAACCCTACTATTTTTTCTCGCATTTCAGGTTTAACAACACCTCCTTTAGATATTTTTTTCGGCGATACAAACATCATTGTTGAACTAATCCCCAACCCACCTAAAGGTTTCCACGAGTCAGCTCCATAATGTATCATCAATCCGTCTTCTTTTTCTCCTTGTGAATTAGTGACTTTAATAGCAATTACTTCTATTTCACTATCTTCATTAAATTTTTTTTTCATTTTTTTGCTCCTTTCAATATTATTTTTTATCAATCGGCCTCTTGATTGTCTTTATTATAACTTATATAACATAGATTAGACGAATACTCCGAGTGACGCTTTTTTTTAATATTGCATGAATATGT